>NZ_CP017014.1:2911980-3218474 GCF_001767395.1 Rhodococcus sp. WMMA185 | reverse complement strand
TCGCCGAGCAGCACCCCGTCGATGTCGCGTCAGGGGAGGCCGTGGCATCTCTGGCGAAGAAACTCGACGCCGACCTCGTCGTCATCGGCCCCGAGGTGCCCCTCGTCCTCGGCGTCGCCGACGCCGTTCGCTCGGCCGGCATCGCCTGCTTCGGCCCCTCGGCGGGGGCCGCACGCATCGAGGGTTCCAAGGCGTTCGCCAAAGATGTCATGGAAGCGGCCGGTGTCCGAACCGCGCACAGTGAGATCGTCGACAATCCCGCCAAGCTGGACGAGGCCCTGGATCGCTTCGGACCGAACTGGGTGGTCAAGGACGACGGCCTGGCCGCGGGCAAGGGCGTCGTCGTCACCACCGATCGTGACACCGCCCGCGATCATGCTGCCGAGTTGCTCGAGAACGGTCACCCGGTCCTCCTCGAATCCTTCCTCGACGGACCCGAGGTATCGCTGTTCTGTGTCGTCGACGGTGAAACCGTGGTGCCACTGCTTCCGGCTCAAGACCACAAGCGTGTCGGCGATGGTGACACGGGGCCCAACACCGGCGGCATGGGCGCCTACACGCCGCTGCCGTGGCTGCCCGACGAGACCGTCGCCCGCATCGTCGACGACGTCGTGAAGCCGGTCGCTGCCGAGCTCGTCGCGCGCGGTTGTGCGTTCACCGGTCTGCTGTATGCCGGTCTGGCGATCGGCAAGGACGGCCCGGCCGTGGTCGAGTTCAACTGCAGGTTCGGTGACCCCGAGACGCAGGCGGTGCTGGCTCTGCTGAAGAGCCCGCTCGGCGAACTCCTGAACGCGGCGGCCACGGGAACGTTGGATCAGGTCGCGCCACTCGAATGGCATGACGGCTCCGCGGTGACGGTCGTCGTCGCTGCCGAGTACTACCCGGCGACGCCGCGCACGGGCGACGTGGTCACGGGAGCCGATGGCGACGGGATTCTGCATGCGGGTACGAAAATTGTTGAGGATCAAGTAGTTTCGTCCGGCGGCCGCGTCCTCAGTGTTGTCGGGGTCGGACCCGATCTGACCGCCGCGCGCGACGACGCCTACAACAAGATCGCCACCGTCAAGCTGCCCGGAAGCCACTACCGCAAAGACATCGGCCTCGCCGCGGTCGAGGGGCGGATCGCTGTTCCCTGACGGAGAACCGCGGCTCAACAGCAGGAGCTGTCCTGAGATCCCTCGGAACCTGCTTGGGTGAATGGTACGTCCGTGCCGCAGCCCGCGAAGATGCCGTAGTGGCGCGAGAAGTCTCCCAGGAACTCGAAGTGCGGGGAGAAGCGTGTGTCGGACAGCATGCGCCAGGTGTTGCCGCACACGGGAAATACCTTGCCGGTTTCGATCTCGTGGTGCTTGTCGAGTAGGAAGCTGTCCGACTGTCCTTCTATGCCGCCTCGGTAGACCACCGCCTGGCCGTAGTCTTCGCAGGCGCTCTCCAGGTTCTCCAGTTTGAACAGCCGGTACGTTGCGGAGTGGAAGCGAATGTTCCCGGTCTTGGAGGCAACCTCGGCATTGGTGATGTCGAGCGGACGATCGGTCACGAGCCGCGGATCGGCGAATCCGGCGCGTTTGGCCAGGGTCAGGAAATCGTTCCAGTACAAGGCGCCACTGAGGCACTCCCCATAGAGAACCTCGTCCTTGCGGAGCTCTTCGGGGATCCTGCGATCTGCATATACATCCGAGAAGTAGAACTCGCCACCAGGCTCGAGCAGCCTGAACACGCCGCGCAGTACGGCCTCCTTGTCGGCGGCGAGGTTCACAACGCAGTTGGAAACGATGACGTCGAAGCTGCCGGGCTCGAGTGGAAGGGCCTCGAGTTCCTCGATGTACCCCTTCAGGAAGGTCGTGTTGGCGAAGCCGAAACGTTCGCTGTGCCAGTCTTGATGGGCGCGCGCCACGTCGAGCTGCTCATCGGTCATGTCGACGCCGGTGACGTGGCCTCCGCTGCCTGCAAGTTGCGCCAAGGCGTAGACGTCACGCCCGGTTCCACAGCCGAGATCGAGAACGCGACGGCCATCGAGCATGGCCGGGGCCACCAGTCCGCAACCGTAGTAGCGGGCGAGCACTTCCGGGTGGATGGCGGACAAGACCGGTTTCAGCCATTCGGGGACATTCTCTGCGTCACAACACGCGCTGGTCTGGAGGTCTTCGGTGCTTTGAAGCTGCTTGCCGTAGTAGTCGCTGACTGACTGCCGGAGGCTCTCGACGGCGACGGTGTCGTTCATGATGGTTGTGCTCCCGATTGTCTGGTTTGCGAACCTGGCAACGGCTGTGCCAACTATGGCCGACCCCCGGGCTTACCTCGGCATAACCGCCGCCCTCACCATACGCCCGAAAATACGGTGCTGCCGGGCACGATTTCGAGGTAAATCGGCGGTGAATCGGGGGTGTACGGCACCCTACGGCCGCCCGACAGTCCGGTCCGCCAGAGACTTGACGGCGTCGACGACCTCGCGGCCGAACATGACGGCGTCGTTGTGTCCGGCGCCGTCGATCCTGACGATTTCGACGGGCCCGTTTGCTGCTTCCGCGACGGCGATGCTGTGCGCGGGCGGCACAACCTCATCGGCGCCGCCGTACACGACCGTCGTCGGAACATCGATCTGCGAAACCGCTTCCGCGACAGCGAAGCGATCGAACAGGAGGAATCCGATCGGCAGTCCGAAGAAAATCCCTCGCGCAAGCGATTCGAGATCGGTGAGTGGCGACCGGAGCAACAGTCCGGCCGGCGGGTGCGCTAGCGCGAGTTCGCTCACTACCGCGGTACCGAGGCTCTCCCCGAAGTACAGCATCCGATCCGGTGGCACTTGCTTCCGTTCGACAAGGAACCGGTATGCAGCTTCGGCATCGCGCCCTAGTCCCGCCGAGGTGGGATGTCCCGGGTTTCCGCCGTATCCCCGGTAGTCGAAGAGCAGCACCGCGAATCCTTCGGCTGCGAGCTCACCCGCCAATGAAGCCCGGTCCGAACGGTTCCCGGCGTTTCCGTTTGCGATCAGCACGGTCGCATCACGGTCGGCGTTCATCGGAGGCACGTACCAGGCGCCGAGTTCGAGTCCGTCGGTCGTGGTCAACTGAACGTCCTCGGCCCCGGGCAGCACAATCGATGCCGGCGGGACGGGGGACGAGTCGGGGAAGTAGATCAGCCGTCGCTGAAAGACCCACAGCGCCGCGATCAGCGCAAGTGACAGCACGAGAACCGTCACCAGAATGCGTACCCAGGTCGACGCGGGCAACATAATTCCAGTGTGGTCTGATGGTGTCGCTGTGGATAGCCCCCGAAGGTGCAATCGAGAAACGGGCGAGTCGTCGCGACATAGTGTTTCCGCGAGTGAGCGAGCCGCGATAGCGTCGTTGGGTGCGCCACGAATCCCAGCGATCAAACATTCAGACCTTTCATGTCATGGACGTGTGGAAGGCGGCCATCGAGCGGCAAGGCACGCACGGCGATGTGCTGACGCTAGCGGCGGGGCAGCCGTCCACTCCCGCCCCACAACCCGTTCTGCGAGCGACGCGCGAGGCGCTTGACGGGCAGCTGCTCGGCTACACCGAGACGTTCGGAATCGCGCCGCTGCGCGAGGCCATTGCCGAGTACCACTCCGCGAAGTCGGGCATCGAGGTCGATGCCGATGACGTGGTCGTGACGACAGGTTCGTCAGGTGGGTTCACGCTGCTGTTCCTCGCCGCCTTCGATGTCGGCGACACGGTAGTGATGGCCCGCCCGGGCTACCCCGGCTACCGGAACACGCTTGCCGCGCTCGGTTGCAAGGTCATCGAGATCGACTGCGGTCCCGACACCCGATTCCAGCCAACGGTCGCGATGCTCGAGGATTTGCCTGAGCCACCCGACGGCCTGATCGTCGCAAGCCCTGCCAACCCGACCGGCACCGTGATCGATCCTGAAGAGCTGGCGGCCCTGGCTCGCTGGTGCGACGATCACGGGACGCTGCTGATCTCCGACGAGATTTATCACGGCATCGGTTACGGCGACCAGGTAATGACCAGCGCTTGGGAGACGTCCCGCGAATCCGTTGTCGTGGGTTCGGTCTCCAAGTATTTCTCGATGACGGGCTGGAGGCTGGGATGGATGCTTGTGCCATCGGGACTACGCCCGGCATTGCAGCGCCTCGCATCGAACATGACCGTGTGCCCGCCCGCCCTCTCGCAGTACGCGGCGATCGCCGCATTTACCCCCGAGTCGAGGTTCGAACTCGACGGTCACGTCGAACGCTACGGCGTCAATCGTGAACTTCTGCTTTCTGGCCTGCCGGAACTGGGTATCAGCGATCTGGCCCCGGCAGACGGCGCGTTCTACGTCTACGCCGACATCGGGCACCTGCTCGAAGGAACCAGCACTGCAACATCGACCGCTGCAACATCGACCGCTGCAACATCGACACAGTGGTGCTCGCGGCTCCTACAGGAGACCGGAGTGGCGTTGGCGCCGGGCATCGACTTCGACACGGTCCGGGGCGATCGGACGGTCCGGATGTCTTTCGCCGGTGCCACCGCGGAGATCCGTGAGGCGTTGGTCCGGCTTGGTCGCTGGCTGTAGCGATAAGTTCGGCGGCACCCGCACTTGCGGCGGCATCTGCGACGCTGTTCGATGGAGGTGAATGTGATTCGAGGGTCGGGCGGGCGTTGCAGAATGTCGGGTTGACCAGGCACAGAATCACCCCACTGTGAGTATGATTACAGTATTACAACCCGGGATCGAGGCGGCGATATGAGCGACATCAGACATCCACAGCCACCAGTTCCCGGCGGAATACGAATCGGGACCGTGGAGCGGGAACGAGCTGCGACCGCTCTCACCGAGCATTTCGCCGCCGGACGCCTCGACACCGACGAGTTCGACACCCGGGTTCGCCAGGCGTACCTCGCCAAGACCGTCGCTGACCTCTCTGTCTTGTTCGCGGATCTGCCGAGCAAGCCGCACTTCGGCGAAGAATCCCCGAATGTGCAGCGACGTTCGAGTCGGGATCCGGCACCACTGCGGATGCTGGTGTTCTTGCTGGCTGTGCTTGCCGCCGTTCTGTGGGTGGTCACCGTCCGTGTCCCACCGCTGGTCTTCCTACCCATCGTCTGGCTGGTTCTCGCTCGGTTCTACGTCGGCCGCGGGTCGTGCCGAACGGGCTGACCCGAGAAGCTTGATTCGAGCTTCGGCCGGGACCACGGGCTTTTCGGTCTTGGTCGAATCCGCCGTGGTGCGATGCCCCCGCCTGGGAAGATAGAGCTGTGTCTACAGCGGTAACACCGAAGGGCGAGCGGCGCCGTCAGGCGCTCGTCAAAGCCGCTGCCGACCTGTTGCTCGAGGGTGGATTCGACGCGGTTCGGCACCGCTCGGTGGCTTCGAGGGCCGATCTGCCGCTGGCCTCGACCACCTACTACTTCGAGTCCCTCGACGACCTCATCGCGAAGGCTGTCGAATACAACGGCAACCGCGACCTTGCCGTCATGCGCTCGCGCGTCGAGGACGTCACGCACCGTCACCGCGGGCTCGAGTCCACCGTTGACCTGCTCCTCGATCTTCTCGTCGGACCTGCTCTGATCAGCATGGACTGCCGCGAACGACTGATCTCGCGGTACGAGCGCTTCACCGCGTCTGCACGCCGGCCCGAACTGCGTGGGGTTCAGTCGCGACTGGGCATGCAACTCCATGACCTGCTGACCGAAGCGCTGCGCCGCTCCGAACGGGTCGCTCGGCAGGAGCAGATGCGGCGTCTCGTTGCGGCAGTCGACGGAGCACTGTTGACGGCTCTTGGCGAGCACGATTCCGACGTGCGCGCGCTGACCCGCTCGATGTTGCTCGACGTCGTCGATGTGGTGGCGCCCGCGGTGCAGCAGCCGGGCCGCGCTCAGCCGTAGGCCCGCCGTAAGCTGGGGACTCGTGAGCCGCATCCCGAATGTTCTTGCCAATCGCTATGCCAGTCCGGAACTCACCTCGTTGTGGTCTCCCGAGCACAAGATCGTCCTCGAACGTCAGTTGTGGCTTGCCGTGCTGCGTGCCCAGGCCGAACTCGGGATCGATGTGCCTGCCCAGGCGCTCGCCGACTATGAGCGGGTGCTCGAGACGGTGGACCTCGAATCCATCGCCGCCCGTGAGCGCGTCACGCGCCATGACGTGAAGGCGCGCATCGAGGAATTCAACGCGCTCGCCGGACACGAGCACGTCCACAAGGGCATGACCAGCCGCGACCTCACCGAGAACGTCGAGCAGCTGCAGGTGCTGCGGTCGCTCGAGCACGTGTACGACCACGGCGTCGCTGTCGCTGCCCGTCTGGGCGAGCGGGCCGCCGAGTACACCGGCATCGTGATGGCCGGACGCTCGCACAACGTCGCCGCGCAGGCCACCACCCTCGGCAAGCGTTTCGCGTCGGCCGCCGACGAACTGCTGGTCGCGCTCACCCGTCTGCGTGAGCTCATCGACCGCTACCCGTTGCGCGGCATCAAGGGGCCGATGGGTACTGCCCAGGACATGCTGGACCTCCTGGGCGGTGATGCCGCGAAGCTCGAGCAGCTCGAGGCCAAGGTCGCCGAGCATCTCGGCTTCGCGCACGTGTTCACCAGCGTCGGCCAGGTGTACCCGCGCTCGCTCGATCACGATGTGCTCTCCGCGCTGGTCCAGGTCGGTGCCGCGCCGTCCTCGCTGGCCCACACCATCCGCCTGATGGCCGGCCACGAGCTGGTCACCGAGGGCTTCCAGCCTGGTCAGGTGGGCTCGTCGGCGATGCCGCACAAGATGAACACGCGCTCGTGCGAGCGAGTCAACGGCCTTCAGGTGGTGCTGCGCGGCTACGCCTCGATGGCCGCTGAGCTGGCCGGCGCGCAGTGGAACGAAGGCGACGTGTTCTGCTCGGTCGTTCGCCGTGTCGCGCTGCCCGACGCGTTCTTCGCGATCGACGGCCAGATGGAGACGTTCCTGACCGTCCTCGCCGAGTTCGGCGCCTACCCGGCCGTCATCGAGAACGAGCTGGCCCGCTACCTGCCGTTCCTCGCCACCACCAAGGTCCTCATGGCGGCCGTTCGTGCCGGGGTGGGCCGTGAGACCGCGCACGAGGTCATCAAGGAGCACGCCGTCGCCGTCGCGCTCGGCATGCGGGAGGAGGGCCGGGAGCCCGATCTGCTCGACCGGCTCGCCGCCGACGAGCGTCTGGGGCTGGACCGGGCCGCACTCGACGAGGCACTCGCGGACAAGAGCGCGTTCGTCGGCGCCGCGGGTGCGCAGGTCGATTCGGTGGTCGCCGAGGTGCGCAAGCTCGTCGATGCCAATCCCGATGCCGCCCGGTACGTCCCCGGAGCGATTCTGTGACAACAAATTCCGAAATCGAGACCCAAATGGTCGCGGTCGGTGACCTTGCCGCGCACCTGGCGCAGCCGGAGGGTGGCAGCGACAGCGTCATGCTACTGCTGCCGATGATCACCGGGATCGACGCACAGGTGCGCACTTTCGCCGCAGACGTTGCGGCAGCAGGGATTACCGCCCTGGTGTGGGATCCGTGGCATGGACCGAGCTTCGACGACACCCCGCAGGAGCGACTCTTCGAGCTCATGGGACAGCTCGACGACGAAACGTGTCTGTCCGAGATGGGTGCGTTGCTCGACTATGCGCGTACCGACCTCGGTGCCCGTCGGGTAGGCGTGATCGGCTGGTGCCTGGGTGGCCGGTTCGCGCTGCTGCTCGGTGCACGTGACGCCGGGCTGGCGAATGTCGTTGCCTACCACCCGTCGATCTGGGACTCGGCTACGAATCACACGCTCGATTCCGTCGCCCTCGCTGCGACGATTGCGGCACCGGCCATGGTGCTGCACGCCGGTGCGGACAACATCCTGACGACCGAAACGTTCGAAGCGTTGCAGGCGGCGCTGCAGTCGCGCGAGAGCGGGGCGACAATCCTGCATGCGTATCCCGGCGCCGAGCACGGGTTCAGCGCCCCCAACCGGCGCGACAACGCGGTGAACAAGGCGGCCTGGGAATTGTCCTGGCCGCAGGTGCTGGCCTTCGCGAAGGCGACTCTGGGCTGACCAGCGGCTAGCCACTGGCGACACACGCGCGGTACCTCGTCAATCGTCGTCTCGGGTATCGCCGCATACCATCGTCGAGCATGAGCCATTGCGTGTTCTGTGCCATCATCGCGGGCCGGGCCGAGTCGAGCGTCGTGTACCAGGACGAGCAGGTGATGGCGTTCATGGATATCCGGCCGTGGACGCCCGGGCATTTGCTGGTCATCCCGAGGCGGCATGCGAGTGGGCTCGCCGATCTCGATCCCGCCGACGGTGCGGCGGTGTTCTCTGCGGGTCAGCGGATCGCGACAACGTTGAGGAGCGGGTCGATGCGGGCCGAGGGAGTCAATCTCTTCCTCGCCGACGGAGTTGCCGCCGGCCAGGAGGTGTTTCACGTCCATCTTCACGTCGTACCTCGTGCGACCGGCGACGGATTCGGGCTACGCGGAGCGCCGAGTTCGCCGAGTCGCATTGCACTCGATCAGACGGCGGGAGTGATCCGTTCGTCCCTCACATGACCTACTCGAACGGGAGTCGGGTCTCGCCGGTCATGCCGTTCTCGTCGAAGCGGCGCTCGGTGATGTCGTACGTGCCGTCCGGCCGGACCCGCAACAGCGTGCAGGCGCGTGTCCCGTAGCCCTCGTAGCGGATGAACCGGGACGATAGTGCGAGTTCGAGTTCCGGGCCGACACCTGTGTCGGGTAGGTCGTCCCACGGCGCAGGATCGGCATCGGTGAGCACGTCGAAGTACGCCTCGAGGTCGGGGTCGGCGCTACCGTCGTCGGCGGCGAGTGCCGTGGCGAACGCACGAGTACCACCGGTCACCTTCGGCCACGGGGTGTCGAGTTGGGCATTGGACAATCCGTGGATTCCGGGTTCGACGCGCTGCCGGTGACCGTTCGGCCGATTGGTGGTCCACCACAGTTCGTCGGGGTCGCCGACGAGAAGGTTGAAGCTGCCGTATTCGGATCCGACCGCAGTCACCCGAGCGGCATAGTCGGCCGGCGATGTCGGGGCGCGGAGATACTCCACGGGCAGTGTGCCGCGGGACCGGGCTCCAGCGGTGGGCACGCCGTTGCGAACGTTGGTGACGGCCGCGAATCGGAGGTCGTCCGTGACGCCCATCCAGGTTCCCCCGGCGAGGAGATCGCGTCCGGCGACGAAGCCTTCGTCCCAGCGCTGGAGCGGCTCGGCAGGCCGTGCATAGAACTCGTCACGGTTTGCTGCGATCACCAGGGGCAGATCGGGCCGGGTATGCCAGGCGAATAGAACCAGGCACATTGACTGTTCCCTTCGGCGCGATCGACTAGCGAGATTACCTTCTCGAGCGTAGTCGCCATCGATTTACCTCTGAAGCAGAGCTATATTGAGGTATGGCACAGAATGAGGCTGTCGACCACTCGGCGATGCCGCCGGCAGAGCAACTGTTCAACGCAATCGGGTTACTCCGTCGGCACACCCGGCGAAGGGTGGGACGACCATGGCCGGAAACTCCGTTGACCGGTTCTCAAACAGAGTTGGTGCGGTTGCTGCGCAGGCACCCCGGAACTTCGGTCGCCGAGGCGGCGTCGGCTCTAGGCCTCGCGGCGAACACCGTTTCGACGCTGGTGCGCCAGCTCATCGAAGCCGGGTTGGTCGAACGAGAGCCGGACGCCAATGACCGTCGCGTCGCGAGACTGGCGCTGACCACTTCTGCGCGCTCGCAGGTCGAGCACTGGCGCGACCGGCGCAATGTTGAGGTCGAAGCGGCTTTCGCAAGTTTGAGTCCGCAGGACCGGGCCGCTATCGAATCCGCCGTTCCCGCGATCACCCGTCTCGCCCGCGCACTTCACCCCGAGCGGCACGACGCCGCGCAACCACTGCCATAGGAGGTTGGCACATGATATTTCCCCGGCGTGGGAACGCCTCATTTCCCTGGCGTGGCAACGCCTCCCGTGAGCCCACGCGCACGGTTTCGACGAGCGGTGCGCTGACACTGTCGAACGTGACCTACCGCTTCGGCGACTTCACGGCGGTGAAGAATCTGAGCCTCGAGATAGAAGCGGGGGAGTGCTTCGGGCTCCTCGGTCCCAACGGGGCGGGAAAGACGACGACAATCAGGCTGCTGGCTACTCTGCTTCCGTTGCAGGACGGGGACGTGAGCATCTTCGGGTACGACGTGCGCACGCAGTCCATGGCGGTGCGCCGGCTACTCGGGTATGTGCCGCAACAGTTGTCGATCGAAGGAGCCCTGACCGCCCGCGAGAATGTCTCCTGGTTCGCGCGCCTGTACGACGTACCTCGATCCGAGCGGCGAAGCCGGGTGAACGAGGTGCTGGAGATGGTGGACCTTGGCGACGTCGCCGACCGACTTGCGGCCAGCTTTTCGGGTGGGATGATCCGGCGTCTGGAACTCGCGCAGGCGTTGGTCAACCGGCCGTCATTGCTGGTTCTCGATGAACCGACGGTCGGGCTCGACCCGGTAGCGCGGGACTCGGTGTGGGCCCGGGTCACCGAGATGCAAAAGCAGTACGGAATGACGGTGCTGCTCACTACTCACTACATGGAAGAAGCCGAGGCGCTGTGTGATCGGGTTGGGCTGATGCATCGGGGCGAGTTGCGGGCCCTGGGTTCGCCGGCCGGACTCGTGGCCGAGCAAGGGCCGGATGCGACGCTCGAGGACGTCTTCCGTCACTTCACCGGTGACAGCCTCATCGAATCAGAGAGGGGAGGGTTGCGCAGTGTCCGTAGCTCCCGCAACGTCGCGCACCGTCTGGGTTGACGTATCGACCCGAAGTGCGCGCATGCTCTCACGTATCGCCACGTTCTGTCTGGTCGAGTTGCAGAGGCTTCGCCATGACCGATCGGAGCTGATGACCCGAGCGGTTCAGCCGATCCTCTGGCTCGTCATCTTCGGTGAAACCTTCACCCGCATCCATGCCATTCCAACCGGCGACGTGCCCTATCTCGACTACCTCGCGCCGGGAATCATCGCTCAGTCAGCTCTTTTCATCGCCATCTTCTACGGCATCCAGATCATTTGGGAACGGGATGCGGGGGTGCTGACCAAGCTTCTCGTGACCCCCACCCCCCGAGCTGCGCTGGTGACGGGCAAAGCCTTTGCGGCAGGCATCCGTGCGGTGTCGCAGGCCGTTGTCGTCGTGATCGTGGCAGCTCTGCTCGGGGTCGGTATGACATGGAATCCGTTGCGTCTGCTGGCGGTGGTCGTCGTCGTGGTCCTGGGCGCCGCGTTCTTCGCCTGCCTGTCGGTTGCCATCGCGGGTTTGGTGCTCAAGCGCGACCGGCTGATGGGAATCGGGCAGGCCATCACCATGCCGTTGTTCTTCGCGTCGAATGCGCTGTACCCGGTGGACGTCATGCCCGGCTGGCTGCAGGTGGTCAGCCACTTGAACCCATTGAGCTACGAGGTGAATGCACTGCGGGGTCTCCTGATCGGTCAGCCCACCAACTATTGGCTCGACTTCGGCGTGCTGATCGGGGCGGCCGTGCTCGGTATCGCGGTTGCGTCGGCGCTGCTGGGCAGGTTGTCACGGTAATATTCGCGAGCGGCGGTTCACTTCCCTGAGACGAAGGCGATCTCGTTGATCAGCGATTAACCGGGCGATTCTTCCGCCGCGTGAACTCGGGCCCCTCGCAATCGAACTCGAATCCTGTGCGTCTGAACTCTCTGAAACCGACGTGCTCGACACCGGGTCGGGCTTCGGGGGGAATTTCGTCTGAAACAGAGTTATATTGAGGTATGACGCGTTCGACGAGTCCCGCGTCGACGATCTGGCGCGCAAGCGTCGAGACAGTGTTCGCCGCGAGACCCAAACCTGCTGCCGCATCGGCGACCGAGATCCCCGGCCGACGCCGGAGCAGCCGCGCCAACTCCATGTGAGATTCAGTCAACGGGGTTTCGTGCCATCGTTGGCCCACACTTCGCCGGGCATGCCGCCGCAGCAGTCCGATTGCGGCGAAGAGTTGCTCGCCTGGCGGCACCTTCGCGTGGTCGAAAGTCTCTGCCTGTGTGCAGGACGAGTACGACCGTCCGATCGCAAGACTCGCGTTGACCGCTGCGGCGCGTTCGCGAGTTAGGACACTGGCGTGACCGCCGAAATGGCGAGGTCGAAGCAGCCTCCGCCAATTTGAGTCCCGAGGACCGGGCCGCCATCGAATCTGCCATTCCCGCGATTGCTCGTCATTGCCACGCGCTGTATCCGGACAGGACGACGCCGGGCAATCAATGTCACAGGAGGTCGGAATATGAGGTTCCAGAGCCAGGACAATCGGTCACTCCAGTTGATGCACTCGGGTTCACCTCAGGACGCACTGTCGTTGTCGAACGTGACCTACCGCTTCGGCGACTTCACGGCGGTGAAGAATCTGAGCCTCGAGATAGAAGCGGGGGAGTGCTTCGGGCTCCTCGGTCCCAACGGGGCGGGAAAGACGACGACAATCAGGCTGCTGGCTACTCTGCTTCCGTTGCAGGATGGTCAGGTGCGCGTCTTCGGGAAAGACTTGCGTACACAGTCTATGGCGGTACGCCGGCTACTCGGGTATGTGCCGCAACAGTTGTCGATCGAAGGAGCCCTGACTGCCCGCGAGAATGTCTCGTGGTTCGCGCGCCTGTACGACGTGCCTCGATCGGAGCGGCGAAGCCGGGTGAACGAGGTGCTCGAGATGGTCGACCTCGGCGACGTCGCCGACCGGCTCGCGTCCAGTTTCTCGGGCGGCATGGTCCGGCGACTCGAGCTCGCGCAGGCGTTGGTCAATCGGCCGTCACTGCTGGTTCTCGACGAACCGACGGTCGGGCTCGACCCGGTAGCGCGGGACTCGGTGTGGGCCCGGGTCACCGACATGCAGGACCAGTACCGGGCAACGGTGTTGCTCACCACTCACTACATGGAAGAAGCCGAGGCGCTGTGTGATCGCGTTGCGCTGATGCACCGAGGAGAGTTGCGGGCCCTGGGTTCGCCGGCCGGACTCGTAGCCGAACTCGGAGCGGATTCGACGCTCGAAGACGTCTTCCGCCACTTCACCGGCGACAGCCTCACCGAAGACGAGAAGGGAGGGCTCCGCAATGTCCGTATCGCCCGCAACGTCGCGCACCGTCTGGGTTGACGCATCGACCCGAAGTGCGCGCATGCTCTCACGTATCGCCACGTTCTGCCTGGTCGAGCTGCAGAGGCTTCGCCATGACCGATCGGAGCTGACGACCCGAACGATTCAGCCGATCCTCTGGCTCGTCATCTTCGGTGAAACCTTCAGCCGCATCCGTGCCATTCCAACCGGCGACGTGCCGTATCTCGACTACCTCGCGCCGGGAATCATCGCCCAGTCAGGCCTTTTCATCGCCATCTTCTACGGCATCCAGATCATCTGGGAGCGGGACACAGGGGTGCTGACCAAGCTTCTCGTGACCCCCACCCCCCGAGCCGCGCTGGTGACGGGCAAAGCCTTCGCGGCAGGCATCCGTGCGGTGTCGCAGGCCGTTGTCGTCGTGATCGTGGCAGCTCTGCTCGGGGTCGGTATGACATGGGATCCGCTACGTCTGCTGGCGGTCGTCGTCGCCGTTGTTCTGGGTGCCGCGTTCTTCGCCTGCCTGTCGGTTGCCATCGCAGGGGTGGTGCTCAAGCGCGACCGGCTGCTGGGAGTCGGGCAGGCCATCACCATGCCGTTGTTCTTCGCGTCGAACGCGCTGTACCCGGTGGACGTCATGCCCGGCTGGCTGCAGGTGGTCAGCCACCTGAACCCGATGACCTATGAAGTGAATGCCCTGCGGGGTCTCCTGATCGGTCAGCCCACCAACTACTGGCTGGACTTCGGCGTGCTCATGGTGGCCGCGGTGCTCGGTATCGCGGTCGCGTCTGCCTTGCTGGGCAGGCTGTCGCGGTAGGTCTGTTCAATACCCGGCGTCGAAGTCGAACTCGTTGATCAGCCTGTCGCCGGACAGGTGCCGCTCGAGATTCGCGATGAACAGATCGACGATCTTCGCGTTCTCCGACGGTACGTTCGCGGCACTGTGCGGGCTCAGGATGACGTTTTGGGCAGTCCACAGCGGCGAATCGTCGTCGAGCGGTTCGGTGGAGGTGACGTCGAGGACCGCACCGCCGAGCCGCCCGGACGACAGTCCGTCCGCGAGAGCATCCTCGTCGATGATCGGCCCTCGGCCGAGATTCACGACCACTGCTCCGTGAGGCAGGGCGTCGAGTTGCCGGCGCCCGATCAGCCCGCGAGTCGACCCGGTGAGCGCGCAGGAGACGACGAGGATATCGGCATGGGGTAGATGTTCTGGGAACTGATCTATGGTCGTCATGATGTCGAAGGGAGCGCTGTCGGTGCGTGGGTTGCGTGCGACTCCGGTAGATGTGACCGAGAAGTGACGGAGCAGTTCCGCTGTGCGAGTGCCGATCTTCCCGGGGCCGAGAATAACTGCATGGCTTCCCGCGAGTTCCGGAGCGCTCTGCTTGCGCCAGGTTCGGTTCTGCCGATCGTTGATCAAGTGGGGTAATCCCCGTGTGAAGTGCAGGATGCCGGCAAGAGCGAATTCCGCGAGTGGATCGGCGTGGACTCCAGAGGCTGTTGTCACGGTCAGCGGCGCATATGACAATCCGAAGCGTTCGATCGTCTCTCCTACGCCAGCGGATGTCGCTTGAACCCATTCCAGCTTCGGCGACTGTTCGAGCGTCCGGTCAGGGTGGCGCCAGTCGAAGTCGAACATCACTTCGGCGGTTTGCAGCATCGATGTCCATCGGTCGTGCTCGGCTACAGTCAGTTCGCGCGGCACTCCGACGTGATCGCTGCGCCATCGAGGGCGGGGAAGCAATTCGGGCGCATAAGTCACCCGCACCCGCGAGTCGCAGCGGGCAATTTTCTCGACCAGAGCCGGCTCGAGGTATGAGGCCACGAGCACGTCGACCCGGTTGTTCGGCACAGTTGTCCTCCAATGTCACTCCAAGTGAATGCGAATCCTGTCAGCGCGGACCTCTCGACACCGGACCTCTCGACACCGGCGCGCGCGGCGCCGAGTCGGGGTTCGGGGCGAACTTCGGCATGGCCGCAGAGGCGAGAACGAGCATGACCGCGGCGACGACAAGGGCCAGGAACACCAAATGCAGGGCCTCTGCCAGTGCGGTGGGAGCGGGGTTGTCGGCGCCGCCGAGCCTGGTGTTGACAAGCGCACCGAACAGCGCCACCCCCAAAGCGCTGCCGATGGACCGCCCGAACATATTGGTGGAGGTCACGACACCTCGTTCCGACCACCCGACGCTCGACTGCGCGGCGATGAGGGTGGGGCTGGCCACGAGACCGATCCCACAGCCGATGACGAAGCAGAAGATCGCGGCCTGCCACACGGCTGAGTGAAGGGACAGGGTCGCGGTGAGCCCTGCGCCGATCACGACGATCAGGCTTCCCGCAGTGGCAGTCAAGCGGAAGCCGTATCGCAGGTACACGCGTCCGGCCTGCCCGGAGACAAGGGGCCAGCCGATCGTCAGTGTGGCGAGTGCGAATCCGGCGACCACCGCACTTGTCCCGAACACTCCTTGAGCGAAGGTGGGGATGTAAGTGGTCAGGCCCAGGACGATTGCGCCGAGGAGAAGCGAGACGAGCGTGCTTGCTGCGAGGACGCGCCTGGTGAGCACCCACAGCGGTAGTACCGGCTCACGAGCCCGGCGTTCCACCAGCGCGAAGACGATCAGGAGTCCGCCGCCCGCGGTGAAGATCCCGAGGCTGATCGGCGAACCCCACGCCCATTCGTGTCCGCCCGAGAGCAGCCCCAGGATGAGCAGCGTGGTGCCTGCGGCCAGGATGCCCGCACCGGCGTAATCGATCGACCTGTCCACCCGTTCCCGCTTCTCGTGGAAGTTGCGGATCAACATCGCGGCCGCGAGCAGGCAAATCGGAATATTGACGAAGAAGATCCACCGCCACGACAGGTACTCGGAGAACAGTCCGCCAACGGTGGGACCGATCACCGACGCAATCCCCCAGACGCTCGACAGATAGGCCTGGGCCTTCGGGCGCTCGGTGGTTGTGTAGATGTCCCCCGCGATGGTGAGGCTCATCGGTTGCAGGGCCCCACCGCCCAGGCCCTGCAGTGCTCGGAACGCGATCAAGGCGGGCATGCTCCACGCAAGCCCGCACAGCATGGAACCCACGCTGAATAGAGCGATGCCGATCAGCATCATCGGTTTCCGGCCGAAGATGTCTGCCAATTTGCCGTAGACCGGCACCGATATGGCCTGCGTCAGCAGATAGATCGAGAACAGCCATGGGAACTGCGCGAATCCACCGAGGTCTCCCGCGATGATGTACACCGAGGTCGAGATGATCGTTGTATCGAGCGCAACCAGCGCCATCGCGAGCATCAGTGAAGCGAGGATCAGGCCGCGTTCAGAACGGAACCCCACGTCAGCCTTGGCTGTAACAGTTCGCATGGCGCTCCCGTCACATCGCGTACCTCACAGAACTCGATTCCAAGGCTAACTAAATTTGCGTCTGCGGTATTCCTGCGCAGATCGGTGCCCGTCCCGGCACAGCCGGTTCGGGCTATAGGCTGGTGTACCGTGCGCCCCTCACTCGATTCATACCCGCATCTGACAGGTGGAAAGGTCCGCGACCTCTACACGATCGACGACGAGCACCTCCTGTTGGTTGCGAGCGATCGAATCTCCGCATACGACCACGTCCTCAGTACGCCTATCCCGGACAAGGGTCGGGTGCTCACCGCGATGAGCGTCCTCTTCTTCGGCATCCTCGGCGGCAACAACCATCTGGCCGGGGAGCCCGACGACAGTCGGATCCCCGAGTCCGTTCTCGGCCGCGCATTGGTCGTCCGGAAACTGGACATGATTCCGATCGAGTGTGTCGCCCGCGGATACCTCACCGGGTCCGGGTTGATCGACTACCTGGAATCCGGCGCGGTGTGTGGCGTCGAATTGCCCGAAGGTCTGGTCGAGGCCAGCCAGCTCCCGGATCCGATCTTCACCCCTGCCAGCAAGGCAGATGTCGGTGCCCACGACGAGAACATCACCTTCGCCGCAGTTGTCGACAAGGTGGGGCAAGATCTGGCCGTCAAGCTGCGTGACGACACTCTCGACGTCTATGGCCGTGCCTCGAACTTCGCCGCCGACCGAGGCATCATTCTCGCCGACACCAAGCTCGAGTTCGGCCTGGACCAGGAGGGCAATCTGGTGCTGGCCGACGAGGTACTCACCCCCGACTCTTCTCGGTACTGGCCGGCCGAAGGGTACGAGGCCGGCAGGGTTCAGCCGAGCTTCGACAAGCAGTTCGTGCGCAACTGGCTCACCAGCCCGGAATCCGGCTGGGACCGCGCCTCGGACAGTCCCCCGCCGCCCCTGCCTACCGAGATCGTGGAGGCGACACGTGCCCGCTACATCGAGGCTTACGAGCGGATTTCGGGAATGTCGTTCGACGAGTGGGTGGGCTGAGGCATGACGGCCCACGGATCGAAGCTAGCCCCTCCCGTCGCAAAGACTGTTCCCATTGAACGCGTCCATCACGGGCACACCTTCATCGACGAGTACGAATGGTTGCGGGACAAGGATAATCCCGAAGTAATCGCCTATCTCGAGGCGGAGAACGCGTACACCGAGCAGGAGACCGCCCACCTGGAAGCGATGCGGGATCAGATCTTCCAGGAGATCAAGTCGCGGACGCTGGAAACCGACATGTCGGTGCCCACTCGGAGGGGCGACTGGTGGTACTTCGCCCGCACGATCGAGGGCAAGCAGTACGGAGTGCAGTGCAGGGCTCCGATCGCCAATTCTGACGACTGGACTCCACCTGAGTTGACTCCGGGTGTCGACCTCCCGGGTGAGCAGGTCCTGCTCGACGGCAACGAAGAGGCGAAGGGCCACGACTTCTTCTCCCTCGGCGCCTTCGCGATCAGCCATGACGGCACGCTGCTCGCATACTCCGTGGACGTGGTCGGCGACGAGCGCTACACACTGCGCTTCAAGAACCTCGAAACCGGTGAACTCCTGGCCGACGAGATCACCGGTACCGCTCCCGGGGTCACCTGGGCCATCGACCACAATCACGTCTTCTATCTGACCGTCGACGAGTCATGGCGTCCGGACACCGTGTGGCGGCATGCGCTCGGCACTGACCGGAGTCACGACGTCTCCGTGTTCCACGAACCGGACGAGCGGTTCTGGGTTTCGGTGGGGTCCACTCGAAGCGAGAAGTACCTCATGATCTGGGTGGGTTCGAAGATCACCACTGAAGGCTGGGTGCTCGAATCAGCCAACCCCGAGGGCGAATTCCGTGTGTTGTTGCCCCGCCGCCAGGGCGTCGAATACGTGGTCGAGCACGCGGTGGTCGCGGAGGAAGATCGCTTCCTGATCCTGCACAACGGCTCGATCGAGGGAGAGAAGGCGGAGAACTTTGTACTGACCGAGGCACCGGTCTCCGACCCGACATCGCAGACGACGCTCATCGCACACAGGTCTGATGTCCGGTTGGAAGAGGTCGATGCCTTCTCCGATCACCTCGTGCTCAGTTACCGACGTGAAGCATTGACCCGACTCGCCATCTGGCCGCTCACCGCAGACGGCTACGGCGAACTGAGGGAGATCGAATTCGACGAGGAACTGTTCAGCGTCGGGATCGGTGCCAATCCCGAATGGCGACAGCCCACACTGCGGATGGGGTTCACGTCATTCATCACCCCGGGCCAGGTGTACGACTACGTGCCCGCGACGGGTGAACTCGCGCTGCGAAAGTCCCAGCCGGTCCTCGGTGACTTCGATGCGAACAATTATGAGCAGCAACGCGATTGGGCAGTTGCAGAAGATGGGACCAGAATCCCGCTGTCGATCGTTCGGAGGAAGTCGACAGGTACCGACACGCCCGCTCCGGTGCTCCTCTACGGGTACGGCTCCTATGAGGCCAGCATGGACCCCGCCTTCTCTGTCGCGCGACTGTCACTGCTGGACCGCGGCGTGGTGTTCGTTGTCGCTCACGTGCGTGGCGGCGGCGAGATGGGCAGGCACTGGTACGAGAACGGCAAGACGCTCACGAAGAAGAACACTTTCACCGACTTCGTTTCGTGTGCAAGACATTTGATTGATACCGGCCACACCACGGCGCGGCAGATGATTGCCGACGGTGGCAGTGCCGGTGGCCTGCTGGTGGGTGCGGTGGCGAATCTGGCTCCCGAACTGTTCGCAGGGATCCTCGCCAACGTGCCGTTCGTCGACCCGCTCACCTCGATTCTGGACCCGTCTCTGCCGCTGACTGTCATCGAGTGGGACGAGTGGGGAAATCCCTTGGAGCACCCCGAGGTATACGAGTACATGCGCTCGTACAGCCCCTACGAGAACGTCGAGGCCAAGAGGTATCCCGCAATACTCGCGATCACCAGCCTCAACGACACCAGGGTGCTCTATGTGGAGCCGGCAAAGTGGGTCGCCAAGTTGCGCGCCACCAAGATTGGTGACGCACCGCTGCTCCTCAAGACCGAAATGAGTGCCGGGCACGGCGGTGTCAGCGGACGCTACGAGAAATGGAAGGAAGTAGCGTTCGAGTTCGCCTGGGTGCTGGACAGGATCACCTGACGCGGTGTCGAGCGCTCCCGCGCCGAAGGTTTGACATCGGCTTGGATGGGCGCTACAGCACCGTGCGGCTTCCGCTCGAGATAGCTTGACGTCTCAACGGTTTCAGATGCAGAAGCCGACGAAGAGCGATCCCAAAGGCACCCCGAGACAGATCGCAAGTGAGCCCACGGCCGGGGTGGCCTCCGCGGCCGAGGCCGTGGGGGTGGCAAGAGTGCTGAACGACAGGGCCATTGCGATTGCGGCGAATGAGGTGGCTATTTTCCTGGACATTGCAGACATTGCGAAGATCCTTGTCGGTGTGAATTCGAGCCATCGGTGACTCCCTTTCAATCGAACACCGATGTGACACCGATCACAACCCCTGCGTATGATTCTCTACGACGGGGAAATTCCGTACTATCGCTAGCCGGCGTGCGGACGTCAGCGCATCGTGTATCGGATCTGCGGCCTGCCCGCGCGGCCATACTCGGTGTGCCGGACGAGGACGCCGGCGTCGGCGAGACGTTCCAGATATCGCCAGGCGGTGACCCGAGAAACCCCGATCGCAGCGGCTGTCTCGGCCGCGGTCATTGGTCCGTCCGCATCCCGGATGCATGCCGACACGTGGTCGAGAGTCTGTGGTGCTACACCTTTGGGCGACACCGCGCGTTCGTCGGAAGTGCGGAGGGCGGAAATCGCTCGGTCGATATCGTGTTGGCTCAGCGCGTTGCCACCAGTAGGCAGCGCGTTGCGAAATTCTCGGTAGCGTTCGAGCTTGTCGCGAAACGCCGTGAATGTGAACGGTTTCAGCAGATACAGCGCGACTCCCCGCGCCACAGCGGTCCGGACGATCTCGAGGTCACGGGCCGAGGTTACGGCGATGACGTCGGGGCTGGGCCGCATTCCGCTCAGTGTGGCTGCGACGTCGAGTCCACTGGCGTCCGGCAATCCGATGTCGAGGAGGACGAGGTCGATGGGATCGTCGCCGACACTCGCGGCCGCGACCGTGCGAATGGCCGCTCTTGCGTCGTGGACGACCGAATGCACCGAAAACCCCGGTACTCGTTCGATATAGGCGCGATGTGCTTGGGCGATCAGTGGTTCGTCTTCGACGATCATCACCCGGATCACAATGTCGCTCCCTCGACGGGAATCTCGACCACGACCATCGATCCGAGCGACGGTTCGGTGCGGAGGGTTCCGTTGTGCCGGGCCACCACCTGGGCAACGAGTGCCAGTCCCAGCCCGCGTGGACCGGACTTGGTGGAATAGCCCCGCACGGCATACTTGTCGAGTTCGCCGACGGGAATTCCGGGGCCGCTGTCCGCTACCTGCACGACCAGCATCGAGTTCTCCTCTCGAACACTCACTTCCACCCAGGCGTCAGATCCGGGAGAGTTCGTACTGCCGGCAGCGTCGATCGCGTTGTCGACGAGATTTCCTACCAGCGTGACGAGTTCACGGGCGCTGAGCCGGGTCACCGGCCCGAGGGCGGTGTCGTCCGTGACGGTCAGATCGACGCCGCGTTCGGCGGCTACGCCCACTTTGCCGAGCAGGAGTGCGGCGAGCGCGGGTTCGTGCACCGCAGTCATCAGACGGTCGATCAGAACCTGCGACAACCGCAGATCCTCGGTCGCGAACGCGATGGCGTCCTCGTAGCGGCCCAGTTCGACCATCGTGATGATCGTGTGTAGTCGGTTGGCGGATTCGTGAGCTTGCGACCGGAGCGATTCGGCGAATCCGCGTACCGAATCGAGTTCACCCATGATGCTTTGCAGTTCGGTGCGGTCACGCAATGTCAGCACGGTACCGACGCGGTGTCCGTTCCGTTCTACCGGTTCCCGGCTGACCAGAAGCACACGGTCGGCGGTCAGATGTGTTTCGTCCCGAGAGTCACCTTCCTGCTGGTGCCGCAGCGAAGCAGGGAGAGCGGAGACCGGTACCCTGCCTTCGGGGAGGTCGAGCAGCCTGCGAGCCTCGTCGTTTACGACTTCGGCTTCAGCGGAATCGCCGGTGTCGCGGCCGAGTACCACCAGGCCCTCACCGATCGAATGCAGGACGGCGTCGTGGTGCTCGTACATGCGGCGCAGTTCGTCGGGTGCCATGCCCAGGGTCTGACGGCGCAGGCGTCGGCTCAGAACGAAGGCTCCGAACGCTGATATCACCAGCCCGATCGCGGCGACGGAGAAGATGGTCGGCAGGCTGTCGGTCAGCTGGTGGCCGATCCTCTCGCGGGTGACTCCCGCGGAGACGAGGCCGACGATCCGCCCGTCGTCGAAGACTGGCGCAACCGTTCGGACGGACGGCCCGAGCGAGCCGGCGTACGTCTCGGTGAATGTCTCTCCGGCGAGGGCTCGTTCGGTGTTTCCGGAGAAGATTCCGCCGATCATCTCGGGATTGGTGTGCGTATATCGAACGCCTTCAGGCGTCATCACCACGATGAAATCGATGCCCGTGGCGAGACGGATCAGCTCTGTCTCGGGCTGCAGGACCGCAGTCGGATCGGGGGTCTGCAGGGCTTCGACGGTGCCGTTCGACAGCGCGAGCGTCGTGGCGACGGCGGTCACCGCGCGCTCAGCGGATTCGTCGTTCTCGTGGCGCTGGTCTATGACGGCAAGTGCCGTCCCCACCCCGATGACCAGTACCAATACGACAAGTTGCAGGAGGAAGAGCTGCCCGGCCACGCTAATGGGCCGTCTAGCCGGATGGTTGGGCACTGCAGTTCTCCTGAACGAAATGAACACAAACTTCTCGAGCCGAGCGATCGGCTGCAAGATTCCCCGAGACGTGATCGCGGTCACCACCCGGCTCACCGATCAGCTTGCCATTCGAACTGGAGGAGGACTCTATGAGAAGTGCCACGGGGACTGCGAAGAGACACGACAGAACCCACTGGTTGTACATCGGGGTCATTGTTGCCGTCATCGCCGGCATCCTCGTCGGCTGGCTAGCGCCGGGGGCAGGCAAGTCGGTCGGCGTGCTCGGCACGATGTTCGTGGATCTGATCAAGATGATGATCAGCCCGGTGATCTTCTGCACGATCGTGCTGGGTGTCGGCTCGGTGAAGGCTGCAGCCAAGGTCGGGAAGGTCGGCGGGCTCGCGCTCACGTACTTCATCGGTATGTCCACCGTTGCTCTCGGCATCGGGCTGCTGGTGGGAAACCTGCTTCAGCCCGGTTCCGGGCTGAGCATCAGCGCCGATGCCGCCGGATCCGGCGCGCAACTAGCCGAGAAGGCTCACGGCGCCGGTGGCACCATCGATTTCATCTCGTCGATCATCCCGACCTCGCTGCTGTCTTCGCTGACGGCAGGGAGCGTCCTTCAGACACTGTTCGTCGCCTTGCTCGTCGGCTTCGGTGTGCAGGCAATGGGGAAGCAGGGTGAACCGATCCTGCGGGGTGTCGGCCATGCCCAGAAGCTCGTGTTCAAGATCCTGTCGATGATCCTGTGGCTGGCGCCGATCGGTGCCTTCGGTGCGATCGCCAACGTGGTCGGACAGACCGGCCTTTCCGCCGTGGTCCAGCTCGCGACCCTGATGCTCGGTTTCTACTTGACTTGCCTGATCTTCGTCTTCGGAGTGCTCGGAGCGGTCCTGCGCGCCGTAGCGGGCGTCTCGATCTTCAAACTGGTGAAGTACCTGGCCCGCGAATACCTACTGATCTTCGCCACGTCTTCGTCCGAGTCGGCCCTGCCCCGGCTGATCGCGAAGATGGAGCACATCGGCGTCGAGCGCACCACTGTCGGGGTTGTCGTTCCCACCGGCTACTCGTTCAATCTCGACGGCACCGCGATCTACCTGACGATGGCGTCGATCTTCATCGCGGACGCGATGGGGCAGCCGCTGCAGTTCACAGAACAGCTCTCGTTGTTGGTGTTCATGATCATCGCGTCCAAGGGTGCCGCCGGAGTCACGGGTGCCGGTCTTGCCACGCTCGCGGGAGGGCTACAGAGCCACCGACCCGAACTACTCGACGGCGTTGGCCTCATCGTCGGTATCGACCGGTTCATGTCCGAGGCCCGTGCAGTCACGAACTTCTCCGGCAACGCTGTTGCCACCCTTCTCGTCGGCTCGTGGACCGACACTGTAGACACCGCGCGTGTGCGTACCGTCCTGGACGGCAAGCTGCCGTTCGACGAGGCGACGATGGTCGACGACGGACACGGTGAGGTCGTCGATCAGCACGCGGTCGAGCTACCTGCCAGCAGCGAGCAGCGCGTGCTCGCGAAGGTGTGACAACGCGACCGGGGTAAACCTCTGCGCGCCCGATTGATTCGACGCTCCGGGCGTGCAGAGGTTCCGCGCAGAGGTTCGTTGGCTACGTTGGTTCTCATGACGACCCCACTCCAGGTAATAGGCATCAACACGCTCGGCGGAACCCCGACCTCGCTCGGCGAGTATGGCGGCCGTGCCGTGCTCGTGGTGAACGTCGCATCGAAGTGCGGACTCACACCTCAGTACAAGGGCCTCGAGAAGCTGGCCACCGACTACGCCGACCGAGGATTGACCGTCGTCGGAGTGCCGTGCAACCAGTTCATGGGGCAGGAACCCGGCACTCCGGAAGAGATCGCGACCTTCTGCTCCACCAGTTACGGGGTCACGTTCCCGCTGCTCGAAAAGATCGAGGTCAATGGCGAGAATCGGCATCCGCTGTACGTCGAGCTGACAAAGGCAACGGACAGCGAGGGTGCGGCGGGAGACATTCAGTGGAACTTCGAGAAGTTCCTCGTCGCTCCCGACGGCACGGTCGTCAACCGGTTCCGTCCCCGTACCGAACCCGATGCTCCGGAGGTCATCGCCGCGATCGAGGCCGTTTTGCCGCGATAGATGGCCGACCGCCGAGCAGAATTTGCCGCGGCGACCATCTGGGTTGGGTCCTCGTTCACGTCGTTCTGTGAGAGTTGGGAACATGACCGGGCAGCTGATCGTGTCGGTGTCAGGTATCAGGAATGAGACTTGTTCGTTCGCGGCGTCGATGGCCGAGGAGTTGGACTCGCGCGGCGTGCCGCTGTCGCTGCTGGTTGCCCCGCGCATGAAGGACAAGTATCGGCTGGTGAAGGACCTCGCGACCCAGAATTGGCTTCGTGAGCGCAGGTCTGCCGGTGACGCCGTTCTCTTGCACGGGTACGACCAGGCCGCAACGAAGCGTCGGCGGGCCGAGTTCGCGGTGCTGCCCGAGCACGAGGCACGGCTGCGTCTGCTCGCGGCGGATCGCGTGATGGAGCAGGTCGGTCTGCGCACGCGGCTGTTCGCTCCGCCGCGCTGGGTGGCTTCGCCGGGCGCGGTCTCGGCACTACCGTCCGTGGGGTTCAGGTTGCTGGCCGACACGACAGCCATCCACGACCTCACGCGCGGGATGACTGTGCGATCGCGCGTGCTGAGGATCAGTGGCGGATCGCGTGCCGAACCGTGGTGGTGTAGGGCGCTCGTGCTCGCGGCGGGCCGGACCGCCCGGCGCGGTGGGGTGGTGCGCGTCGCGATCACCGCCAAGCAGTTGGATTCCTCCGGTCCTCGGCAGGCCCTGCTCGATGCCGTCGACCTCGCCCTCCACCACGGTGCGCAGCCGACGGTGTATCGGTGGCAGCCGCGAAACCCCGGGGTCGGCGCGGCATGAGTTGCGGCCGCCCGAGATCAGGCGACCTCGATGCTCGACTCCTCGGGCATGGTGCGGAAGTCGGTCCCGTCCGCTGCCATGTCTGAGAAGCGGGCGTAGAAGATTCCCGTGGCCTCGTCGGCGATGATGGCTTGATGAATGGGCACCGCCACTCGGGGTGCGACGGCGCGCAGGTAGTCGATGGTCTCGGACATCTTCATCCACGGAGCCGCTGCGGGCAGGGCGAGCACATCGACCCTCTGTTCGGGGACGAATAGCGAGTCGCCCGGGTGCATCAGCTGAGCGGGGTTGGCGGCGTCTCCGAGCAGGAATGCCGTGTTGTCGATCACCGGGATGTCGGGGTGGATCACAGCGTGTGTCCCTCCGGTTCCGGTGACATGCACGTTGCCGACGTCGAATTCATCGCCGGCATGCACTCCCTGCCACTTGCCGCCGAGCTGGGCCGCGGTCTGTGGGTCCGAGAACAGCGCTGCCCCGGGGTTCGCCTCGATGAGTGCGGGTAGCCGTTCCTGGTCGACGTGATCGGCGTGTTGGTGCGTCACAAGGATCGCATCCAGGCCGGTGATGCCTTCGAATCCGTGAGAGAAATTACCGGGATCGATGAGAATGGTCGATCCGTTCAACTCGACGAGAACACAACTGTGGCCGAAGTGAGTCAGTCTCATGCATTCGAGTATGCGCCTGCATGCATGCCTCGTCCCGCTCGTCCGATGAGGAGTGCAGTCAGCGAGCCCGGTAAACTTCCGGGTGCCCGGTGCTCCGCTCTGGGCTCGCGTTCAACTACCGAGGAGAGCACGTGGCGCGTGTCGTCGTCGAAGTCATGCCCAAGGCCGAGATTCTCGACCCTCAGGGCCAGGCCATTGCTGGAGCGCTGCCCCGGCTCGGCTTCGCTGGAGTGTCCGACGTCCGTCAGGGCAAGAGATTCGAGCTCGAGGTCGACGGCAGCGTCGATGATGCTCAGCTCGAGAAGATCGCCGAGGCACTGTTGGCCAACACGGTGATCGAGGACTGGACCGTCAGGCGCGTCGAGGCATGAGCGCCCGCGTCGGAGTAATCACATTCCCCGGCACGCTCGACGACGTCGACGCCGCACGCGCGGTGAACCTCGCAGGCGGTGAGGCCGTGAGCCTCTGGCACGGCGATGCCGACCTCAGGGCCGTCGACGCCGTTGTCGTGCCCGGTGGCTTCTCCTACGGTGACTACTTGCGTGCGGGCGCGATCGCCCGCTTCGCTCCCGTAATGGGCAAGGTGGTCCAGGCGGCGAAGGGTGGTATGCCAATCCTGGGCATCTGCAACGGGTTTCAGATTCTGTGTGAAGCCGGTTTGCTGCCCGGTGCCCTTACTCGCAACGAGGGCCTGCACTTCATCTGCCGGGACGAGTGGCTGAAGGTGGAGACGACCTCCACGGCGTGGACCTCTCGCTACGAGCAGGGCGCCGAGATCCTCATCCCACTCAAGTCGGGTGAGGGTCGCTACCAGGCATCGCAGTCCGTACTTGACGAACTCGAGGGGGAAGGCCGCGTGGTGTTCCGCTACGCCGGCGACAACCCGAATGGTTCCCAGCGCGGTATTGCAGGAATCTCATCGGCCGACGGACGCGTCGTCGGGCTGATGCCGCACCCGGAACACGCAACCGAGCCGCTCACCGGTCCCAGCGATGACGGGCTCGGCATGTTCTACTCCGTTCTCGACAGCGTGATCACCGCCTGATCGGCGCGGGTGGACCGCAATTCGGCGGACACATGTCGGTGGTCACCTCTACGGTGCAGGCATGGCAATCACACTCGGCATGATCACCTTCGATACAACGGATCCCAAGCCTCTCGCGGCCTGGTGGGCCAAGCAGATGGCGGGGAAGGTAGAGCAGGAGAACGACGGCTGGTTCTGCGTCGTCAGTCTTCCTGAATCCCCGCAGAAACTTGCCTTCCAGAAGGTCGACAACCCCACACCCGGGAAGAACCGCGTCCATCTCGATCTCGGGTCCGACGACCTCGACGGCGAAGTGGCCAGGATGACCTCGGATGGCGCCACCCTGGTCGATCAGCACGAGATGAACGGTTTCCGCTGGGTCACGCTCGCCGATCCGGCAGGCAACCAGTTCTGCATCGCGGGTCCGGAGGCGTAGGCAGCCCTGTGGAGGCATGATTGTCGCCATGCCTTCCACAACATGGGCTGACGCCCAGGGACTGTGTACCTTCGTCGACGCGTCACCGTCGCCGTTCCATGTGTGTGCGACGGTGTCGATGTCGCTCGCAGGCAACGGTTTCACCGAGCTGCGTGAGACGGATTCTTGGCCTGCGGAACCCGGACGCTACTTCCTGGTGCGCGGCGGATCGCTCATCGCGTGGAGCACCGACCAGGTTGGCCGTACTGCACCGTTCCGAATCGTTGGCGGGCATACCGACAGCCCGAACCTGCGCGTCAAGCAGCATCCGGACCTGACGTCGGCCGGGTGGCAGATGGTGGGCCTCGAACCGTACGGTGGCGCCTGGCTCAACTCGTGGCTCGACCGCGATTTGGGTATCTCGGGCCGGCTCAGCGTACGGGCCGGGAACAGGGTGGAACAGAAGCTGGTCCGCATAGACGAGCCGATCCTGCGGGTGCCGCAATTGGCCATCCACCTCTCCGAGGATCGCAAGGGCGTTCAGCTCGACCCGCAGCGCCATCTCAACGCGGTGTGGGGCGTCGGGACCGAGCGGCGATCATTCATCGACTTCGTGGCCGGTGAGGCGGAGGTTTCCCCAGACTCGGTGCTCGGGTGGGAACTGATGACCCACGACCTCGCACCGAGCGCCTTGGTGGGAGCCGAGCAGGACTTGGTGAGCGCTCCGAGGCTCGACAACCAGGGCACCTGCTACGCGGGAACCCTGGCATTGCTGGCAGCGGCCGAGAATCCGGGCACCCATGTTCCGGTACTCGCACTGTTCGACCACGAAGAAGTGGGCAGTATGTCGGATCGTGGGGCGTTCTCGGATCTGCTGAATACCGTCCTCGAGCGGATCGTCCTCGGTCGTGGCGGCGGCCGAGAAGAGTTTCTGCAGACCATGGCCGGGTCGGTGTGTGCGTCAGGAGACATGGCGCACGCGACACACCCCAACTACCCCGAACGACATGAGCCTGCCCACCAGATTGCCGTCAACGGGGGTCCGGTACTCAAGGTCAACCAGAACCTGCGGTACGCCACCGACGCGGCCGGGGCGGGCGCGTTCGCGCTCGCCTGCGACCAGGCGGGGGTGCCCCTGCAGCGGTACGTGCACCGGGCGGATCTGCCGTGCGGATCCACCATCGGCCCGATCACGGCCTCGCGGACGGGACTGTCCACCGTCGACGTCGGCGCCGCCCAACTGGGCATGCACTCCTCGCGAGAATTCATGGGCGCCCGTGACGTACGGGCGTATTCCGATGCGCTGGGTGCCTTCCTGACGCCGACGGGCTAGCATCTCCGCCCGTCGGCGACGCGGCTCGACCGGCAACGGTCGAGAAGCTATTTACGGTTGATAACAATTGTCACAACAACCACTCCAGTAACACTTTGCTGGTGTTGGCTGAGCCTTGCTCCCTTCCGTGTCTGCAGTCTCGAATCCCGAAAGGACCTTGTCGGTGCATCCTGTGAAGTGGTCTTGGCCGGTGACGTTGTCTGCGACCGTGGTCGCACTCTTGCTCTCGACGTCAGCGGTCGCGGCGGCCCCGGCTCTGGGGGGACCGTGTGGTCAGGGAGGATCGGGAAGTTCCAGCGGCAGCTTCGGTTCCAGCGGCAGCAGCGGTAGCAGCGGTTCCAGCGGTAGCCTCCGCGTGCTGGCAGCGGCCATGCCCTGGATCATCGGCCCGCCCGACGGCGGCGTCCCGCAGCTGACCGGTAGGACCGAGGCGATCGAGATGGTCACCGGTCCGGGCAGCCCGAACGACACCATCAAACGCTTCAACGTCTCAGGCACCGACTTGGGCATCATGTGGGACAACGGCATAGTCGGAGAAGACAACCACGTGCTGATGGCCTTCGGTGACACCGTCGGCGACTGCGATGCCCCCGGAGACGATTGGCGCAGCAACGTGCTGTTCCGCAGTTCTGACAAGACCCTGTCCAATGGCATGCGCATCGACAGTTCACCGCTGGACGGGGCCAACAACTCGAAGGAGATCATCCCGGGCTTCGCGGACGGCCTGCCGGTGGAGTTCACGACCATTCCCACCGCAGGCATCGCGGTGGACGGCGTGCAGTACGTCCGATTCATGTCGGTGCGGGCCTGGGGCGAGCCGGGATACTGGACCACCAACTATTCGGCCATCGCGTCCTCGATCGACAACGGCGAGAACTGGGTTTTGGAGCCCGCGACCATCCGCACCAACATCGAGGGCATCGACATCCCCGGATTGCCGGCAGTTACCCCCGGCAACTCGCAGTTCCAGCAGAGCGCCTTCGTTCAAGGTGAGGACGGCTATGTCTACGAGTTCGGTACTTCGTCCGGCCGTCAGGGGAGCGCGTTGCTTGCTCGGGTTCCCGGTCCGCAGATCCTCGACCTGAACGCCTACGAGTACTGGGACGGCGAAGATTGGACCACCGACCTCAAGTTCGCGGTGCCGGTGATCGAATCGCCGGTCAGCGAGCTGGGTGTCCAGTGGAACGACTATCTGGGCAAGTACGTGGCGATGTACACCGACGTCACCAACTCGCTCGTGATCCGGCAGGCCGACAACCTCGAGGGGCCGTGGAGCGGGACCGACACCATCCTGAGCGGGCAGCTGGTGCCCTCGCTCTACGGCGGCTTCATGCATCCGTGGTCGAGCGGGCAGAACCTATATTTCGTGGCCACCACCTGGGACCGCTACAACGTGCTCTACATGCGTACCGACCTCGACGGCCTGCAGAAGCCATCGACCGACAAGGTCAACCGGCCGGACCCCGCGACCACCGGAGAAGCGAAGCTTCTGACGATCGACTATCCGGACGAAGAGTGACCCGCCGACGTCGTCGCGGCCGGTCGGTGCGGGAACTGGCCGCCGGATAGACTGGCGAACGGCATGTCGCCGCCAGGGCGTGCCGTTTCGACTCCCGCAGGAAAGGGACTCCACCTCCAGTGTCAGCACACCAGGTCGATACCGTCAGCGCCGCAGCCGCGACTGATGACGTCGCGCAGCCGTTCAAGGAACTCGGCCTCAAGGACGACGAGTACGCCCGCATCAAGGAGATCCTCGGTCGTCGACCCACCGACGCCGAACTCGCGATGTATTCGGTGATGTGGAGTGAGCACTGCTCCTACAAGTCGTCCAAGGTGCACCTGAGGTACTTCGGTGAGACCACGACCGACGAGATGCGCTCGTCGATGCTCGCCGGGATCGGTGAGAACGCGGGCGTGGTCGACATCGGTGACGGCTGGGCGGTGACCTTCAAGGTGGAGAGCCACAACCACCCGTCGTACGTCGAGCCCTACCAGGGTGCGGCCACGGGTGTCGGCGGCATCGTCCGGGACATCATGGCCATGGGTGCACGCCCGATAGCGGTCATGGATCAGCTGCGCTTCGGTGCCGCGGACGCCCCCGACACTCGTCGAGTCGTCGACGGTGTGGTCCGCGGAATCGGCGGCTACGGCAACTCTCTCGGACTGCCCAACGTCGGCGGTGAGACGGTGTTCGACGAGTCCTACGCGGGCAACCCACTGGTCAACGCGCTGTGCGCCGGCGCGATGCGGGTCGAGGATCTGCACCTGGCCTTCGCGTCGGGAGCGGGCAACAAGATCATCCTGTTCGGTGCCCGCACCGGTCTCGACGGAATCGGCGGTGTTTCCGTCCTTGCCTCCGAAACGTTCGACGAGTCGCAGGGGCGCAAGAAACTCCCAGCCGTGCAGGTCGGTGATCCGTTCACCGAGAAAGTCCTCATCGAATGCTGCCTCGATCTGTACTCGGCCAAGCTCGTGGTCGGTATCCAGGACCTCGGCGGCGCCGGACTGTCCTGCGCCACGTCCGAGTTGGCGGCTGCCGGTGACGGTGGCATGCACATCAACCTCGAGCAGGTTCCGATGCGTGCCACAGGCGTGACTCCCGCCGAGGTCCTCTCGAGCGAGTCGCAGGAGCGCATGTGCGCCGTCGTCACCCCCGAGAACGTCGACGCGTTCATGGAGGTCTGCAAGAAGTGGGACGTCCTTGCGACCGTCATCGGCGAGGTCACCGACGGAGATCGCCTGACCATCTCCTGGCACGGCGAGACCGTCGTAGATGTCCCGCCGCGCACCGTCGCCCACGAGGGCCCGGTGTACGAGCGGCCGGTCCAGCGGCCCGAGAGCCAGGACGACCTGGTTGCGAACACCACCGCGAGCCTGAAGCGCCCCGAGTCTGCCGCCGAGTTGAAGGCAACTCTGCTGAAGATGCTCGCCTCGCCCGCGCTGTGTAGCCGCAAATGGATCACCGAGCAATACGACCGCTACGTGCGCGGTAACACGGTCTTGGCCGAGAACGCCGACTCCGGTGTGATTCGCGTCGACGAAAAGACCGGTCGCGGAATCGCGCTCGCGACCGATGCGTCCGGTCGCTACACCGCTCTCGATCCCTACGCGGGCGCGCAACTCGCGCTCGCGGAGGCGTTCCGCAATGTCGCGGTCACCGGGGCCACCCCCAAAGCCGTCAGCAACTGCCTCAACTTCGGTTCCCCGGAGGATCCGGGCGTGATGTGGCAGTTCCAGCAGGCCGTCCGCGGTCTGGCAGACGGCTGCGCGAAGCTAGGTATCCCGGTCACCGGCGGCAACGTCAGTTTCTACAACCAGACCGGATCGACCGCGATCCTGCCCACCCCGGTGGTGGCAGTACTCGGGGTCATCGACGACGTGCACCGGCGCATCCCCACCGGCCTCGGACTCGAACCCGGCGAGACGCTGATCCTGCTCGGCGACACCCACGACGAGTTCGACGGGTCGATTTGGTCGCAGGTAGAGCACGGGCATCTTGGTGGGGTCCCGCCGAAGGTCGACCTCGAGCGCGAGCAGCTGCTGGCCGACATCCTCGTTGCCGCTTCCCGCGACGGCTTGGTGTCCGCTGCGCACGACCTCGCCGAGGGAGGACTCGCGCAGGCGGTCGTCGAGGCAGCTCTCGCCGGTGAAACCGGTTGCCGCATACTGCTTCCCGACGGCGCGGATCCGTTTGTCACGTTGTTCTCGGAGTCGTCGGGCCGCGCGCTCGTCGCAGTTCCGCGAACCGAGGAATCCCGCTTCACCGGGATGTGCACGGCGCGTGGTCTTCCGTGGGTGCGCATCGGAGTGGTCGACGAAGGGTCGGATTCTGTCGAGGTCCAAGGGCAATTCTCGGTGACGCTGGCGGAACTGCGCGAGACCTTCGAAGGAACTCTGCCGGCATTGTTCGGGTGATGAATGGTCGATTCTGGGGCACTGGAGAAGACTGATGCCGAGCGGCGGGGGCGCTCGCGTCTGGTAGATCCTGCGGTCCTCAGGGGTCCCCGCCTCGACCGGATGTGGCGATTCCTTCGCCTCGACTTCACGGGCATCGCCTTTGCGACCCTGTTCTTCTGCTGGTCGCTGACGCCATCGCTGCTGCCCCGCGACTGGTTGTTCCAGGGTCTGATCGGCGGCATCAACGCGGCTATCGGGTACACGGTCGGAGCGGTGATCGGCTGGGTTGTGCGCCGATACCTCCTTCGGCGGCGATCCTGGTGGCCGCCACCGGAACCGTGGGCGACTGGGCTGAAGGTCATCGTTGTCCTCGCCTGTGGGATCGCGACCATTGTGATGCTTGCCTACTCCGCGGCCTGGCAACGGGAACTCGCCGCGCTGATGGGCGCCGAGAGGACCACGACCACCGGGTACATCCGCACCGGGGGTCTGAGCTTGCTTGTGGGTGGCGCGATCGTCGCGGTATGGCGACTGTTGCGTGAACTGGTTCGGTGGATCGCGGCATGGCTCATCCGACGCTGGCGTCTCACGATCCCGATGGCTACCACGGTGGGCATTCTGATCGTGACCGTGTTGTTCTTCCTCCTCGTCGACGGCGTCCTCAAGCGAGGCGTCTACTCGGCTACCAACGCGGCATTCAGCCTCCAGAACTCTTCGACCAGGAACGGTGCCGAACAACCGCTCGATTCGGCACGGTCGGGCAGCCCCGAGTCGTACGCACCTTGGGACACACTCGGTTACGAGGGCCGGAACTTCGTGTCCCGTGGTCTCGATGCCGACGAACTCACCGCGGTGAACGGTGCACCCGCGAAGGATCCGATTCGTGTCTACGCCGGCCTCGATACGGCCGAGGACGCCGAAAAGCGAATGGACATCGTCATCGACGAACTCGAGCGCACCGGGGCATTCGACCGGGAGGTTCTCGTCGTCATCCCGACCACCGGTACCGGCTGGGTCAATCCGACTGCGGCCCAGGCGATCGAGTTGGTGCACAACGGCGACACCGCGCTGGTGGCGAGCCAGTACTCGTTCCTGCCGAGTTGGATCTCTTTCCTTGCCGACCGCGAGAAGGCCGAAGAGGCGGGGAAGATGCTGATCGACCGGGTGCACGAACGCTGGTTGCTCGAGCCCGAGGCCACCCGGCCCAAATTGATGGTCTACGGCGAGAGTTTGGGCACCCAAGCGGGGGAGGGGGCCTTCAGCACTCTGGCCGATATCCGGCAGACCGTCGACGGCGTGCTGTGGGTGGGGCCTCCCAACGGGAACCGGTTGTGGGGGGAACTGGTTCGGAACAGGGATCCGGGAAGCACGGAGATCGAACCCGTGTACGGGGGAGGTCTGGTGGTGCGGTTCGCCGACAACCGGGCAGACATGCTGGAGAACGCCGAGCAATGGAGTTCGCCACGCATCCTGTACGTTCAGTTCCCGTCCGACCCTGTGGTGTGGTGGTCGCCGGACCTCGCGTTCACCCGGCCTGACTGGCTGACCGAACCGCCCGGCCAGGATCGTTCACCGTCCATGAAATGGTTTCCGTTCGTGACGTTTTGGCAGGTGTCGGCCGATCTCACCAATGCGGCTGGTGTGCCGGACGGTCACGGTCACAACTACGGGACGCTCGTCCTCGACGGTTGGATCGCCGTCGCGCAACCGGAGGGATGGACCGCCCTCGACACCGAACGGGTCCGGTCGGCTCTCGAATCCATCGCCGGGACAGAGGGTCCGGAGAAGTGAGCAGATTCGGCTCGGTTGTGAGTGCGGCGCTGACAATCGTGTGGAACAACGCGGTACTTCCGAGATCGGGTCTTGATGCGACCGGGCGCGCTGCGGCCGGTGGCGCGTTCGGTCTTGCGGCGGTGGCGTCCGCACGCGCGGCAGGGTATCGCGTCGACGAACTCGGGCTGTCCGCTTCGAAGGTGCCGGCTGGGCTGAGATACGGCGCCGCTGCTTCGGCAGTCCCGCTTGCCGGATATGTGGTTGCGCTGAGCGTTCCGGCGCTGAGGAAGCGGATTCCGCAGAGGCGGACCTCCCCAGATCTCGCCGGTTGGGTGGGTTTCCGGATACCGGTGGGAACCGTGATCCACGAGGAACTGGTGTTCCGCAGCGCCTTGCGGGCGATGCTCGGCCGGGCTTGGCCGGCGCGGACGGCCCGCGTCCTGCACGCGACGACGTTCGGGTTGTGGCACGTTCGTGCGGCCCGGATCGCGGGCGACTCGATCGTCGCGACACTGCTGTTCACCGGTCTCTCAGCGTGGGCGTTCGATTGGCTGCGCCGGCGCAGCGGAAGTGTCGTAGCTCCCGGTCTGCTGCACCTTTCGGTCAACGTCGGGGGCGCGATCGCATCCGAAGTGGCACGCTGCGCCGCAGCCGAAGTGGTACAGGCGCGCCCAGTAGATTGAGCCCATGCCGTCACGTCGTGCCGTGGATCCTGCCGAATTCCGAGCCGCCGTCGCCTCGGTCGGTCCGTGGTTGCGCGGTGAGACCGACGAGGTGCCTGCGCGCCCGCAGTTGGCGGCCGCGGTCCGCCTCAGCGCCCGGACCCTCGAGCAGGTGGCCCCGGGTTCGAGCGTCGAGGTACGGGTTCCCCCGTTCGTGGCGGTGCAGTGCATCGAGGGTCCGCGGCATACCCGGGGCACCCCGCCCAACGTCGTGGAGACCGATCCGAGGACGTGGTTGCTGCTGGTGACCGGGCTTGTGGAGTTCGATGACGCGAATGCTGGTGGTGTCCTCACGGCGTCGGGAAGCCGTGCAGGGGAGATTTCCCATTGGCTGCCGCTGCTGCGTGTCCAGCGCGGCTAGCTGCAATTCCTGGGGGCGTTGTCAGCGCCTAGCCACATCGCTCGGGTGCGAGGCAATCCGCTCCCGCCGTCGTCCGAGGGGCGCACGGCGAGCACCTGATGGATCGTGAGCCGGCCCTTCTCCTCGAACCCCAGAGCACTGGCCGCGAGGTACAGCAACCAGGTACGCGCCCTTTCCGCGCCGACGAGCTCGACCGCGTGATCCCAGGAGCCCCGCAGTCGGTCCACCCATGCCCGCAAGGTGAGCGCGTAGTGCTCGCGCAGCGCCTCGGTGTCGCGCACCTCGAGCCCTGCCCGTTCGAATGCGTCGATAGTTCTGCTCAGTGGTAGCACCTCGCCGTCCGGGAAGATGTAGTTCTCGATCAGTCCCGGCGAGTAGCCCGCATCGGCGCGAGAGCGAACCGAGGCGATGGCGTGGTTGAGCAGGAGTCCCCGCGGACGCAACAGATCGAACAGTTGCTCCGCATACCCCGGGAGCGCCGATGCGCCGACGTGCTCGGACATGCCGATGCTCGAGATTACGTCGTACGGTCCGTCCGTCACGTCGCGATAGTCCTGCACCCGTATTTCGACCTGGTCGGACAGCCCGGCCTCCGCGACCCGGGAGCGCGCCCACCGCGCCTGTTCGTGGCTGAGGGTGACACCGACGACGGAGACGTTGTACTTCTGCGCGGCGTGGATCGCCATCGAACCCCAGCCGCATCCCACGTCCAGCAGTCGCATCCCGGATTCGAGCCTCAGTTTGCGGCAGACCAGGTCCAGCTTGTCGATTTGGGCCTCATTCAAGGACCCGCGCGCGTCCGGATCTTCGGGTCGCTGGTCCCAGTACCCACAGGAGTAGACCATCGTCGGCCCGAGGAACAGGCGGTAGAAATCGTTTCCCACGTCGTAGTGATGTGAGACCGACGATGCGTCCCGCTCCTTGCTGTGCTTGGTACCGCGCCGCCGGGGCACCTCGACCGACGGTGGTCGGGGTGGCAATCCGAGTCCGCCCAGACGGACGAACGTCGCCAGTGACCGCGCGATCGTTCGGTGGCCGCCATGGCGGACGAACGTCGGCAGCGCCCGCACGACCGTTCGGCGCTCGGTTCCGCGCAGGCTGAGAGCTTCCAATCGGCCGACAAGATCGGGGAGGGCCAGAAGATGGAACACATCGCCCTCGATTTCCAGGTCACCGGCCACATACGCCCGGACCAGGCCGAGTTCGTTCGGTGACCACAGCACCCGACGGATAGCGCGGCGGTTGCGGAAGACGACCGTGACGTTTGATTCAGGCCCCGCCTCGGAGCCATCCCAGCAGCGGACATGCACGGGCAGAGGGATGCCCATCACACCCTCGAAAGCGGTCAACAGGCGCTGCGCTGCGGTCGGAGCCGCGGTGCGGTGGTTCATTGGAACAAGCTCCCCCTCTGATGCTCGAGGTTTGCCGATCCGTATCGAAACTATCCTATTTCTGTTCGTTCTTTAGCGAGTCGGCCCGACTCGACCCCCGCCGTGGTCAAAGCACCGGCGGATGGCACGTAGACTGAGCTTGCCCCCCACACGCCCATCCCCAGGGAGCACCCCGGTGACCAGAGCCGATCTGTCGGTCCATAGTCCAAACCTCCTTTCTTCGAGCCCGTCCGACGAGGACGAGAACGAGCCCCGCGAAGAGTGCGGGGTGTTCGGCGTCTGGGCGCCCGGAGAGGATGTAGCCAAGCTCACCTACTACGGACTCTATGCACTGCAGCACCGCGGGCAGGAGGCGGCAGGTATCGCCGTCGCCGACGGGTCTCAGGTGCTGGTCTTCAAGGATGTCGGCCTGGTCAGCCAGGTATTCGACGAGCAGACCCTCGCGGCGATGCCCGGTCATGTCGCGGTGGGTCATTGCCGCTACTCGACTACCGGTTCCTCTACGTGGGACAACGCGCAGCCGATCTTCCGGACCACAGCCGCCGGTAGCGGCATCGCACTCGGGCACAACGGCAATCTGGTCAATACCGCAGAGCTTGCCCAGCGTGCGCGCGAAGCGGGACTCGTGAGCGACAAGCGCCCAGGTGGCGCCTCGTCCGATTCGGATCTGGTCGGGGCACTCCTCGCCCACGCGGCCGCCGACACCACCATCGAACAGGCGGCCATGACGCTGCTGCCCACATTGCGGGGCGCCTACTGTTTCACGTTCATGGACGAGCACACGCTCTACGCGGCCCGCGACCCGTACGGTATCCGCCCGCTGTGTCTCGGACGCCTGGACCGTGGCTGGGTGGTGGCGAGCGAGACGGCTGCGCTCGACATCGTGGGCGCGTCTTTCGTGCGCGACATCGAGCCGGGCGAACTGCTTGCCATCGACGCGGACGGTGTCCGTTCCTCGCGTTTCGCGAACCCTGAGCCGAAGGGCTGTGTGTTCGAGTACGTATATCTTGCACGCCCGGACAGCGTCATCAGCGGACGGTCTGTGCACTCCACTCGCGTCGAGATCGGTCGCCGCCTCGCCGCCGAGAATCCCGTCGACGGCGATCTGGTGATCCCGGTACCGGAGTCGGGCACCCCCGCGGCAGTCGGGTACGCGCAGGGGTCGGGGATTCCGTACGGTCAGGGTCTGATGAAGAACGCCTACGTCGGCCGTACCTTCATTCAGCCGTCCCAGACGATCCGCCAGCTGGGTATCCGTCTCAAGCTCAACCCGCTCAAGGAAGTCATTCGCGGCAAGCGCCTAGTGGTGGTGGACGACTCCATCGTCCGCGGCAACACCCAGCGAGCGCTCATCCGGATGCTCCGGGAGGCCGGTGCCTTGGAGATCCATGTTCGGATCGCGTCGCCGCCGGTCAAGTGGCCCTGTTTCTACGGCATCGACTTTGCCTCGCCGGCCGAGCTGATTGCCAACGGCGCGAGTGGCGGTGCAGAGCCCGGCAGCTTCGAGGAGATGCTCGAGGGCGTACGCCGCTCGATCGGTGCGGACACCCTCGGTTACATCTCGATCGACAGCATGATCGCCGCCACGGAACAGCCGGAGTCGCGATTGTGCGCGGCCTGCTTCGACGGCGAGTACCCCATCACGGTTCCTGCGGAGATCGGTAAGAACGTTCTCGAAGGAATGCTCGAGAGCGCTGCGGGAAGTCCGGCGACCCGTGAGAACGATAATGCGAGTGCCCTCAGTCGGCCCTAGATCTCTTGTGGGTGTGGCGTCCTCGGGTGGCCGAGGGTGCGGGGCCTTCGTCTGATGGGGTACCGCCCCGTCGGTTCCAATCGCGGAATCACGAAACGGGAGGTCGCATGTGCTTCTCCCGGTTGTCCGCTGATCGAGGCCCGCACCCTCGAGCGGGGATTGGTCTGGCGATTCCGGTACCGTTAGGGCGCAATCGCAGCTCGATTGCCCGACCGACGAGACTATTGACGATCAACAGTTTGACGAGCAACAGAAGGCTGGAGTAACAACCCCATGACCGAGGATCCGACAAGTCGCCCTGGCGCCTCCTACGCCGATGCAGGAGTGGATATCGCCGCAGGCGACCGGGCGGTGGAGCTCTTCGCTCCCCTGGCCAAGAAGGCCAGCCGGCCCGAGGTTCTCGGTGGTCTCGGTGGATTCGCCGGCCTGTTCTCGCTCAAGGGTGATTACAAGGAGCCGCTGCTCGCAGCCTCTACCGACGGCGTGGGCACCAAACTCGCGGTAGCGCAGGCGCTGGACAAGCACGACACCGTGGGCCTGGACCTGGTCGCCATGGTGGTCGACGATCTCGTCGTGTGCGGTGCCGAGCCGCTCTTCCTTCAGGACTACATCGCCGTCGGGCGAGTTGTCCCGGAGCGAGTTGCCGAGCTCGTCAACGGTATCGCGGAAGGTTGCATCCAGGCTGGCTGCGCGCTGCTCGGTGGAGAGACGGCCGAGCATCCCGGTGTGATGGCCGACGGCGACTATGACATCTCAGCGACGGGAGTCGGCGTCGTCGAGGCCGATCAGGTTCTCGGGCCTGATCGCGTGCGTCCGGGTGACGTCGTGATCGCCATGGGGTCGTCGGGACTGCATTCCAACGGCTATTCGCTCGCCCGTAAGGTCCTGCTCGAGATCGGCCACATGAGCCTGACGGCGCATGTCGACGAGTTCGGCCGCACGCTGGGTGAGGAGATGCTCGAACCCACCAAGATCTACGCGAAGGACTGCCTGGCGCTCGCCGCCGAGACCGAGGTGCGAACGTTCTGCCACGTCACGGGTGGCGGACTCGCCGGCAACCTGGCACGCGTCATGCCCAAGGGTCTGGTCGCCGAACTGGACCGTGGCACCTGGAGTCCCGCCCCGATCTTCACGATGATTGCGCAGCGCGGCCGGGTCGAGCGGCTGGAGATGGAGCAGACCTTCAACATGGGTGTCGGCATGGTTGCCGTCGTCGCGCCCGAAGACGTCGATCGCGCGCTGGCTGTCTTGACGGCACGGCACATCGACTGCTGGACGCTCGGCACTGTCAAGAAGTCCAAGGATGTGTCGGCGCCTCGCGCAGTTCTTTCCGGCGACCACCCGAGGTTCTGATCCCCGGGGGTTCGCCAGGTTCAAAGGTAGCGAGAATGTCCTTCGGCGCAGGGGAGTTCGTAGCCCCGAGCCGCTGATACACAGGCCTGCATATGCGTAGCCCGAAATGAGGGGGAGCCGAATGGCTCCCCCTCATTTCGTTGTGTCTTGAACTTCAGCGCCGCCAGTCGTCGTCGTCCTCCCGGGAGTGACCCTCCCTGTCGGCACGCTGGTCAGCGAAGACCTCGTCCCGATGCGAGTTGGACGACCCACCTGAGAGCTCTCGTTGCAGGCTGTCAAAATCCGTGGTCGGTACGCTGTACTTCAGCTCGCGTGCAACCTTGGTCTGCTTTGCCTTAGCCCGGCCGCGGCCCATGGCTGACCCCCTCGCGCTTTCGCGGGGCGGCCTGGGGAATTTGGCGGCCCCGTTTGAGTGTGTATGTTCCTGCCCCACACTCTAGCGTGGAAAAGTCGCTTGCGCCTCCATCCCCACTCGAAAGGCGTGTCAGTTAGGTCTCACTGCCGCGTGCGGACCCCGGTGATGTGACCTAGCTTTCACACGACTCCGGGAATCGCGCAGACGGTGCCCACCCTGACGCCGCCGCCGAGCACGGGTTGTGATGCGAGAGCCGCCAGATCCTCGGTCCACCGAACGCCCATATGGCGCAGAAGTGCTGTGGCGAGCGGCAACCGGGCACGCTCGTGACCATCGTCGATCTTCAGCGCAAAGGCCGAACCGTTCGGCAATGCTCCTGCGTAGACACCATCGGCACCTGCCTTCGTAAGCAGTCCGGGCACCGCCGGCATCAGTCGTGCGTCGTCCTTGCCGCTTCCCGACACGAGGTAAGGGTGCTCACGGATGGCGTCGGCGACGGCGAGTTCGGGGGAGTCGGTTTCTGCGGTCACGAGTCGGGCGAATGCTCGAGCGAGATGTGTCAGCGACAGTGGGACGATCGGTAGCCCGCAACCGTCGATTCCTAGTTCGACGTCGACGTCGCCGCTGATAGAACCCAGCGTTTCCACGATCGCGAGTTGCAGCGGATGAGTCGGCTCGAGGTAGCTGTCGGTGGGCCAGTCATTGATCATGCAGGTCGCGAGCATTGCCGCGTGCTTGCCGGAGCAGTTCATGTACACCGGTCGGGGGAGTTCACCCGCAGCCAGCAGCTCGGCGCGGGCGAGCTCGTTGGAGGGAAGATCGGAGGGGCATCGGAGCTGAGAGCCGTCGAGCCCGTGGCGAACGAGGAGCTGCTCGACGAGTTCTATGTGATCAGATTCACCCTCATGGGATGCTGTCGCGATCGCGAGTTCCTCAGAGCTGGCCGGATCGAAGCCGTTCCGCAGCATCGTCACAGCCTGCCAGGGCTTGTTCGAAGATCGTGGGTAGATGGGCGTGTGCACCTCGCCGAGGCTGAGGGCGATCTCGCCGTCTGCCCGCAGGATCACCGCGGAACCGCGGTGGACGCACTCACGGAACCCGGAACGTACGACCTCGACCAGTTCGACGCTCACTGCGGAACCTGCTCTTCCAGTCCGGCGATCTGTCGCCGGGCGTTCTCGGCAACGCTGGGTGAGAGGTTCTCCTGCTGTTCGAGCAAGCCGACGAGTCTCTCCGGATCTCGGCCGGTGAACAGATCCCGCACCGTGACACCGTGAGCGGGCACGTGGAGTCGGTGGACGGTGTCGCCTGCGGTGATCGATCCCTCGGTCACCACCCGTAGGTATGCGCCCGTGTCGGCGCGCTGGGTGAAGCGCTTGACCCATCTCGGTTCGCCGGCCCACACGCCGAATGTGCCGCACGGCGTCCGGGGGCCCGTCACCTCCAGTTCGGTCGTGCCGATTCGCCAGCGTTCCCCGATGACAGCATCCGTAGTGGCGATCTGGTCGAGGCGCAGGTTCTCGCCGAACCAGCCCGGGGGAAGCTCGCGCCCGAGTTCCGATTCCCAGCGCTGCGCTTCGGCTTCCAGATAGGCATAGACGGCCTTGAAAGGGCCGCCGTGAGATCTGGTGTCGCAGACGTAGTCGCCGGTCAGGCCGTGGGCCGTCACACGCACAGCACCGTCGACGGGTCGTTTGTCGATGGCGGTGCGGGGTACCCGCCCGGTCCCGCTGTCGCGCTCGCGGTGCAGGACGCAGACGGCGAGCACCTTTCCGTGCGCCGCGGCGAAGGTGTTCATCGGCCCCTCAGCCGATCGATCGCGGCGCGGCCCGCCTGTATCCCGTCGTCCTTTTCCACCGAGTCGGGATCGATAGAGGCGGCGCACGGTCCGGCAATGAGTTCGGTGTCGATGGGGATGGAGCGTTTGAGGAGGGCCAGCGCGATGGGGCCGAGGTCGTAGTGGTCGATTACCGTGCCGATCCGCCCGACGGCGCGGTCGTTCACCGTCACCGGGTCACCGGGGACCGGCCTGCCCTCGGCGCTGCCGTCGAGGTGTAGCAGAACCAGACGGCGAGGCGGCTTGCCGAGATTGTGAACTCGAGCCACCGTCTCCTGTCCCCGGTAGCAACCCTTCTCGAGGTGCACCGCGCCGTGTTCGGCGGGGCTGCCGATCCAGCGCACCTCGTGCGGGATGGTCCGGTCGTCGGTATCGAGGCCGATCCGGGGCCGCGCGGCAGCGACCCGGAGTGCCTCGAACGCCCACGTTCCGGCCGGTTCGGCACCGGCGGAGGTGAGTCGCGCCCACCAGTCGCCGAGGTGCTCGCGTGGAACGAGGAGGTCGAACGAGTCCGCGGCCGGCCACGGCATGCGCCGGACGAAGCCGCCGTCTGGAACTTTCACGGCGGCATACGGCTCCGCGGGGGCGTTCACGTCGGCTCGGGCAAGGATGGACGGCGCCTCGGGGCCAAGCACGCTGAGGACAGCCAATTCGTTGCCGTCGCGGGGTTCAGCCTTGGCCCAGAACACCATCTTGGTCAGGAACGAGAGCAGTGACGGCCCTCGCTCCGCCTCGGTGTCGATCCAGGTGACGCCGTCCAGATCGGTTTGCACGAAGTGATGTTCGACGCGTCCGTTGGCGTCGAGGCTGAGATTTTCGGCACTGGCTCCGTCCGGGAGATCGGAGACATGTTGGCTCGAGATGGTGTGTAGCCATGTGAGTCGTTCGGTTCCGCCGATCGCGATGACGAACCGGTGGGACCGGTCGACTACGACTGCCGAGCGCTCGGCCTTGCGCTGTTCGCCGAGGGGATCGCCGTAGTGCCAGGCGACGCCGGCATCGGGGGAGTGCTCCGGCGCCGGGACCGCGCCCGCGGTTGTGAGGAGTGGACTGGGTGAGACGGGCAGTGTGTCGACCACTCATCCAGTCTAGGGCGCAGTGCTGGTCGATAGGCTGGCCGCATGTCTGATCAAGTGCTGGTGACGTTGGACCACGAAGTGCGAGACGCCGATGCCCCGCTACTGCACGCGGATGATCTGGCAGTGGTGCGTGGGGACGGGGTTTTCGAGACGCTGTTGGTGCGTGGCGGCCGCGTACTCAAGTTGGAGCAGCATCTCAATCGACTCGAGGCATCTGCCCATGCCCTCGGATTGCCCAGTCCGGATCGCGGCGACTGGCGACGGGCCGTGGGAATGGCTGCGAAGGAGTGGGGGAGCGAGCGGGAGGGCGCCATGCGACTGGTGCTCAGTCGCGGACGAGAGTCCGGCGGGGCCGAGACTGCGTTCGTCACGGTCGGGCCGGTATCCGAGCGGATCCTTCAAGCGCGGCGAGACGGGGTTTCGGTACTCACGCTGGCACGTGGCTACTCGGTGGACTTGTCGGCGAGTGCGCCATGGCAACTACTCGGCGCGAAGACTCTGTCCTACGCGACGAATATGGCAGCTCTGCGCTACGCGGCCACGTTCGGTGCGGATGATGTGATCTTCGTCAGCAGTGAGGGCAATGTGTTGGAAGGGCCACGATCGACGGTGATCATCGCCCGTGGGAAGACTCTCCTCACACCACCTCCCGAGCATGGAATCCTGCCTGGCACCACCCAGCAGGCTCTGTACAAGGTGGCGTCCGCCAGGGGATTCAGTTGCGAATACGCTGCCCTTAGTCCGGCGGACCTCATCACAGCGGACGGCGTGTGGCTGATCTCGAGCATCACGACTGCCGCCCGTGTGCGAAAGATCGACGGCTTGGTTCTGCCCCCCGCACCCCGAGCGGACGAGATCGTCGAATTGGTCGACCTGGCTATCGAGTCGGGGGGTACCGAATTCACGGAGGATTGACGCTTCTACTACATTTCGTAGTAGCGGCGTGTCGGGTGCAGAATGGCCCAGCAGCACGTTGTCTTCAGGGTTCGGGCGCAGAGCCCCCGTCCAGCCCTGAAATTTGTCCTACGGGCCTAGTTTCGGAGAAGACATGGACGCCTTGGATGTCTCCCGGTGGCAGTTCGGCATAACCACCGTCTATCACTTCATCCTCGTTCCGCTGACGATCGGGCTCGCCCCGATGATCGCGGTCATGCAGACGATGTGGGTGGTCACCGGAAAGGACCACTGGTACCGGCTCACCAAGTTCTTCGGGAAACTCTTCCTGATCAATTTCGCTCTGGGTGTCGCAACCGGCATCGTGCAGGAGTTCCAGTTCGGCATGAACTGGAGCGAGTACTCGCGCTTCGTCGGCGACGTGTTCGGCGCTCCGCTCGCTCTCGAGGGCCTCGTGGCCTTCTTCCTCGAATCGACGTTCCTCGGGCTCTGGATCTTCGGCTGGGGCCGGCTGCCCAAACTGGTCCATCTCGCCACCATCTGGCTGGTCGCGATCGGGGTGAATGCGTCCGCGTACTTCATCATCACCGCGAATTCGTTCATGCAGCACCCGGTGGGGGCGGATTTCAACCCCGAGACCGGGCGCGCTGAACTCACCAGCATCTGGGCGCTGCTCACCAACAACACTGCGCTCGCAGCCTTCCCGCACGTCGTGGCCGGTGCCTTCCTCACCGCAGGCACCTTCGTGGCCGGTGTCGGCGGTTGGTGGATGGTGCGCAGCATGCGCAAGTCCAAGGAAGCCGCCGAACCGGTCGAGGCGCAAAAGCATGAAGAGACCGCAAGGACGATGTTCCGTCCGGTCACCATCTTCGCCCTCTGGGTCATGGTGGCGTCCGGCATCGGGCTGGCCGTTACCGGCGACATCCAGGCCAAGCTGATGTTCGAGCAGCAACCCATGAAGATGGCGTCGGCGGAATCGCTCTGCCACACCGAGACCGGGGCAGACTTCTCGATACTCACAGTGGGTACCCAGAACAACTGCGAGAACATCACCCAGATCATCAAGATTCCCGGGCTCACCTCCTTCCTGGCCGATGGCGACTTCAACTCCACCATCGAAGGCGTCACCGAACTCCAGGCGCAGTACGAGGAGACGTACGGACCCGGCAACTACCAGCCGAACTTGTTCGTCACCTACTGGACCTTCCGGGCAATGATCGGCTGGGCGGCCGGCTCGGCACTGCTCGCCGTCGTCGGGCTGTGGATGACCCGCGGCGGGCGAGTGCCGGACAAGAAGTGGTTCGGCTGGCTGTCCATTCTCATGATCCCGACACCCTTCTTGGGCAACAGTGCCGGATGGGTGTTCACCGAGATGGGCCGTCAACCGTGGGTCGTGGCACCCAACCCGACCGGCGTAGACATGATCCGGCTGACAGTCGACCAGGGCGTTTCGAATCACTCGGCGCTGACCGTTTGGGTTTCGCTGATCACGTTCACGATCGTGTACGGGGCGCTGGCTGTCGTGTGGTTCGGACTGATACGTCGCTACACGATCGAGGGTCCGCTCGAACACGACGAGCATCCGCCGGGCGAGGACCACGACGAGCCCGAAGAACCGGATTCGCCCAAACCATTGTCGTTCGCGTACTAGGGGAGCTGGTCATGGGACTTCAAGAAGTATGGTTCATCCTGATCGCAGTGCTCTTCATCGGGTACTTCGTGCTCGAGGGGTTCGACTTCGGCGTAGGGATGCTGATGCCGTTGCTCGGCAGGCGCAAGGACCCGAACGGCGATACCCGCAGGCGGGTGGTGCTCAACACCATCGGCCCGGTGTGGGACGGCAACGAAGTGTGGCTCATCACCGGCGGCGGCGCGTTGTTCGCGGCGTTCCCCGAGTGGTACGCGACTTTGTTCTCGGGCTTCTACCTACCACTGCTGATCATTCTCGTTGCGCTGATCGTCCGAATCTGCGCCATCGAGTACCGCGGCAAGATCGACGACGACACGTGGCGACGACGTTGCGACTGGGGCATCGTCTTCGGTTCGTGGGTGCCCGCCGTGCTGTGGGGCGTCGCATTCGCGAACATCGTGCGGGGCGTTGAGATCGACGCCGACAAGCAGGTCACCTCGAGCTTCCTCGATCTGCTCAACCCCTACGCACTGCTGGGCGGTCTCACGACGGCTCTCGTCTTCGCGTTGCACGGTGCGGTGTTCCTGGCCCTGAAGACGGCGGACGATGTACGAGCGGATGCTGTCACGCTGGCATCGCGGTTGGCTGTGCCCGCCGTCCCGGTCGCGGGGGGATTCGTGTTGTGGACCCAGTTGGCCTACGGCAAGGGCTGGACCTGGATTCTGGTCTTGGCCGCCGCCGCTGCGCTCCTCGGGGTCGTCGCGTTCACTCGCGCCGAGCGTGAGGGATGGGCCTTCCTGCTCACGTCGGTCGCCGTCGTCGGTGCGGTTGCCCTGCTGTTCGGTTCGTTGTTCCCCAACGTCATGCCGTCCACGATCGATGCCGCTTACAACCTGACGATCTACAACGCCTCGTCGAGTCACTACACGTTGACTGTGATGACGTGGGCCGCGGCATTCCTCACCCCGGTGGTGCTGATCTACCAGGGTTGGACGTATTGGGTGTTCCGTCAAAGGATTTCGACCAAGCACATCCCGCCGTCTATCGGGCTCCCGTCGAAGCGCACATGACCACAGAGGTAGGCGACGCTCCCGCACCGGAACAGGTAAGTCCCGGCGCGGAGCGTGCCTCCCGGCGCCCCGTCGATCCGCGCCTGTGGCGCTACTCGGCAGCTGCCCGTGGGTATCTCGTTCTCACGGTAGGCCTCTCGGTAGTCAATGTCGCGATGGTGATCGTGTCGGCGCTCATGATCGGCCGGGTGCTCGGTGGCGTGATTGTCGATGGCGCCACCGACTTCGGACGGTGGTCCGCCGAGTTGGTGACCCTCGCGATCGCGGTGGTTGTTCGGGTGGCCGGCACGTGGTTGCAGTCCCGGTTCGCACACCGGTCCGCCACGCGTGTCGTCGCGGAACTGAGGGGCGAGGTGCTCGGTGTCGCCACTCGGATGCCGGTGCGCGACCTCGATCCGCGGCGTGACGAGATCGCGACCGTCCTCACTCGCGGAATCGACGGCCTGCTGCCGTACCTCACCGGCTATCTGCCGGCACTGGTACTCGCGGCCACGCTCACCCCGGCAACGTTGGTGGTCATCGCCTTTCAGGATATGACGTCGGCGGCGATAATCTTCGTCACGCTACCGCTGATCCCGATCTTCATGATCCTCATCGGCCTGCTCACCAAGGGGAAGGCCGCACAGACCCTGACTGCAATGACCGCGTTGTCTTCGCAGTTGCTCGATCTCCTGGCTGGGTTACCGACACTTCGCGCACTCGGCCGTGAGCAGGGACCGGCAACGCGGATACGGGAACTCGGCGACGCCCACCGGCGTACAGCGATGTCGTCGTTGCGGATCGCGTTCCTGTCCTCGATGGTGCTCGAATTGCTGGCGACCCTGTGCGTGGCACTCGTTGCGGTCAGCATCGGCCTGCGGTTGGTGTACGGAGACATGACGCTCGAAGCGGGGATCGTGGCGCTGATCCTCGCGCCCGAGGTGTACCTTCCTCTGCGGATGGTGGGCACCCAGTTCCACGCGGCCGAGGACGGAATGACCGCGGCGAGTAGAGCCTTCGCGGTCATCGACAGCGACCGGCCCGATTCCGACGGCGGCAGCGAAATCGTCGAGGCAGTGGGGGCACGCATCGAATTCGAGAAGGTGGGCATTCGTTCCCGACACGGCCATGCGCCTCGGGACTTGACCGGCGTCCTCGAACCCGGAACTGTGTCGGTGTTGACCGGACCGAACGGATCCGGGAAGTCGACTGCGGTGCAAGCCCTTCTCGGGCTCATCGATGTGGACCACGGGGAGGTGCGGGTCGCAGGAACGTCCGTGGAGGCACTGGACCGGTCCTCGTGGTGGGCGCAGGTGGCATGGCTCCCACAGCATCCCGTCCTCGTCCCCGGAACCCTGGCCGAGAACCTTCATCTGATCGGTGACGTGGTTGATCTCGACCAGGCCTGCGCAGCAACAGGGTTCGATGCAGTTCTTGCCGAACTCCCAGACGGTTGGGGTACGCGGGTCGGCGCTGGGGGAGTGGGGCTCTCGCTCGGCCAGCGTCAGCGTCTCGCTCTGACCCGAGTTCTCGCGACCCGACGTCCCGTTCTGGTGCTCGACGAACCCACCGCGCACCTCGACGACAGCTCAGAACGGTCCGTGCTCGACTCGCTACGGCGCTTGGCCGCCGCGGGGCGGACCGTCGTGGTCGTAGGGCATCGGCCGAGCCTTCTCGAGTCCGCAGATCAAGTGATCAAGGTGAGTGCCGATGTCGGGTGACCCGTTGATGCGGGCGTTGCCGCTTCTCGAACTGAGACCCGGGCGGGTATTGCGCGCAGTTGCCGCCGGAGTCGTCACCTTGGGCAGTGCGCTGGCGCTCGCAGCACTTTCGGCGTGGTTGATCACACGGGCGTGGCAGATGCCACCGGTCCTGGACCTCAGCGTGGCCGTCGTGGCGGTGCGGGCACTCGGCATCTCCCGCGGCGTGTTCCGCTACCTCGAACGGTTGGCCACCCATGACACCGCGTTGCGCGGGACCACCTCCGCCCGTGCGCAGCTGTACCAGAGACTCGCTGATGGTGAACCTGCTGCCGCGGCGGGACTGCGTCGTGGTGAACTCCTCTCACGCACGGGAGAGGACGTCGATACTCTCGGTGACGTCGTGGTGCGTGCGCTCGTCCCCATCGCTGTTGCCGGCGTACTGGCCGTCGCAGCCGTCGGCATTCTTGCATTCATCTCGCCCGCAGCAGCATTGGTGCTCGCGCTTGCGCTTGTGGTGTCCGGGGTTGCGGCGCCGTGGTTGTCTGCGCGTGCCTCGCGCGCGGCCGAGGATGCCGGTGCGCAGGCGAGGGCGCGGCTGAGCGAGAGCGCCGTGACTGCGCTCGATCACGCCGGCGAACTCCGCGTAGCTGGTCGGCTCGACCAGACGGTGTCCCGGGCGGTCGCCGCCGACCGTGCAGCCGTGGCCGGGACTGACCGTGCTGCCGTACCGATCGCTTTCGCCGACGCGGCCACGCCCCTCGCAACCGGCGTGAGCGTGGTCGCTTCACTGCTCATCGGCATGAACCTCTACTCGTCCGGAACGATGACTCCGATGGCGATGGGGATTCTTGTGTTGCTGCCGCTTTCGGCTTTCGAAGCTACCTCCGCCCTACCGGCGGCGGCGGTGGCGCTCACTCGGGCCAGGATCGCTTCACGTCGCATCCTCGCCGTCCTGGACGCAGCGACCGCCGATCGACGCATCGGGAACCGGGATCTGGATGGTCCGATCGGGATTGTCGCGGAAGCGCTGCGATGTGGGTGGCCGGCCGGCTCTGCGACGGCACCTCTCGACCTCGACCTCCCACCGGGCGCCCGCGTCGCCGTGGTTGGGCGCAGTGGCTCAGGAAAGACTGCCACTTTGATGACGCTTGCCGGACTGCTTCCACCGATCTCGGGGACCGTCCAAGTCGACGGCACGGATCTTCGCGACGTGAGGTCCGGCGCTCTACGCCATGACGTCGGTTTCTTCGCCGAGGATGCGCATTTGTTCGACACGACGGTGCTCGAGAATCTGCGGGTGGCCCGCGGCGATATCCAGGAAGCGGAGGCACTCGAGGTGTTAGGTGCCGTCGGACTCGGGGACTGGGTGTCCGGGTTACCTGAGGGCTTGAACACGACGCTCGCAGGCGGCGCCAGGGCAGTTTCGGGCGGGCAGCGGCGGCGATTGCTGCTGGCTCGGGCTCTCCTGTCGCCCGCGCGGGTGCTGTTGCTCGATGAACCGACCGAACATCTCGATGCAGTCGAGGGTGCGGACCTGCTTCGAAGACTGCTCGCCCGCGACGGCGGACTGGTGTCGCCGCAGCGCACCGTCGTGGTCGTCACCCACCAGCTGCCCGAAAGTACCGGCGCCGACCTGGTGGTACACGTGGAGAAAACGGGGCACGAAAATACGTTGCTGACTCCGTGAGCTCGGCGTACTTTCTTCTGTACACGAGGAAGGAGGTGGTCTGAAGTTGAATGACAAACGGACACGTGAGGTGGCTGCAGGCTAGCCGCTACCGCCGGCGGAATTCACTGACCGCGCGAGCGGCTAGCGAATCCCAGGCAGCTACCCGGCCCTCGAGCCCCCGGTCTTTGTCCAGATCGGGACCGGTGCTACAGCACCGGACGGCTCGGGGGCCGTTCTGCGTCCACAATGTGCAAAGGAATCGCAGTGAGCTGTGAACAGTGCAAATGCCCCTCGTAGCAGATTGCTACAATAGCTTGGTGGTGTCGCCCGAAGGAGGAGTCATGACGGCTGGCGTCGATAAGGTCACCAGGATTGCGTCGGAACTCGTCGATGCGGCGGCAGCCGAGGGTAAGCGCGAGCACCGTTCGGCACGTCAGCAGCTCGAACACTGGGCCCGGGTGGGTCGCGAGGTGTCGAACCAGCGACAGATCGCCCGCCGGCGCGTCGAGGCCGCTCTGGCCGGCCGGATGCCACTGCGTGCACTGTCCGCCGAGGAAGGCGCGGTGTTCAACGCCGAGATAGCGGCAACACTCGAAGAATCACTCGCAACCGGCAACCATGTCGCCGACCGCGCCGCGCAGGGCCGCGCGACGGTCTCGCTCGACGAACAGGGCCGCGTCGTCAAGCACCTACCTGACGGCACCCAGATCCTCCTGTGAGACGTCTCGATCTAGTGGTCGGGCCGAACGGCGCCGGCAAGTCGGCCTTCGTCGAGCAACGCCTCGCGCCGCTGCTGCCCGCAAGCGTATTGGTCAACGCCGACGTGATCGCCAAGGACCGCTGGCCCGACGCAACGGAGGAGCACTCCTACGAGGCCGCGCGGATCGCAGCGACCATCCGGGACGCCCTGATTGAGCAGGGCGAGTCGTTCATTGCCGAGACCGTGTTTTCGCACCCATCGAAATTGGAACTGATCGACCGGGCGCGGCAAGCCGGGTATGTCGTCGTGCTGCACGTGGTCCTGGTGCCAGTCGAGTTGGCGGTCGCGCGTGTTGCGGAGCGGGTCCTCGAGGGCGGGCATTCGGTGCCCGAGGAGAAGATCCGCGAGCGATTCAAGCGCCTGTGGGCGCTGGTGGTCGACGCGATTGACCGAGTCGACCACGCGACCGTCTACGACAACACCGCCGCGGACGTTACACGGATCGTCGCACGGTTTGTCGACGGTGACGCGGTCGGCGAAATCACCTGGCCCACGTGGACTCCGGAAGAGCTGATGCCGACCGGCGGTCATCCGTGAGTCGTCAAGGGTGCTCTCCTGAAGCCGAGGAAACCAGTGCGGCGACCCGATCCTTGGGCAGCGAAATTCCCTGTGTGAGTCAGCGCCCTGCAGGGTCAGCCGATGTAGCGGGAAAGTCGCGCGGAGAGGCGGGGGAGGAGTTCTCCGTCGGCGATGACGCGCTCCTCGACGTAGGCCAGGTCGCCGCCCTCGACAATGCCGTAGAGACGTTTGGCGCCGCCGACCAGGGCGCCGGAGGAGCTGCGAATCACGACATCGGTCGCGAGTTCCCACGACGACTGGGTAAGGGCACGGCCGTAGAACAATTCGACTACGCCGGAACTATGGGTGAGGAGAAGTTCGACGACTTCTTCGTCGGCGCTCCCCGGGATCCCGTCTCCGCTGATTCGCCAGAAGCCGGACTCGCGAAGGTCGGGGCGTACGTATTCGCCTTCGTCGTCGAGGACCCAGGACCGCGATTCCCAGCTGAGGTAGTTGCCGCCATCGTGGGAGACGATGATCTGCTGGCCGAAGCGGTAGTCGCCCGTGTCGGGGTCGTGGCCCTCTCCTTCACCGCGCCACACACCGACCAGGGGCAGTACTGCCAGAAGGTCGTTGTCCAGATCCGGGCCGAGGCGGAGATTGGCGGTGTCCTCGGGCAGCGGAAGGCCGGGAAGCTGAGATATGTTTCGCGATGCCGTCGTCTTTGAACGCTCGATGGCATCGGCGACGGCCGCATCGCCACTACCGCGCCGCACGCCAGGGGTGTCCCCGGCCGAAGCATCGGTGCTCGGGTGCTCGGAGGAGGGATCCGCTCCTGCGTCCGGGGTGTGACTCACGATTAGTCGGTGATCAGGCGGTAGATCGTGTACACGGAGAACCACGTGATCAACACGGCGGCAAGGACAAGAAGTACCTCGAAGAAGACAACCACGGTGACATCATAAACCGAGGTCGCCGAGCGGTCGAAACGGGAGAGAAGTTTGCCGGAGGCCGCAGCTGTGCCAAGTTCGGCGCTCGCATGCCAGAAGGGCCCGCTCCGAATCGGAGCGGGCCCTTCCGGTGTGTCGCTGAGTGATCTACTCGCCGACCGTGACGTCGACGTTGACGACGCCGGCTCCGGTCGGGCTCACCGTGGAGGTGCCGTTGCCTGAGCTGGACAGTGCCCGCACGGTCCAGTTGCCGGGGGCTGCGAAGAAGCGGAAGTCGCCGGTTCCCGAGGCGACGACCTCGGCGGTGAACTCTCCGCCGCCGTCGAGGAGGCGCACGAACGCCCCACCGATCGGCTGACCGTCAGCCGCGAGCACGCGGCCGGTGATGACGGTTTCCTTCTCTACATCCACGCCTGCGGGCAGGGTCTGGGTCTGTACTGGTGCTCCGCACATGATTCAGTGAACCTCCAACTCGATTGGTGCGCCGACGAGTGAGCCGTATTCGACCCAGCTGCCGTCGTAATTCTTGACATCGGACTTGCCGAGGATTTCCTTGAGCACGAACCAGGTGTGGCTCGAGCGTTCACCGATTCGGCAGTACGCGATCGTGGGCTTGGACTCGTCGTAGCCCTTCTCCGCGTACAGCTCCTCGAGGGCTTCGTCCGACTTGAAGGTGCCGTCCTCGTTGGCGGTAGTGCTCCACGGGATGTTGATCGCACCGGGGACGTGCCCACGCTGCTGAGCCTGTTCCTGCGGCAGGTGCGCCGGCGCGAGAATCTTGCCGGAGAACTCGTCGGGCGAACGGACGTCGATAAGGTTCTTGTTTCCGATGGCGGCGATGACCTCGTCGCGGAATGCGCGGATCGACAGGTCGGGCGTCTTGGCCTGGTACTGGGTGGCCTCGCGGGTGACCGTCTCGCGTGAGAGGGGGCGACCGTCGAGTTCCCACTTCTTGCGGCCACCGTCGATCAGCTTGACGTCCTGGTGGCCGTACAGCTTGAAGTACCAGTACGCATAGGCGGCGAACCAGTTGTTGTTGCCACCGTAGAGAACGACGGTGTCGTCGTTGGCGACGCCCTTGGCGGACAGGAGGTCGGAGAACTGCTGCTGGTTGAGGAAGTCGCGGCGGACTCCGTCCTGCAGATCCTTGCGCCAGTCGAGGCGGATGGCACCTTCGATGTGGCCTCCGTCGTATGCGCTGGTGTCCTCGTCGACCTCTACGAAAACGGTCTTGGGGGCTTTGAGGTTCTGCTCGGCCCAGTCGGCGGAGACTAGGACATCGGAGCGAGCCATGGTGTTCCTTTCGATGGTGTGCTACTCGGTGTGTGCTTACCCGGTTCGGGTGGTCGTGACCGGCAACGCGGAATGTCCGGTCACGGATGCCGACCTTCAGGGCGTCGAGTGAGGTGGATAGATGAAGCGCTTCTGCGTAGGTCCGCAATACAGGCTGGGCGCCGAGGAACGATGGAAGATGTCGTCATCGCAAGTCTCGATCACGTGCATGAAGTCTGCGGCGTCAGCAGGAAACGACAGCCCTGGTGATCAGCGGCAGATACAGTCACAGGCCCCGAGGCGACACAGGTCAACCGTGCGGCGTCGGGTGAGCATGAGCTCCTGGCTGGATTGCACGGCGGCCAGTTTACCCGGTTTTCCATGAATCCGAAGCCGGGGGCCGGGTGTGAGATTTCTGGCAGTTCCGCGTAGCGGAAGGGGCGTCGACGCTCGCTTCCGCTACCGGGTCGTGGCTTATCTTCTCTGCAACCCGTCGAGGGTGATCGTGACGTTGTTCCCCACGCCTTCGATGACGATCTGAGATCCCCTCGCGTATACCTCGGTCGGCTGCACCCCGAACGGGAGTTCCCGGGGATCGATCGTCTGGGTGAAGAGTCCGAGAATCACGGGGGCCAGCGGATCAGGGATGCTGTAGTCGGTGCTGCCGTTCGGCCCGAAGTTGAAGTCGCTGGCGACGATCTTCACCTGGCCGTTGTCGAGCACCAGGTCGGCATGGACGCTGACCGTCGTCTCGATCGGCCCGACCGGGACCGTACCTGTGAGGACCACTCCGCCTGCGGTGGGCGTGCCCGAACCGCCGGAACCGCCGGTGCCGTCCGACCTGTTGGCCGGTGGGGCCGACACTTGAAGGTCCGCGATACCGAGGAACTGGCCCAATTCGGTGGCATCGATGAGCATCCTGCCGGAAAGGTGATCGACGGGAACGGTCGCCACGGTGCCGTCCACCAATTCGGACAGCGGAGCAGTGACACCCTGTAGCGTGGACTCGATCGTCACCTCACCTACCTCACTACTTTGGACCCCACGCGCGCGAATCTCGATATCGTTGTACTTTCCTTCCCATGCCTGGGTGAGAAACGGGAAACCGTGCACAGTGACCTCGGGGTCTGCTGTGAGTGACGCGCCGGCCCTCAGTTCCCGGGACACCCGGTATTCCGCATACGCCGCCGAACCGAAGTCGACGACGAGACCGAGAGCGACGAGGAATACGATTCCAATGATGAGTTTCCGCACGGACCCATTCTGGCCGACACCCTCGGGTGGAATGTCGGCGCTACGTGCTTTAGATGGGTCGCTGGGGTTCGGCGCACCGAACTTCCCCTGCGGCGCGCTACTCTGTCACCGACAAAACTGTCGCGATGGGAGGTCGTGTGGAGTTACTGCTTCTTACCTCCGACCCCAATCCTGAGGTGGTCTTGCCTGCCTTGGCGCTCCTGGCGCATTCGGTGCGGCCGGCCTCGAAGGAGGTCTCCTCGCTCCTCGAGGCGCATTCGGCCGACGTTGCTCTGGTCGACGCGCGCGTCGACCTCGCGGCGGCTCGCGGGCTCTGCAGGCTGTTGGGGAGCACTGGTTCGGCAGTTCCGGTGGTGGCGGTACTGACGGAGGGCGGTCTGGTGGCCGTCAACTCCGATTGGGGACTCGACGACATACTGCTCCCGGACACCGGGCCCGCCGAGGTCGATGCCCGTCTCCGCCTACTGGTAGGACGCAGTGGTGGCGGTATGAGCCCGGAGTCCTCCGGCACGATCACTCTCGGCGAGTTGGTGATCGACGAGGGCACTTACACGGCCCGACTTCGCGGACGTCCCCTCGATCTCACGTATAAGGAGTTCGAACTCCTCAAATACCTTGCACAACATGCGGGCCGGGTCTTCACCCGTGCACAGTTGCTGCAGGAGGTGTGGGGATACGACTTCTTCGGCGGTACCCGGACGGTCGACGTTCACGTGCGTCGTCTACGTGCCAAACTCGGCAGCGAGTACGAATCGTTGATCGGCACCGTGCGCAATGTCGGCTACAAGGCGGTTCGTCCCGCACGCACCAAGTCGGGCGCATCCGGCAATTCGGCGGCATCCGGCGATGAACTCGACGACCAAGGCGCCGACGACGAAGGCGCCGAATTCGAATCCGCGGAAGGGATCTGATGGACATTCCCGGGCAGTCCTGGTCGGCGCGACTCGAACCCCGTCAGGTGGCCGGTGTATCCGCTCTCCTGGACCGCGCGACGGCGGTCGACGGTACTTCCCCCGTATCGGAGCAGGGAGTCCACGCCGTGTCCGGCTTCGGCGGCACAACTGGTGTGCGTCACCTGGTTTGGGCCGATGCCGACAGGATCGTCGGATACGCACAGTTGCAGCCGGGGCACGGGGATCATCCCGCCATGGCCGAAGTGGTGGTGGACCCCGAGGCCCGCGGTCGGGGGATCGGCGGCAGGCTCGTGACCGAGGCACTCTCCGAGGGAGGGCCGGATGCGAGGGTCTGGGCGCACGGGAATTTGCCGGCAGCGCAGGCGGTAGCACGGCGACTCGAGCTCGTTTGCGCGCGCGAACTTCTGCAGTTGCGACGCCCGCTCGCCGACACAAGCCTGCCGGAACTTGTTGTACCGGAGGGCATTTCACTTCGGATCTACCGCGGTATCGAGGACGATTCCGAAGTGCTGCGCGTCAATGGCGCCGCATTCGCCTGGCACCCGGAGCAGGGGTCGTGGACCGAGCGTGAGTTGGCGGAGCGCCGCGCGGAAGCGTGGTTCGATCCCGCGGGATTGTTCATGGCATTTTCCACCACGAACGAGGATCGGCTCCTCGGGTTCCACTGGACCAAGGTGCACCCGAAACAAGGTGATGACCCGGCAATCGGTGAGGTCTACGTCGTGGCCATCGGACCCGAAGCGCAGGGGCGGGGCCTCGGCCGGTTGTTGACACTCGCCGGATTGCACTATCTCCGCGACCGCGGGCTCGGCGCGGTGCTGCTCTATGTGGAGGGCGACAACACTTCCGCACTGCGCACGTACAACCGTCTCGGGTTCGAGAAGTTCCATGTCGACGTGGCGTATGCGCGTGTGTGACGCTGCGCACGGCAACGAGACCGTTCTCGAGGTCGGACCAGGCGTTCGTCTCGGAAGCGTGAATTGAGACTTACTCTGTTCACTTTCCGTTCACCAGTCGTGGTCCATCTGGTAATCGACCACCTCTATTTTTCTTCGTGGGCAACGCCGTGTTGCCCGGCGCCGGAGTGTCTTGTGCCGCGCCCCAAGTCGCCGCCCGCTCCCGGGCGTGACGGTATTTCCGGAGGACTAGGTGAATTTCAAGCGCAGCGGAACCGTATTCGGTGCAGTGGCCGTGGGAGCACTGACCTTGGCCGCGTGTGGCAGCGACAACAACGCCACGGTGAGCGGCGTCGACGCCTCCGCGTCGAGCGCAACGTGTGATGGAAAAGAGAACCTCTCTGCCGCAGGTTCCACGGCACAGAAGAATGCTATGGACCAGTTCGTGTCCACCTACATCTCCGTTTGCCAGGAGAAGGGCAAGCAGGTCAACGTCGCGTACAACCCGAGTGGTTCGGGAGACGGACGCACCCAGTTCATTGCCGGCCAGACCGACTTCAGCGGATCCGACTCTCCGATTGAGGGTGAGCAGGCGCAGCTGGCGACAGAACGTTGCGTCGGCGGAGAGGCATGGAACCTTCCTCTGGTCTTCGGGCCCGTCGCCATGGCATACAACCTCGACGGTGTCGACAACCTGGTGTTGAACGGCGAAGTCATCGCCAACATCTTCAACGGAACCATCACCAACTGGAACGACCCGGCCATCGCCGCACTCAACGAGGGCGTCACTCTGCCGGACCAGACCATCACCCCGGTCATCCGCTCCGATTCCTCGGGCACGACGGACAACTTCCAGCTGTACCTGGAAGCCGCCTCCAACGGGGCGTGGACCTCCGGAGCGGGTTCCGACTTCACCGGCGGGACCGGCGAAGGAGCCAGGGGCTCGGCGGGTGTCGCTCAGGCTGTCGCCTCCGACACCGGCTCGATCACGTACGTGGAGAAGTCCTTCGCGGACCAGAACAACTTGTCGATCGCGCAGATCGACAACGGCTCCGGCCCCGTCGAGTTGACCACCGAGACCGCATCCAAGTCCATCGAGGATGCACAGTTCGTGAATGCGGACGGCGGCGACCTGACTCTCGACCTCAGCACGATCTACGGAACCAGTGAACCCGGGGCCTACCCTCTGGTGCTCGCCACCTACGAGATCGTCTGCTCGGACGGCTACCCGGCCGACACCGCCGCCGCGGTGAAGTCCTTCCTGACGAGTGCTGCGCACGAAGGGCAGAGCAACCTCGCAGAGCTGGGTTATGTCCCGCTTCCTGAGGGTATGCAGGCGAAGCTGACCGAGTCGATCGACGCGATCGGCTGATCGCCGACCGTCGGCTCGGGTCCCCCGGTCCCCAGATACTCTGATGAGAGAGAATGCCAGCGCGCGGACGAAAGACGCGCCTATCGAATCAGTACCTCGCACCTCCGGCCCTGCTTCTCGTGGGGCCGGAGGTGAGCGGTCCGAACGGCACCCGGAGGCCGAGTTGAGTTCCCCTGAGATCCAGACCCAGACGCCGGGGCCTAAGACAGCGTCGCGTGGGAAGTCGGCCACCCGTCTTGGGGACCGTGTCTTTTCTGGGGCCGCATCGAGTGCGGCCATCTTCATCTCCGTGCTCATCGCCGCTATCGGCGTGTTCCTCATCTGGCGCGCAGTCCCTGCGTTGAGCCGCAACCAGGCGAACTTCCTCACCAGCCATGAGTGGTTCACCGTCGACATCAACGACATGGCGTTCGGCGTCCTCGACCTGTTCCAGGTCACTGTGATGGTCTCGCTGTTCGCCCTGGTTCTGGCCATGCCAGTCGCGCTTGGTATCGCGATCTTCCTTGCCGCGTATTCGCCGCAGTGGCTCAAGCGCCCGCTGGCGTACGTGGTCGACCTGCTGGCCGCAGTGCCTTCCGTTGTGTACGGATTGTGGGGCCTGCTGGTGTTGGAACCGGTGATTCAGCCGGTCGCCGTCTGGTTGAACGAGAACCTCGGCTGGTTCCCGCTGTTCGCGACAGGCACCACTTCGATTACCGGCGGCGGCACCATCTTCACCGCGGGCATCGTGCTCGCGGTAATGATCCTGCCCATCATCACCGCGGTGACCCGTGAGGTGTTCGTGCAGACACCCACCTCCCACATCGAGGCGGCGCTCGCCCTGGGTGCCACCCGGTGGGAAGTGGTGCGCACCACGATCATTCCGTTCGGTAAGTCCGCTTACATCAGCGGTTCGATGCTCGGCCTGGGGCGCGCCCTGGGTGAGACCATGGCGCTGTACCTCATTCTGCGCACCACTTCGCAGGCCTTCGGGTGGTCGTTGTTCGATGGAGGTGCCACCATCGCTTCCAAGATCGCCCTCGGCTACGCAGAGTTCAACAACGACATTCAAGCAGGTGCCTATATCGCGGCCGGTCTGGTGCTCTTCGTGCTCACGTTCGCCGTGAATGCCGCTGCGCGTGCTGTGATCACCGGAAAGAAGGGCTGACCGATGACCACAACACTCGACAAACCGGTCAAGACGCCGACGTTCAAAGGGGTCGGTACCCGTCGGCGAATCACCGATCTCGTGGCCACCGCACTCGTGACCCTGGCGGTGATAGTGGCGCTGATTCCACTCTTGTGGGTGCTGCTCACCGCGATCGTGAAGGGCCTTCCCGCCCTGACCTCGGCCACGTGGTTCACCAACTCGCTCAGCGGGTTGTCGGCTTCGGATCCGGGCGGTGGTATCTATCACGCCCTCGTCGGCACGCTCATGCAGGGACTCGTGGCCGCGGCGATGTCTATCCCCCTGGGACTGTTCGTCGCGATCTATCTCGTCGAATACGCCGACCGGAAGTCGCATCTGGCCAGGTTGACCACCTTCATGATCGATATCCTCAGCGGTGTCCCGTCCATCGTTGCCGCCCTGTTCATCTACGCGTTGTGGATCACGACGTTCGGTTTCCCCAAGTCGGGATTCGCGGTATCGCTCGCGCTGGTCCTGCTGATGGTTCCCGTCGTAGCTCGCAGTACGGAGGAGATGCTCCGTGTCGTTCCGCAGGATCTGCGCGAGGCGTCCTACGCGCTGGGGGTCCCGAAGTGGAAGACGGTTGTCAGGATCGTGCTTCCTACCGCACTGCCTGGAATCATCACCGGTGTGATGCTCGCTCTCGCCCGAGTGATGGGAGAGGCCGCCCCGCTGCTGATCCTCGTCGGATATGCGCCCTTCATCAACTTCGACCTCTTCGGTGGTGAGATGGGCACGCTGCCAGGCGTCATGGTGGCGGAGATGAACAACCCAACGGATGCGGGCACCAACCGAATCTGGGGTGCAGCGCTGACACTTATCCTCCTCATCGCACTGCTCAACGTCGTGGCCAAGGTTGTCGGCCACTTCTCGCAGATCCGTACCAAGTGACACATACACTCGATTTTGAACACCAATCAGTAGGGAGCCGGTAATGGCCAAGCGTCTGGATCTCAAGGACGTCAACATCTATTACGGTAAGTTTCACGCCGTTGCGGATGTCCGGCTGTCCGTTCCCCCGAGGAATGTGACCGCCTTCATCGGTCCGTCCGGTTGCGGCAAGTCCACTGTCCTGCGGTCGCTGAACCGGATGCACGAGGTAACTCCTGGTGCGCGCGTTGAAGGTTCGATTCTGCTCGATGGCGAAGACATCTACGATTCCGGCGTCGATCCGGTCGGTGTTCGCAAGACGATCGGCATGGTTTTCCAACGGCCCAATCCGTTTCCGACGATGTCGATCAAGGACAACGTGGTGGCTGGGCTCAAGCTGCAGGGTGAGCGAAACAAGAAGCGGCTCGACGAGATTGCCGAGAGCTCCCTGCGCGGAGCGAATCTATGGAACGAGGTCAAGGACCGCCTCGACAAGCCCGGTGGAGGGCTGTCCGGCGGTCAGCAGCAACGTTTGTGCATCGCCCGCGCGATCGCCGTTTCTCCGGACGTGCTCCTGATGGACGAGCCGTGTTCGGCTCTCGATCCGATTTCGACCCTCGCGATCGAAGACCTCATCACCGAGCTGAAGCGGGATTTTACAATCGTGATCGTCACGCACAACATGCAGCAGGCGGCTCGTGTCAGTGACCAGACCGCGTTCTTCAACATCGAGGCCACGGGTATGCCCGGCCGGCTCGTCGAGGTTGACGACACAGAGAAGATCTTCTCCAACCCGACGCAAAAGGCCACCGAGGATTACATCTCGGGCCGGTTCGGATAGGGCCGGCTGGGTCGAATTAGGACGTCGAAATAGGACACAGGGCAGCAGCGGAGAACGCCCCGACCGGATATCCGGTCGGGGCGTTCTCCGTGAAGAGGTGCGGCTACTTACGGTTGCGGGTATGCCGTGAGGTTGTCGGCGTCGGTATTGGCGGTCTCCGTCTCGTCGGGCAGTTTGCCGGTGACCAGGAAGATCACTCGACGACCCACCTCGACGGCATGGTCGGCGAAACGCTCGTAGAAGCGGCCGAGCAGGGTGACGTCAACGGCGGCAGCCACGCCGTTTTGCCAATCGCGGTCCATCAGCACGGTGAACAGGTGACGGTGGAGATCGTCCATCGCCTTGTCTTCCTCGCGAAGGCGTGCGGCCCTTTCGGGGTCGCGGGTCTCGAGAACCTCTCGGGCAGCCGCACCGATGGACACGGCGATCCGCCCCATCTCGGCGAAGTAGCCGTTGACCTCCTCGGGAAGCACATGGTTGGGATGCCGGCGGCGCGCGATCTTGGCGACATGAAGCGCCAGCGCCCCCATGCGGTCGATATCGGCAACAATTTGGATCCCGCTGACGACCGAGCGGAGGTCACCGGCTACCGGTGATTGCAGCGCGAGCAGTGCGAACGCCCGTTCCTCGCAGACTGTGCTGAGTTCGGTGATCTTGTCGTGTTCGCTGATCACCTGCTCGGCCAGGGCGAGGTCGGCCTGCAGCAACGACTGGGTGGCTCGCTCCATAGCAGCCCCTGCAAGCCCCGCCATCTCGCCGAGCAGATCGGCCAGCTCGGTCATCTGTTCTGTGTACGCCACTCGCATGGGGTCATACCTTACGGTGTGCGAGAAACCAGGTCATGATTTTTCGGTGAACGCGGGGTGAATCAGTCCCGTTTGCGCTCTTACGTGCAGGTCACGTCGCCGGCGTTGACCACTGCGAGGTCCGTCGGGATGTACACCTCCTCCGGCTCGCCGACGCGAACATCCGCCACGCTTACCGGAGTGTTGGACGCGACAGGTGTCTGCACGGTACCGGAGAAATCAGAACCGAGTGCGACCTCGACGACCGTGCCGAGTCCCCTGGCCGATTCAAGGATCGCACCGGGAAATGACGACGCAAGGGTGGCTGCTTCGGCTTCGTGCTCGGGCGAGAACCGGACGACGGTGTCGTCGGTGTTGCCCGCCCAGTAGTTGCCGACGTCGTAGATTTCGAAGCCCTCGGCTTCGAGCGAGGCCGCGACCGTCGCTGCGAGCCCCGACTCGCCCGAGGCGTTCGAGACCTGCACGCTCACACTCGACGGGTCAACGGTCTGGACGGATTGTGGTGCCGGTTGCGCTGCGAGCTCAGGGAGCGGTTCTGCCCGCTTCTCACCGGGCAGGTCGTCGTCGTCGATGATGGCCTTGAAGATGGCCTTGATGTCGTCGGTGCGGGGGATTTCGTTTCCCCACTCGTTCGTTCCCGCGGTGGGCACTGTCAGGAAGGTGACTGCGCCCGCATCCATATTCTGCAGTGAGCGGCCCAGCGTGACCAGTGAGTCGGTGTCGATGTTCTCGACGAACGTTTCACTGGTGAACGCGTTGATAAACCCGTTGAGCTTAGAGGGGTTGAGCAGCACCTGGCTCGACAGCGCCCCGCGGAGCAGGGAGGAGAGGAATATCTGCTGGCGATTGATTCGGCCGTAGTCGCCGTTGCCTTCCGCCGCCACATGTCGGGCGCGAACGAAGTCCAGTGCGGTCTTTCCGTCCAAGTGATGCGTTCCCGCTTCCGGCAGCACCGTGCCGAGGATTCCGTCCTCGAGCGGTTGTGGGGTGCATACCTCCACGCCGCCGATCTCGTCGACCATCGACTCGAAGCCGGCGAAGTCCATGCCCACGAAGTGTCCGATCTTCAGCCCGGACATCTTCTGAATCACCTTGACCAGGCATTTCGGCCCACCTAGCGCGTAGGTTGCGTTCAATTTGTCGCCGTAGGCGGAGGGGTATGTTTCGTCCGTATAGGTGCCGGTGTCGTTGTCCCAGCCCTGGCAGACGGGGCGCTCGACGTCGAGGTCACGGGGAAACGACACCCCGACCACCCTGCTTCGGTCAGCGGGGATGTTGATGAGCATCACTACGTCGGCCCGTGCGCCTTCTGCGTCCGCGACGGTTCCGGCGCCGATCTCGCCACTTGCGCCCGCTCGGGTATCGGTTCCGACGATCAGATAAGTCTCGTCACCCATCTGCCCGAGTGCGTCCACGATGTCCGTCGACTCCGTGTCGAGGGCCGCGATCTGGTCGAATTTGCCCATGGTCGACTGGAGATAACCCCAGACTGTGCCGGTTCCAGCCAGCGCGCCCACTGCCACCATCGCAACCATGGCGCGCCCGGCCTTGCGCAGGCGTTTTCGTCGACGGGACCTGTTCAACGCCGCCCGGGTGACTCCGGGACTTCCGACCGCTCGAGGCTCGGAGACGCTCTCGGGGGTGTCGGAGAGCCAGGCGGGCTCCGACGTTCCGACCGGTGGAATTTGTTGGTCGTTGACGGCGGGAATGAACTCGGTCTTGTCCGGATCGTTCGGGCTACGCGAATCGACCCCCGAGACCTTGTTCACCAGATTTGCGACGGGAACTCCGCCCAGCTTGCCTGCGGCCCGGCGGGCTACTCGGCCACCGTCCTGGTTGGGTGGCTCGGTTGGTCTGAACTGGGAAGGCTCGCTTGGGGCGTGGCCTTCGGGAGGAGACTGTCGCGGCGGAACCGGGCGTTGCTTCCGGAGCTGAGCTTCTCGAAAGCTCCGGTCCGCGAGTTGACGCTCCCAGGGAGCGCGGGATCCGGGCTGCGGTGGCTCCGAACTGTGACCATCACCCACCGATTCAACCTGCCCCTTCTTGCCCACTCGATCGTTCGTCGGCCCTGACGATCCAGTCATGATACTTAGTGAAGCTCGAGGCCTCGCAAATGAAGCGGTGTGAGATATCTTCTTTATCTACTAGCCGCCGGAATGAAGCATGTCGGCGCCAGCAGGGACCAGACAGTCCTCGGGGTCGTCGAGCCAGCCCTCGGGCAGCGCGACGGTACCTGGTGATCCCTGACGTCCGCGCGGTCCCTCGGCGTCCTTGGGGAACGGGACGGTGGGGTCGAGTTGCTCGAGGAGACTGTCGAGTTCGGTCAGGGTGCTCACCAGCGCCATCGCGACTCGCAGTTCGGACCCTGCGGGGAAGCCGCGTAGGTACCAGGACACGTGCTTACGAAGCTCTCGGAGGCCCTTGTCCTCACCGTGGTGGGCGGCAAGAAGTTCGGCGTGCCGGCGGATGATGGCGGAGACTTCGCCGAGGGTGGGAGGGGTAGGTATCGGGTTGCCGTTGAGCGCGGCGCTCAACTCGGCGAACAGCCACGGTCGTCCGAGGCAGCCGCGGCCTACTACGACACCGTCACAACCGGTCTGCGCCATCATCCGCGCCGCATCTTCGGCGGCAAAGATGTCGCCGTTGCCGAGAACAGGCACGTCGGTGACGTGCTCTTTGAGGCGGGTGATCTCGTTCCAGTCGGCCGTGCCGGAGTACCGCTGCGCGGCGGTGCGCGCGTGGAGCGCGATTGCGGCCGCGCCCTCGTCGGCGGCAATCCGCCCGGCGTCGAGATGGGTGTGGTGTTCCGCATCGATTCCGACGCGGAACTTCACGGTGACAGGGATGTCGGTGCCCTCGGTAGCCTTCACGGCGGCCGCGACGATCCGACCGAACAGGGCGCGCTTATATGGCAGTGCTGCGCCCCCACCCTTTCGCGTCACCTTCGGGACTGGGCAGCCGAAGTTCATGTCGATGTGATCGGCCATGTTTTCATCCACGATCATCTTGGCCGCCGCATAGGTGGTGTCGGGGTCGACGGTGTACAACTGCAGCGACCGCGGTGTTTCCGTAGGGCCGAACGTGGTCATGTGCAGGGTTGCGGGCTGACGCTCGACAAGCGCACGTGCCGTCACCATCTCGCAGACGTACAGGCCGGACGTGCTGCCCGCGCGCTCCGTCTCGAGCTCACGACACAGCGTGCGGAACGCGACATTGGTGATGCCGGCCATAGGGGCCAGAACCACCGGGCTGCGCAGCTCGAGTGATCCGATTCGAAGCGATGACATTGACAACCTCTGGAAACTGGAAAAGAAAATGTGCCCGGCACCGAATCCGGTACCGGGCTCAGGATAGCTGGTTGCGCTACGAGATCCTTTGTTCGCGCTTTTCAGCCTCACGCGCCAGCATGCGGTCACGCTGCTCCTCGAACCTGGTGGCTTGGGCATCGAGGTTCTCCAGGAACTTGCCCAGGCGCTCACGAATCTCCTCGCCTCGGGCGGTGAAGTCGTCCCGCTCGAAGACGTTCCACTTGCGGAGGACGGGCATGACGACCTCCTCGAGATGCTGGCGGAGATCGTAGATGCCGTGCTTGGCCATCAGCACCCCGTTGCGCCGGAAGTTCGGCATGCCGGCGCCGGGCATATGGAAGTGTTCGACGACCATGTCGATGGCCTCGAGCGCTTGATCGGGCGCGAGGTCGAGAGCCGCACCGCACATGTTTCGGTAGAAGATCATGTGCAGGTTCTCGTCCGCGGCGATGCGCTGGAGCATCTTGTCGGCGATCGGGTCATTGCAGGCCTTGCCGGTGTTGCGGTGGCTGACCCGGGTGGCGAGTTCCTGGAAGGTGACGTAGGCGACGGAATGGAGGAAGCCCGCTTCGACGCCGGAGGGGGATGCGAACCCGTTCGTCATGTGCTCCATGCGGAAGCGTTCGAGTTCGACGGGGTCGACGGCGCGCGTCACGACTAGGTAGTCGCGCATCACGATGCCGTGCCGGTTTTCCTCGGCGGTCCAGCGACCGACCCACGTGCCCCAGGCCCCGTCACGCGAAAAGTTCTCGGCGATCTCACGGTGGTATGAGGGCAAGTTGTCCTCGGTGAGGAGATTGGTGATCATCGCGGCCTTGGCGACCTCGTCGAGCCGGGATTGCTCAGGGTCCCAGTCGACGCCGCCCAACTCAGCGAAGTTGCGCCCTTCGTCCCACGGGATGTAGTCGTGGGGGTGCCACTCTTTTGCCATGGAGAGGTGGCGGTTGACGTTCTCTTCTGCTGCGGGAGAAAGCTCGCGGAGCAGTTCGAGTTGGGTCAGATCCCTCGCCATGTGAGATGCCTCCAGGTAGCTTGATTCGACTTCAGCCCGCGTTGACTTTGCTCAGCCTACGGCACCGTAAGTAGGTTGGTAAACGCTTTCGGAGCCCTGGGAAATCCGTCGGAACTGCCCTAGCCGAGTCGTCAGTCGAGTCGTCCGGGGTCGACCGTGACGGGTCCAACTGTGCCCACTCTTCCGACGCTCTGCGCGAAGTCTGTGTGTGTTCGCAGTGCCCAGCGTAGGCAAGTCTGGAGATATCTGCGCGCCCGACTCGCGGAGGGTTTGTCCGGCCTTTCGGTTCGTGGCCACCGGACTGCCTGCGACCGTGGGTTTGCTGCTGCTGCGATTGCTTCGAGTGCCGGAGCGATTCTAAATTTCCAGGTCGCCGAACCCGATCGCGGCATCAACGAACGCCTCCATCGGGGGGTGGAGGAACCCGACACCAGCTGACGGATGATTCATGTGCTTGTGGGCAAGCCCAGAATTGACTGCTGGTCGAATGTTCTTTTCGACGATCTTCAAGATATCGAAACCCATGGGTGATCCGCGGCCATCCAGCGCAGGAATTTCGAAGGCATCGCTTTCCGCCTCGGTGATGCCATACAGCTGCAATGTGATGTTTGTCGCGTCCTGGCGCGAACCCGATATCGACCTGGCAGTACCTCCCAGGCCCAGGGTCTCGGTAATCGCACTATCGCCCATATCGCGATTGACATCCGATGGCGACAGTCCCGGCATCAATTGGCCGCGACCAATTTCCGCGAGCCCGGTAAACCATTGATCACCCAATCCTGATACTTTGATGCCGAATTCGGTACCGTTGCGTGCCATTACGGTCACAATGCTGCTGTGGTTCACATTGTTGCCCGCAAGGGTGATCGCTTTACAGGTTGCCATAATGGGGTTCAGGGCGAATAAACCATCGTTGTAGATCAAGTTGATGATCTTCGTGAGTGTCTCTCGATCGCCGCATGCTTTGAGCAGGCCAGGCATCAACGTTCTCAAGAAAAGGGGAGTTGCAGCGTCCATGGTGACATGGCAATCGTCTCCCATCAGCAAGCTTCTGCCGATTATAGGGAGCAGATCGATGTGTCCGGCCTCCTCGATCGCCTGGCCAAGCAGGGGAGCCAGTGTGCTCTCTATCCAATGAAGGTGATCAATCGCAGGTTTCTCGAAGACACCGAATCGAACCGAACTGCCAAGAAAGTCGCCCAGATCATCGCTGATATTGGAATACACCCTTTGGCCGGACGATTGGTCTTCGACAATATAAACAGACATGGAAGACGTAATGATGCCGGCCATCGGGCCTACAGCCCTGTGGTCGTGACAGGGCTCTAAATCCACTTCCCCGTCAATCACCATCCGAGCCGCTTCTTCTTCGTTCTTAGCCAGACCCTCGAACAGCAGACCACCAATAATTGCACCCTTCAAAGGGCCGGAAGCTCTGGCCCATGTGATTGGAGGGCCTGCATGGAGGATCAGGTTTTCACGCATTTCCGGGATATGCTCTTTGGCCTTTCCGATTCCGACTAATGTGGGATTGGCCTGCTTCATGCGCTTGATGGCCTCGGCATTGGCTTGTCGGATCACGTCCATGTGTTTTGGACGATTCTGAACCTTCTGCAGGACTTCATCAATGCTCGGCCTGACAAAATCTGGAGAGTTCACGGTCGCTCCTCGTAGCGTAGGTAGCGGTGGGCGCTGCTACTCCTGTAAGACGCCGCTTTCCGACGGTCTAGCTCAAGGGTTCTGATCTCCTACTTGATTCTGCCCATCGATGCCAGGGTCGGAACCCGTTTTCGTGATCTCAGCAGCCGATTCAACTCCTTCTGCAGGAGACAACCACTTTCGCTCTATCCAGCCGAGAGCGAGCACGAGCCACACCGCAGACACGAACGGCGCTGACGCCGCCGGCACGCTGAGGCTGTTGAACGCCGGCATGGTGATCGTTGCGATGAGAGCAGCCAAAATGGCTAGCCTGAGCTTGTTTCCGCAGAGCACATAGACGCCGACTGCTGCCAGTACCGCGTTGAATCCATAAAGGCCGAGGTCGACGCTCGTCGGGTCGACATCCCGGTAGTAGTACGAGACCGCAGTGCCGATGATGGCCCCGACCAAGGCAACTACTCCATGCCGCCAGTTGCTCAACAGGACGCCGACGAGAAACAACGAACCCGACCAGATGTTTGGAGAAAGAACTGCTTCGCCCAAGCTGGACAACACAGCGATGACGGGAGTGAACACCGTCGACTGTGAACTATCGAAGGTGACCGGCTCGAGAACGCCGAGATGCGGCGCCAGGGCGAAGAGCGTCCACAGAATGATCAAGAACGGCAGTACCAGAATGGGAAACGGCAAAATCCTGACCAAGAGGTGCACCATAACGACCGCGACCACGACGCAAACGAGCAGCACGACCCACATCCCGAGATTCGTCCAATCGGTTTGGAGAAATGTGGGCAGTGCGAGTGCGATCAGACAGGGATTGAGGCCGGCAAACCCGGCCGCAAGGGCGGCCCCCCGTTCGCCCAGCAACATGCGTCCACCGGGAGCGATGATCGCGGCCACCAGCAGATAGGCAGCCGCTATGGGTGATTCCACGAGGACGGCGGCCAAGAAGAATAGTGCAGTCAGTTCGTTCGATTGAAAGCAAAGCTGAGAGCAACCGCGTAACACCAGGCGGTAGTAGGGAACTCGGTCGTCTTCGACGGGGGGGAAAATGAGATCAACGGGTTGCCTCATTAACCGCATGCTAGTTGTGTGCGACTTGGGCGACCGCCGTTTCGGTCGATCCACCGTAGGGGTCGGGAGCAAAGTGCACACAGCGCATCGGATGTGGTTATGCACCTGCGTGTTCCGAATATGCTGTCGGACTGGTGTTCCTGCTTTGTATCGTCGGCACCGAAGCGCTCGAGCATCCGGTTGCAGTCTTCTGCATTGCTGCAGACAATCGTTATATGGCGACAACCTGAGTGGATGGGAAAGAATCGCTGCCGAATTGCCCGAAGCTGTCCGGGCGGACGTCGAACAATGAGATGGTTATCCAGCTTTCCTAGGTGCTTGGATCGAGAAGCGTCGCCGACGTAGGGAGAAGATCATGACGGCTGGAGACAGTGAATCCACCCCTGCAGTGGCGAAGTCAAGGCTGCCGTCCTGGGCAAAGAGGGCCATTGTCGCCGCCATTCTTCTGGCGGTTCTGGTTGTTGCCTACCTCGTCCTCGCTGCGTATCTTCCGCGAGCGTGGGCTCAGAATGTAGGCGGTCTGGCTGACGGGAGCTTTGCGGGCGGAATCTTGTGGGGGCTGTTATTCGGTTTCGTCTGCACGCTCTTTCCGTTGCTGCTGTTCTACTGGGCTTTCAGGTTGCTGAGGCGACATCGCTTCAAGCCGATGCAGATCGTGTTGGTGATTGTCGGGTTCTTGGTGCTGATTCCCAACATCTTGACGCTGAGTGTGGTGCTCGGCAGCAACAGTGCCGCACACGCGGGGGAGCGGATCATGGATGTAGACGCGCCCGGATTCAGAGGTGCCTCTCTGGCTGGAGCGATCATCGCGGTCGTTCTATTCCTGGGTGGGCTCGCCCTCGCCTACACCTATCGCAAGAGGGGCGAGGACCTCGCCCAGATTCGGAAGGACGCGAGCGACAAATAGGGCCAGTTGCCGGGTGAACCCATCGCGGGTAAACCCGATTTCGTGTTCTCCGTATCGCGCAGCCTCGACGGTGATCATCGCCTGCAGATGTTGTTCGCAATCGGCGCGGGCAATGCGATGGAGTCCTTCGACTGGGGCATCTACGCGACCTTCGCCGTGTTCTTTGCGCCGCAGTTCTTCGACAGTGGCAGTTCGATTTCCAACATTCTCGATACGTTCGGGGTGTTCGCGGTGGGGTTTATTGCACGCCCGTTCGGCGGTCTCCTCTTCGGGTGGTTGGCGGACCTGAGAGGCCGTCAACTGTCGATGAGCCTGACGATCGGGGTGGCAGCTGCGGGCAGTTTGGTGATCGGGTCGAGTCCCACTCATGCGACCATCGGGACCTGGGCGGCTGTCATCTTGGTAATTTGCCGATTGGTCCAGGGTCTCGCGCAGGGTGGCGAGCTCCCGTCGGCGCAGACATACCTCAGCGAGGTCGCGCCGCGCCAGCAGCGAGGTCTGTGGTCCAGTCTGCTCTACTTCTCGGGCGCGATCGGCACGATGGCAGGCATCCTGCTGGCCGCAGTTCTGTCTACGGAGCTGACCGACGAGCAGATGTACGACTTCGGCTGGCGAATCCCCTTCATTCTCGGGGGCATGTTCGCTCTGTTCGCCCTATACATGCGTTGCAGGATGGCTGAAACCGAAATCTTCACGCAGGAACTCGCAGCGGCGAAGGCACGGCCAGGCCATGTATCGGTGTTGAACAAGATATGGAAACACCCCGGACTGCTGGTTCGCGTCGCCGGCATCACCGTCGGCGTGACGGTTGTCTACTACGTGTGGGCGATATCGGCACCCGCGTACGCAATTTCCGTTCGGGGCGTGCCCGCGACAGCGGCTCTCTGGGCCGGCGTCTTCGCCAACTTGGTGTATCTGGCTGCCCTTGTGTTCTGGGGATTCGTTTCCGACAAGATTGGGCGAAAACCCGTCTTGCTCTTCGGTGTGGTGAGTCTTATGGTCTTGCTGCATCCGCTCAACGCGATCGTGAGGGGGCAGGCGTGGCAGCTGTTCACCGCGATGACGATCGCGATGGCCCTGATCGCTTGCACCGTCTCCATCCTGCCCGCGGTGTACGCGGAAATGTTCCCGACTGCGATCCGTGCGACGGGGTTCGGCGTTCCCTATTCTCTCGTGGTCGCGTTGTTCGGCGGTACGGCGCCGTATCTGCAGACATTCTTCGCGGACAAGGGGATTGCGAGCGCCTTCATCTGGTACGCAATCGCGATGTTGGCCATCACCGTAGCCACGATCGTCTGCATTCCCGAGACCAAGGCGTTGGACCTGAGCGGCGCGACTGATCGTGACGGCGCATCCGAGAGATAGTCCCGCCCCGGAATCGACCAAACCCTGCCGAACGATCCCCGGTTGGACTCGGTCCCCCGAAAACGGCACGGCCGCCGCAACATTCCCACATCGGGAGTGTTGCGGCGGCCGTGCGAATTTCGCCTCAGGCGGGGCCTTCGGTGCTACTGAATCAGGGAGCGAGGCCTGCGAGGCCTGCGATGGCCAGGCCGCCCGCAACCAGACCGCCGACGACCAGACCGCCGACGGCCCAGGGGTTGAGGCCCTCGCCGTTTTCGCCGGTCAGGCTGCCGAAGAGATTGTCAGCGGGTGCCTCCGCGACGGTGATCGTAACCGGCGCGGCACCTTCGTCCGTTCCCCACTTGAACTGCTTGCCGTCCGAACGGTTCCAGAAGCAGTCCCAGGTCACGGTGTAGGTTCCAGCCGCGAGCTCGAAGTCGACGCCCTTGGTCTTCTTCTTCTGGACGTACTTATTGGCCTTCTCGAAAACGACCTGGTCCGCATCGTCAGCGTCCGTCACCTTCAAACCGCACGTTGCGGAGGGGTCCTTGGTGAGGGTGCTGACGAACGTAGCGGTGACGGGCGCTACGTCGGCGCCGTCTTCGATCTCCACGTTCGTCGAGACATCGAGGGTCAGGTCTCCCGGGGCTGCGTCCTCGATGGTGAAGGGGAACGGCTGAGCCGTCGGCTCCACACCCGAAACTTCGATCGTTCCCCACCGCTCCCAGTCCTCGGCTGACCAGCAGGTCCAGCCGACAACATAGTCGCCGGGTTCGTTGATAGTAACCGGGGCGGGCTCGAGGGGGGCGTCAGGTTCGACTGAAGTCCCACGCACGATGCGCGTCGTACTCGCGTCGGCGGCATCGGGCGCGTACCAGATATCGCAGCCCAGGGTGCTCTCGGTGCTGTTGTCGATACTGACGGTGAGTTCGTTGCCGGCGACTGTGGCGGAGAGGGCGACGAGATCCTCATGCTCGGTCGCCTGGGCCGGTGCTGCGAACGAGGCAGCGGCGATAGGGGCCGCAAGCAGTCCAATCGCTGCAGTGCGAACGGACGTCTTCATAGGTACTCCTTCGGTCAAACGGCCCGCACACGAACGCATGCGGGTATGCGCAGCTGGCTGGCTGATAGTTGGCCACAGAGCCCGATCGGAATCCCCCCGAACAGGTCGCTTTCGTACCTGCTGTGCGGCTTGAAGTTAACACGGACTCTCAGATCGGATGGGCGGACCAACCCACTTGTTGACCTCATGGGAATAGTTGAGCCGTGGTCAAAAGTATTGCTGCACTGGACAAATAAGAGAAAATGTGAGACGCATCACAGCGTGGCGACGAGGGCGGTGGGTAGGCCGAACGCCGTGCTGGAACCTCGGCGCCGCTGCGACCAACAGATCGTCGCGTCGACGGTTCTTGGCTGTTGGGATTCAGTGAACTCGCAAAACAGGTCTTACCGGTCGAGGCGGTTGAGCGATATGGTTCTGTCCGACAACGGTTTCCACTTTCGACGCGAGCGATACCTCGTGGGTCTCGTGGCTGGTCTTGTCTGCGTGGGAGTCTCGATAGCCGATGCGGGTTCGGCCTTCTCGAGTAGAACCTTTCCGTAGCAACGTGATACGTGCGCATCCGTTCGCTACGGCAGGCGACCCGGGGCACGCTCGAAGTGGGTCGAAGGCGTGCGTACTGCGAAACTTCGTCTGGAACATCTGCCCGGTGGATGGTGTGTCATACGCGTCATGCACAATCACCGGTGTTTCGAAATCACGGGGGCGGATGCAGTTCTAGTCGGCGACCCCATCAATGACGACGCGAGCGGCCGCGTCTCCACGGGAGGATGGAACCGAATGACGCTGCTGAGACGAACTTCCCCTAGCACGGGCTCCGACGTCGCTTATTACTCGCGACGCACATGGGCGCGCAGGGGTGGAGCGGCGGCTCTCAGCGTGGGACTGGCGACAGCCGCCATGGTGACTGTGACCCCGGTCGCCAACGCTGAGATCGTCATCGGTGACTGCACCATCGTTGACAACCCCAATCCCGAGAATCACACCGTCTGCCCCGGGGTGGACCTCACCGGCTCAGATCTGAAAGGCCTCGACTTTTCGTATGCAGACCTCAGTGGCGCGACCCTGGAGGATGCGGACCTCAGCCGCACTAAGTTCATCGGCGCGAACCTGACCGACGCGGAAATGGATTTCGCAAGACTACTCAGTTCGGATCTGGCTGGCGCCGACCTGACCGGCGCCAGCTTGAAGTTTGCGAGAATATTCGATGCGAACTTCAACAACGCCAACCTGACCGGCGCCAACCTGACTTACGCATACCTGCGCAAGAACATTATCAATGGCGAAGCAAGGGCGAATTTCACCGACGCCAACTTGACCGACGCGGACCTGAGCAACATGGAACTGGCCGGTGCCGAGCTCAGTGGGATAAACCTGACCGGGGCCGATCTGGACCATGCGGACCTGACTGGCACGGTGCTGATTCCTTCCGACACGACTGTGGCGGTGGGGGAGTCCGGTAACGCAACGGTCACCTGGCCCACGCCTCCGAGCCTGACCGGAACCACCTTCGAAAACTGTGATCGTGCATCGGGCAGCAGCTTTCCGATGGGGACTACAACGGTGCGTTGCACCGTCAGCACCAGCGCGGGTCAGGGAGTGGGCACGTTCACAGTTACTGTGCGGCATCCGTCTTTCCCATGGATTGGGGCCCCCGAGGATGGCTCGGACGGGGACCATTACTCCGCGACGGTCGGGGACAGCTTCTTCGTCTGGTTCGAGACCGGGGGATTCCCGACTCCGACCGTCACCACCACGAGCGAACTACCGGCGGGGCTGACTCTGTCTGAAGAAGGCGTCCTCTCCGGGACACCTACGGAAGCAGGATCATTTCCGATCACCATTACCGCTACCAACATCGCGGGGGAAGACACCTTGGAGATGACTCTTGACGTCGACGACGGCGAAGGCGGCAACGGCAGCTCGGACATCGACACCGGCAGCCTGGTCGTCGGGGGCCTTGTAGTCGGCGGCCTCGTCGCGGGCGGACTGGCGCTCGCCGGCCTCACCGGAGTCACTGGCTGACCCGGCAACGCCGAAGGCCCCGCCTACGGCGGACTAATGCGGCCGTCGCAACACTCTCGATGTGGGAATGTTGCGACGGTCGTTTCGTTTTCGTCGGAACCGTGATCGGGTCGGCAAGGTTGTTCTGTTCCGGGGTGCCGGTGAAGGTCTCGTGTGATCTACTTCCGTCTGAACCAGGCAATGTTGCAGCGCAGCCTAGGTGTGGTGCCCCCAGTAGGACTCGAACCTACGACCTGCGGATTAAAAGTCCGTAGCTCTACCAACTGAGCTATAGGGGCGCGGGGTCAGAGTCTAAACTGCCGACGGCGACGGTCGGCACCGCACCCCCACACGGCGTGTTGAGCCGAGGGATATAGAAGTCGGCTCGGGTGCGCACCCCCTGCAGTGCACCCGAGCCGAGCAAAACTATACCATCCGGTGTGTTTTTGATGGCGGTCAAACCCACGGCATGTTCAACCGCCTCATGTTTTCCAAGTCTGTTTTGTGATCGAATACAAGACTTGAAGACTGGTTTGTTGGTTTTTTCAAAACAGGGATACTGTTATGCGATGGCACCGGTCTCGTCCCGGGTGGGCGATGGCAGGGAGTGTCACACCTGGAAGAAGGATTCACTGCCATGGCACGTCAACAGGAGCGTGCGCGTCGCACCCGCGCAGCGCTGGTGGAGTCAGCTGCGATCGAGTTCGCGAAGCGCGGGTATGCGGCCGCGTCGGTCAACACGATCTTGGAGGGCTCGAACGCCACCAAGGGGGCTATGTACTTCCACTTCCAGTCCAAGGAAGACCTGGCTCGCGCCGTCCTCCAGGCCGGTGTCGAACAGTTCGTCGCTCTGACTGATCGTTGGAAACATCGCACGGATGTCGGGCCTTTCGAGGCGCTCCACGGCCTGGTAGTCGATCTGGCGAGGTTGTTCCACTCGTCTGTGATTGTCCGGGCCGAGTTTCGGTTGATCGTAGAACCCGAGTTCTATTCCGACGTACTCGCCGGTGGCGCGCAGGTATGGGGTCGCACGGCGCGTGAGTTCGCATGCCGCGCCGAGGGTGAGGGATTGTTGCGCGCGGGCGCCGACCCCGAGAAATTCACCCGCGTGCTCGCGGCGTCCATCGCCGGCCAGAGATACATGTCGGACATGCTGGCGCTAGAAGGCGACCTCGATACGCGCTTCGAGGAATCGCTCGAGGTGGTTCTCGCTGCGATGGCGTCGCAAGAATGGCTCGAGAAGTTTGCGGAGCAAGGATGGCCGGATTGCGGCTCGGAACTGCCCGATTTATAGCCTGACCTGCCGATTTGGGGATTTCTCCCTTCGTGTCCTAAGCTATCCAAGCTCCCAACGGAACGCCGTTGAGGTACTGGTTCGGAGAAATCCGACGGGCCCCCTTCGTCTAGCGGCCTAGGACGCCGCCCTTTCAAGGCGGTAGCGCGGGTTCGAATCCCGTAGGGGGTACGTTTGACCGGTGTCGAGCATGCGGTATGGTTCGGCAGCAGCAAATGTGACAAGTAGGATCGCTTTACAGCTTTCGTTGTGAAGCACAGCAGGAAAAGCAAGGCCCTGTGGCGCAGTTGGTTAGCGCGCCGCCCTGTCACGGCGGAGGTCGCGGGTTCGAGTCCCGTCAGGGTCGCAAGAGTGGTGCCAGCATTCGTTGCTGGCGGCACATTGCGATTGGCATTCGGTTCGGGTGCCGTCCGGCCAGGTAGCTCAGTTGGTACGAGCGTCCGCCTGAAAAGCGGAAGGTCGCCGGTTCGATCCCGGCCCTGGCCACCATGAGTATTCGAGACTCCGTTGCCGAGCAATCCGGCAGCGGAGTTTTTCTTTGGGCGCAGAGAGCGACCCGATCGGCGGAGTTCACGGTTGGCTAGGCTGACCTTCATGAACAGTGCAGGAGAGCCCTTGGTGGCGGGCGGCGACGGACTGCTGACGTTGCTTCGCGATGGGCAACTACCCTCGCGTGGGGCCAAGGCGCCACAGCGCGAACGCTACCAACGCGTCGTCGCCGCCGCGATGGAGCTCGCCTCCGAAGGCGGGTACGAGGCGGTGCAGATGCGGGCGATCGCCGACCGGGCCCAGGTTGCCCTCGGAACGGTGTATCGGTATTTCCCCTCCAAGAACCACATGCTGGTGATGGGGCTCTTGATGGTGTTCGACGGGTTGCGCGAACGATTCGAAGACGTCGAGATCCCTGGTGAGACACCGTCCGAGCGAATTCTGTTCGTCCTGCGGAAGAACACGGAAGTACTCGAGAAGGACCGGCTGAAGTATGAGGCCATGGTGCGGGCCTTCATGTTTGCGGATGCGTCCGCGACGGCAGAGCTGGACGCGTTCGGGGCTTTGATGACCGAGATGTTCGCCAAGAGCATCGGTGTCGACGAGGTCTCCGACGATCAACTCAACGCGATCCGCGTGATTGGCGACGTGTGGATGTCGAGCCTCGTGTCATGGGTGGCCGGTCGCATTTCCGTCGACGAGGTGATGGCCCACCTCGCTCTCGCCGTCCGGCTGGTCTTTCGGAGGCTGGGCGGATAGCTCGTGAGTGGGGGCCCTACCTTCCGCCGCGCCACAGCGGTTCGAGGTCGGGGCCCTCGCCGTCTTGCTGCCGTCCTCGATATCTCAGTGCGAACACGATCCAACCGACGGCGGCCACGAGCAAGAAGCTCACAATCCGGTAGACGACGATCGCGGACACCGCTTCGGCACCGGTCATTCCGCTAGCGGTAAGCGCTGGAACCAGAACCGCGTCCATTACCCCGAGACCCCCGGGAAGGAGCGGGATCGCCGACCCGGCCGCTTTGCCCGCCGCGTACGCGACGGCGAGTCCGGCAATGCCCGGGTGTCCCCCGATCGCGTAGCAGGCGAACGCGAGACAAGAAACGTCGGCGATCCAGTTGAACAGCGACCAACCGAATGCGCGTGCAGTGTCGGCACGACCCATCCGTACCGCGCTCATTTGGCTCACGATGTGCTTCCACTGGCGAACCCCGGTCAGCGGCGGCTTCTTTCGGAGCGTGTTGAAGGCCCTCAGCGCCGTGATGCCTACGCCTTCGAGTGCGTTTGGTCTCGACGCCGCGTACTGGGCCAGGATGAGAAAGGCGCACAGGCCGCCGAATGTGAAGATCAGCGAGAACGGGTTGGTCGTGGCTCCGACGAGCAGAGCGCCCGTCAGGCCGAGGAGTGCCAGTCCGACAGCTTGGAGAGCGCCGGCCATCACGAGCTGCCAGGTGGCCACGACCGGTGTCGCGCCCCAGGTCCGGGTCTGCCGGTAGGTGAACGTTGCCGCCAGCACCGGACCACCCGGAAGCGTCGCGCTCATCGAATTCGCAGCGAGGATGACCGCCAACGATTGCCGCTGCTGGACGCGCACGCCCGCCACACCGAGCAGGCACCGCTGGACACTTGCAAAGCTGGACATCGATGCCATTGCGGCGACGATGGCTGCAGCCACCCAACCCCATTGGAGGTCGCCGAGGTTGCGGACGCTGTCGGACAGATCCGGCCAGATGAGGATCAGCTCGACCGTGAGCACCACGACGAGCACGCCACCGATCACCCATTCGACCCGCCGTCTCCGCGGCTTGGGGTGATTGTCTTCGGCGTTGGTCATATGTGTCCATTACGCGTGGCAGGTGATTACACCGTATACCCGCCGTGGTCATCTCGTTCTCGGTCTGGTGAGCGTGGCGCAGTGGAGGCGCTCTGGGTTTGACGGGGACGGTGAGTGCGACTCTCGGACATGCCCCACGCGCCCGAGCGGTACTGCGAGTTGGGCGGCGCACTCGCGATGAGCGTGACCTACGCGGTAGGCAGACTGGTGGGCACGGGTCTGCTGTCGTCGCGGGTGAGGGTCACTGGCTTCGGCAGATCATTATCGCGCAATTTGCGTGATGGAGCAGATTCTGGCTTGTCGACCCCATTAACGCGCCGAGCACCGCTCCTCGGCCATGACTACCGACGACGATCAACTGGGCGTCGTCCGCATACTTCATTATTGCGTCTGCCGCGGAGCCCTGCTCGGCAACTTGCTTTACGGCTACATCCGGGAAGATTTCCGCCTCGCCGGCGAGGCCTTCCGCGAGAAGGGCCTCTTCCTCTTGCCGCACTGCGTCCCAGTCCACAAGCAAGCCGCGCGTCTTGCCACCACTTGCGGGGGAGCCCTGCCACGTGTGGACGCCGACCAGCGGTGCGTCGAAGAACGACGCGAACTCGAATGCGTGTCTCACTGCATCTCGGCTGAGATCGCTTCCGTCAACGCCGACGACTACCGGACGTTGGTCCGGTGGAGCACCCTCCCCGCGCAGGATGACGACCGGGCACGGTGCGCGGTTGGCGACGTGGAGTGCGGTCGAGCCGACGAACACCGATCGGAAGGCTCCTGCGCCCGTGGACCCGAGCACAATCATCCTGGCTCGGTCGGAGGCTTCGAGTAGGGCGGTACGTCCGGGACCCGGACTGATGGTGGTCTCGACCGCGAGACGTGGAAAACGCTTTCTCACCAGCGTCTGGGCCGCATCGATGATGGCTTCGCCGTCCTCTCGTACCTGATCGAGGAACCGCGACTCCAACATGACCGCTGCCGGGCTGTACAGCGGGCCGTCCTGAGGGAGCGCATGCACGAGGGACAGCGGAGCATCCCATTTGGACGCAACTGCGGCGCCCCACAGCGCTGCTCTGGTGGAGGTGTCGGATCCGTCCACGCCGACGACGACGCAATAGCCTGTGCGTGCACTCAACGGGGGCTCCCTTCGGTGACACCGGTCCACGACAGCAAGTTGCTGTGCTTCCACGGTGCCTTACACCGAGTGTCTACTTCCAGTTGTTTCTTGAATGACCTCTCGAGCCTTTCCACTCAATGTGCACGAATTCGGGGGTGCACGAGTTCAGGCGTCTGTCATCTTTCTCGACAGATCATTACCGGACAATTCGCGTGATGGAGCAGATGCTGGCTTGTCGAGCCGATCAACGCACCGAGCACCCGTCCTCGGCCGTGGCTGCCGACGACGATCAACTGTCCGTCCTCCGCGTGTTCCATCATCGCAGTTGCCGGGGCCCTTTGCTCGGCAACCCTGGTCACCGATACATCCGGGTATCGTTCCGACTCGCCGGCAAGAGCCTCGGACAGGAGCGCGACCTCCTCCTCTTTCATCGCATCCCAGTCCATGAGCATCTTTCGCGAACCGCTCTTGAGTGCGGGGGAGCCCTGCCACGTGTGTACGGCGACCAGCGGTGCACCGAAGAATGACGCGAACTCGAAGGCGTGGTTCGCCGCCTCGCGGCTGAGCTCGCTTCCGTCGAGGCCGACGATCACCGGGCGCTGGTCCGGTGGGGCACCGTCTCCGCGGATGACAACGACCGGGCACTTTGCGCGGTTGGCGACGTGGAGTGCGGTCGAACCGATGAGCGCGGAACGGACCGTCTCCGCGCCAGTCGACCCGAGCACAACCAGCCTGGCCCGTTCCGTGGTCTCGAGCAAGACGGTGTCTGCTGAACCTTGTTTGACGGTGGTCTCGACTTTGAGATCGGGAAAGTGCTGCCCCAGCATGGTCCGCGCCGTGTCGAAGATGGCTTTGCCGTCCGGTGAGCTTTCACGCCGGCCCGCGTGGGCCAGGGACAATGGCTCACCCCACTTGGACGCGACTGCCGCGCCCCACATCGCTGCTCTGGTGGAGGCGTCGGAACCGTCCAGTCCGACGACAACGGAGTGACCGTGGGGTGTGCTCATAGTGGCTCCCTTTGCTGGCGCTAGTGCGCTTCCGACCGTTCCTCGCTCCACACTGCCCTTCAACTAGTCCCTACTTCAAGAATTTTCTTGACGACTTTTCCTACTTCAAGATTTTTCTTGCCGACTTTCTTACCGACTTCCAGTCGGCCTTCAGCTGCGCAGCGAGGGAATCGCCGATCACTAGGTTTCTGTGGAAGAGCATCCCGCAACCCAGACTTGACCGGGCCGGGTGCTGGTCTTCGGCCGCCATGCGGAGAAGATGCTGTCGTGACATCACCGCGTCCTGATAGTCGCCGAGGAGATCCTGGAATTCTTTGAAAGCGTCGAGGGCACGCTCCGACCTGCCCGGGCTGAGTTGCTGCGTGGCTTCGATCGCGTAGCGCATCTGTTTGGAGCGCTTGCGTGCCTGGTGCATGAGCACGTCGCGATCCGCTCGTGTCTCGGCCTTTCGCGCCCGCCTCACCCGACGCTCGACGGAGCGTGTCAGCTTCCGCAGTGTGGCCGCGACTTGCTTGACGGAAGGTGAGCCCGTGCCGGACTCGATGCCGTCGACGAACCCGTCCAGGGCAGACAGAAGCGCGAGATAGCGATCCGAATCCAGGGTTGCGAGTGCCTCGGGTCGAGCAGCGGCGAAGAGGCCCGAGAAGTACTCGTCAATCCGTGCGCGGACGATCTCTCGGTCGGGCATCTCGGGAATCTCGTCGAGCGCGGCCACGAGCCTGCTCCACTGAACCTGCGCGTCGCGTGCACCGCCGAGGCTCTGCCCCAACCACCGTAGTTCGCCGACAAGGTCTTCGGCGGTTTCTCGTTCGCCCAGGTGGGCCCCATACACTTGCAACACGCTGCGGATACGTCTCGCCGCAACCCTGAGGGCGTGGACGGAATCCTCTGTGTCCCGACGGACTTCGATATCGGCTCGGGTGAGCGCGTGAACCTGTTCATCGAGGTATTCCCTCAGCAGGCGTCGCGGGTGGAGCTTCTTGTTCGCCCCCTTCGTGAGGCGGGGAGGTAATGGCTCCACGACGGTGTCGCCGAGCGCGCGCCGAAGCTTGGAGGGGTTCTCCGAGCGCACCATCCCGCAATCGCGCAGGCGAGAGTCAATGGCGTCCAACAGTTTCTGGCCGCCTGCGCCCTGCTCCACCTCGATCTCGCGCCACACTCGCTCGTCCGGACCCGCGGATCCATCGGGGACCGCTGCGATCACGACGTCCGAGACGACTTCCGCCAGCGCCGTTCCCGACGAATCCAGCAAACGGTGACGCTCGCGGTCAGTGCTGATCAGCGCGACCGGGTTCACCGCAGCTCCGCGGGTGATGGCGGTGAGCAGATCCGTGTATGGGGTGGGGACCTCGATGTCCGGCTCCGCGGCTTCGGGCGGTAGTTGTAGTTCGGTGCGCGCGTCCGCTCCCGCGGGCAGCTTCAGGTGCCATCCCGCGTCTTCGCCACCCTCTCTACGCCGGAGGGTGATTCCGGCGGTCAGGAGCCGTAGGTCGCTGGTGTCGTAGTAGAGGGCGGAAAGCCGAATCGAGTCGATCCGCGGTTCCCCCTCTACGCCGGGCAGTCCGGAGAGGCTCGGAATTTGCTGCTCTGCTCCGGCCTCGTACTTCCGCTCCACCTCGGAGACGGCCTCAGGCGTTGCTGTAGTCATCTCATTATCATTCTGCCTCGGCACACGAATGGGAAGCGAGGTGTCGTCCGGCCAGTCGAGGCTGGCCCGGCTCTCGAAACGCCGCAGCGCGCCAGAGTAGGGGTCGCGGAATTCCACGGATCGCGCCAGCAGGCTCAGGGGTGTCGAATAGTCCTCAGCGGCAACATCATAAAAGTCCGGGTAGAAGTTGTCGCCAAATATCGGAATGCCGAGTGAACTCATGTGGACACGCAACTGATGCGTCTTGCCGGTGTGGGGCACCAGGAGGTAGCGGGCAGCCTCGCCACGGGTCTCGAGGAGTTCGATGCGACTCTCGCTGTTGGCCGGCCCGTCCACCTCATATGCCTTCAAGACGCCACGATCCTTGACGATCCGGCTTCGGACAGTGGTGGGCAATTCGAGGCCGGAATCATAGCGGGCAAGCGCCTCGTACTCCTTCGTCACCTGACGCCGCTCGAACAGCAACTGGTAGTCGCGCCTGACTTCACGGCGCACCGTGAAGATCAGAACCCCAGCGGTCAGCCGATCCAACCGGTGTGCCGGTGTCAGGTCGGGAAGATCGAGAGCGCGCCGCAACCGGACCAGCGCTGACTCGGCAACGTAAGCGCCCCGCGGTGTGCTGGCCAGGAAGTGGGGCTTGTCGACGACGAGGAGGTTCTCGTCGCGGTGAAGGATTTCTATCTCGAAGGGCACCCGGCTCTCGACTGGCGGATCCCGGTACAGGTAGACGAACTTGCGGGGCGTGAACTGGGTGGATTCGGTGATCGGCAGGCCGCGCTCGTCCACTACTTCCTTGGCCGCCACCTTCTCTCGAAGCCGGATCTCGTCGTTCGGAAATCGTGCGACGAGGTATTCGAGGATCGTGGACCACGCGCCGTCATCCGGCATCCTCAGTCGGGTCGGGTTGAGGCCGTGGCGGACGGGAAGTGGAGCGTCGGGCACCCTGCCACGGTAGTCGAGGCCCTGATTCGCCGTTCACCTGGCAGACAGTCGTGGCGGCATCCGGTAAATTTGTCATAACTTGTGGCGTGGGCCACTGCTGACCGATCGAGTGGGCACGTCATCGGAACAACTCGCGAGAGGTCTTGGTGATGGTGCGGCAGCGGGCGTTTCGACCGGGTACGGCAGCGATCTCTCTCGTGATGGCCCTGGGGCTCACGGCAGTTTCGAGCGCGACGGCATCGGCCGATCCGACCGGCGGGGTCGCGGGTGCGCGGTGGACAGCCGCGGTCGAGGCGCCGCCCGCTTACCCCCTGATCGCCATCGACTGGGACGTGCCCATCACCATGAGTGACGGAACGGTTTTGAAGGCCAACGTTTACCGACCGGCTGATGCGTCAGGCAACCCGATCGAGACCAAGATGCCGTCGGTCTTGAACATCACCCCCTACACGAAGTTGATCAGTAGCATCGTCGACTCCGTGCTCGCGATACCCGGCTATCAGGACACTGTCGTCAACCTGGTGAATTCGTACAACTTGGCCGGAACGCCACTCGAGGGAGTGGACGAGCTGATGGGACTGCTGACCGGGGGCGGCATGCGGGTCTTCGCGGTCAACCGTGACCTTGTGCAGAATGGTTACACCCAGGTGGTGGTCGATACCCGCGGCACCGGCTTCTCGCAAGGCGAATGGCAGGCGCTCGGACCCGTCGAGCAGCGGGATTCGGTCGAGGTCATCGATTGGATGAGCAAACAGAGTTGGTCCGATGGCAAGGTCGCGATGGTGGGAGTGTCCTACTCGGCCATCAACTCACTGCAGGCCGCCGGACATCAGCCGCCCGCGTTGAAAGCGATCTTTCCCATGGAGCCGGGCGACGATCTGCTTCGCGACATCGTCGGTACGGGTGGCGGTCTGGGAGTCGGTTTCATGCCGCCGTGGCTGGCGTTGGTCAACGGACTCAAGCTCATTCCCAACCTGCAGGATCTCGCGCAGGGGCGCTTCGACGAGCAGTGGTTGCAAGATCGGTTGCGCGATCCACTGACGCTCTTTCCCGCTCTGACCGATGCGCTGACGACACAGGAATGGAGCGACCTTGCCCCCGGCACGCTAGAGGTGGTGCAGGACGGGCCGTTCTACGAGGAGCGAGAAACGCAAACGGACAAAATCGAAGTACCGACCATGCTCTACGGCGCCTGGCACGACATATTCGCCAACAGTGAGCCGAGGCTCTACAACGAGATCCGGCTTCCCGCCGGTCGGAAACAACTGATCATGAGCGACGCCTACCACATCACGGTCGGGAGCGGCTTTGGAGAACCCGGTGCGCCTCCACGGCTCGACGTACTCGAGCGCGCATGGCTCGACAAGTGGCTCAAGGGCATTGACAACGGAATCGAAGAATACGGTCCGGTCACCCTCTATCAGCAGGGCAACGGTTGGACGACCACCGATCAGTTCCCGCGTGCGGGTGTCGACTACCAGCGGATGTACCTTTCCGGGGCTCCGAGCGGAACTGCCGGCCACGCCGCATACGACGGCAGCCTGATCGCGTCGGAGCCCACCGACTCGGCCCGGCTCACCGTCTCGCCCGGCCTGCGAGGTTTCTGCTCGCGCGACTCGGTCGAGGGGACGGCGGGGGTGACCGTCGTCCTCGGGCCGATGTGCAGCAAGGACTCCCGATTTCAGGAGGTCGAGGGATTGACATTCACCAGCGCCCCGGTCGAGCGACCGACCGAACTGTCGGGACCGGTCAACCTGCACCTCGAGACGGTGCTCGACGCCACGGACGGATTCTGGGCAGTCACGCTCAACGACGTCGCCCCCGACGGCACATCGACCGTTCTCACCAACGGAGCGCTCACCGCATCGTTCCGAGCCGTGGACGACTCACGGAGTACGAAGTCGGCGAATGGGGATTACGCTGAGCCTGAACACTTTCTGACTCTGGATACTCGTCAGCCCCAGGTTCCGGGTGAGGTGACACCTATCGATATCAACCTCGTGCCCACGGATGCGGTTCTCGCGCCGGGGCATCGGCTACGCGTCGACGTATACGCGAGTAGCGTTCCCCGGTACCTGCCCATCGGACCGATACTCGCCGACAGTCAGTTGAAGCCACAGCACCTTCAACTCGCCCCGGACCGGCCCAGTTTCGTCAATCTTCCTCTGGTACGGACGCAGGCGTGGTGACGGGTGACGCGGTGGTGCCGTCATCCGTAGTCTTGAACCCATGACCAAATGGACAGATTCCGACATCGCCGATCAGGATGGCCGCACGTTCGTCGTCACCGGCGCCAATAGTGGTTTGGGCGCGGTGGCAGCGCGAGCTCTGGGTAGGGCCGGAGCGCACGTTGTGCTGGCTTGCCGCAACACCGGGAAGGGGGAAGCGGTTGCGCGATCGATCGGGGACAACGCGGAAGTCCGCCGCCTCGATCTGTCGGATCTGAAGTCCGTACGCGAGTTCGCCGCCGGAATCGACTCCCTTGACGTGCTGGTGAACAACGCCGGCGTGATGGCAGTGCCGAAGGGCAGGACTGCCGATGGATTCGAAATGCAGATCGGCACAAATCATCTGGGGCATTTCGCACTGACCGGACTACTCCTGGACAAGATCACCGATCGCGTTGCCACGATGTCGAGCACGGCGCATCAGATCGGCACCATCGATCTGGAAGATCTCAACTGGGAATCCCGCAGGTACAGCCGATGGGCGGCATACGGGCAGTCGAAGCTCGCGAACCTTCTGTTCACCTACGAGTTGCAGCGTCGACTGAATGCGGCCGGTTCGCCGCTCAAGGCGGTGGCCGCACATCCGGGTTACGCGTCGACGAATCTGCAGTCGCACACCGAGTCGATTCTCGACAAGGTGATGGGGATCGGCAACGCGATCGTCGCGCAGTCGGCGGAGATGGGGGCATTGCCGATGCTCTATGCGGCCGCGGCCCCTGAAGTGTTCGGTGGCAGCTACATCGGGCCGGACGGACCGTTCGAGCAACGCGGATACCCGAAGGTGGTCGGTTCCAGCAAGAAGTCGCAGGACGAGCGAACCGCAGCTGCCCTGTGGTCGCTGTCGGAAGACTTGACGGGCGTCGAGTACAAGTTCACCTGATTCGACGCCCGCCGAGCCTGTTCCCTAGTGTTCAGTGACCTAGTCTTCGGAGACCTCGAGGGTGACGTCGATGTTGCCGCGGGTGGCGTTGGAGTACGGGCAGACCTGGTGCGCCTTCTCGGTCAGGTCGAGCGCTTCCTGGCGCGGCAGGTGCGGCAGTGAAACCTCGAGGGTGACGGCGAGGCCGAATCCGCCACCGTCGATCGGGCCGATCCCGACGCGGGCGCCGACAGCCGAGTCGGTGACATCGGCCTTGACTTGGCGGGCGATCAACTGCAGTGCCGAGTGGAAGCAAGCCGCGTATCCGGCTGCGAACAACTGCTCCGGGTTGGTCCCGTCTCCCGATCCCCCCATTTCGGCGGGAATGGCGAGGTTCAGGTCGAGCCGTCCGTCCGATGTGCGGGCGTGGCCGTTGCGGCCTTCTCCGGTCGCGAGGGCTTCTGCGGTGTAGAGGACGTTCATGGACTACTTCTTTCTCGTGGGGGTGGTAGTGCTATGACGGTGAAGCGATTCGGTGAGGCGGGTCAGGGTGTCGCGCAGGGCTGCTAGCTCGTCGACGTCCATACCCGTCGAGCGGGTCAGTTCTGCCGGAATACCAATGGCCTCCTCGCGGAGCGCGGCGCCCGATTCGGTCAGGTGGATGCTGACCCGACGTTCGTCGGCCGGTGAACGTCGGCGTTCGAGCAGGCCCAGAACTTCAAGTCGCTTGAGTAGCGGCGACAGTGTGCCGGTGTCGAGAGCGAGGGCGTCGCACAGTTCGCTCACGCCGCGTCCATCGTGCTCCCAGAGTGCTAGCAACACCAAGTACTGCGGGTAGGTCACGCCAAGCTTTTCCAGCAGCGGCCGGTAGGTGGCCGTCATCGCCCTGGAAGCCGAGTACAGCGCGAAGCACACTTGCCGGTCGAGCTCGAGAGCGTTGGTCACCGCAAAATAGTTGCACACAACTTAATTGTGTGCAACCCATTTGGGTGAGGCCTACACTGTGGCCTATCCGATGTCTCGTCGCCGGCGAAACGGAAGGTGAGAGCATGCAGCTCGACAAGCAAGTCGTCCTGGTGACCGGTGGGGGTCGGGGCCTCGGCGCCTCGATCGTGCGGTCGTTCGCGCGGCAGGGTGCGCGCGTGATCGTCAACTACCGCAACAGTCGGGACGCGGCCGCAGAACTCGTGTCGTCCCTCGGCGCACGCAACGCAATCGCCTTGCAGGCCGACGTCACCGAGGCGGGGCAGGTGGGTGGCCTGTTTGCCGCGGCCGAGGAACATTTCGGGTCGCCGGTGACCACGGTGATCAACAACGCTCTCGCCGATTTCTCCTTCAACGGCGACGCCCGCGACAAGCCGGACACCATCGCGTGGGAGGCGTTCGACACCCAGTTTCGGGGAAGCGTCCAGGCGGCGCTGAACACGACCCAAGCCGCGCTGCCGGGCATGCGCTCGCTCGGGTTCGGCCGGATCGTGAACGTCGGAACCAACCTGTTCCAGAACCCGGTCGTTCCGTATCACGATTACACGGCGGCCAAGGCGGCGGTGTTGTCGTTGACTCGCACACTCGCTGCCGACCTCGGTCCCGATGGCATCACCGTGAACATGGTGTCAGGTGGCCTGTTGCGGACCACGGACGCGAGCGCTGCTACGCCGGACGAGGTATTCGATCTGATCGCCTCCAGCACACCGCTCCGAAGCGTCACTACTCCGGACGAATTCGCTGATGCGGTCCTGTTCTTCGCTTCCCCGTGGTCACGCGCGGTGACCGGCCAGAACCTCGTCGTCGACGGCGGCCTGGTCAAGGACTGACCTGAACGGCCTGGTCGAGGATCGAGATGGGAAGTCAACTGCACTTCAACGCGTTCTTGTTCGGGTGCGGCCACCACGGAGCGTCCTGGCGGCACCCGGAATCGTCGGTTGACCGACTCGGCGACATCACCTACTACGAGGAACTGGCGCAGATCGCCGAACGCGGTTGCCTTGACGCGGTCTTTTTTGCCGACGGCCACTCGGTGCGCAACCCCGCCTCCGGCTCGTGGTGGTTCCTCGAGCCGCTCACCGCGCTGTCGGCGATGGCACGCGCCACCGAGCGGGTCGGGCTGGTGAGCACGGTGTCCACCACGTTTTACACGCCGTTCCACGCCGCCCGGATGCTGGCCTCGCTCGACCACATCAGCAGGGGCCGCGTCGGCTGGAACGTCGTGACGTCGATGTTCGACGCCGAGGCACGCAACCACGGCCTCGAGGAGATGCCCCCGCACGATGAGCGCTATGCGCGTGCCGCAGAATTCGTCGACGTCGCGCTGGCCCTGTGGGATTCGTGGGAACCGGACGCACTCGTCCTGGACCGTGGAGGGATGTTCGCGGATCCGGCCAAGGTGAATCCGATCCACCATCGGGGGAGCCATTTTCTGGTCGACGGACCGCTGACCGTGCCGCACTCGCCGCAGGGCCGCCCCGTGCTGTTCCAGGCGGGCGCGTCCGATCAGGGGCGCGACCTTGCCGCTCGGTATGCGGAGGGCATCTACGCCGTCGCTTACGATCTCCCGGCCGCACAGAGCTACTACGACGACGTCAAGAAGCGCGTTCGGCAGGCGGGCCGCAACTCGGACGAGGTCGTCGTGATGCCCGGATTGGTCACCTACGTGGGATCGACCACCGAGGAGGCCAGGCGCAAGAAGGCGGAACTCGACGCGCTGCTGCCCACCTCGCAGTCGCTGGCGCAGTTGTCGATGTTCGTCGAGCAAGACTGCAGTGACTGGGAACTGGATGCGCCGGTTCCGCCGGTGCCGCCGTTGGCTCAATTCACGGGACCGCACGGCCGGTACGAGACGATCCTGCGGATTATCGAGAAGGACCGACCCACCGTGCGCGCACTGCTGGGCACGCTGGCGGCCGGCGGCGGTCACTGCACGATGATCGGCACTCCGGAGTCGATTGCCGACGAGATAGAACTGTGGTTCCGCCGCGGCGGAGCCGACGGCTTCAACCTGATGCCTCCGCTGTATCCGAGCGGCTTGGCCGACTTCGTCGACGAAGTGATCCCAGTCCTACAGAAGCGGAAACTGTTCCGCTCCCGGTATGAGACGAATACGCTGCGTGACCATCTGCGAGGACCCGGGGAGTGACCTTTACCAGAATTTTCCATTGATTTGGGAATTGAACTAGGAGCTGGCACGTTAGTTGAGTGAGAAACGCTCAACTTCTTACAGGAGGCTTCGGAATGCCAGCATTCTTCGGGCCACAGGGCCCCGGGCGCATCGACATCAGCCGTCTCATGAGCCGGTCCACCCAGGAGCTCATGGCGGGTGCGGCCCGCTTCGCCGCTGGCCGCGGCGACACGGACCTCGACGCCCTGCACGTTCTGCGGGTTATGGCGGAACAGGACCCGGCCAAGTCTCTGATGGAGCGGGCCGGAGCCGACCCCTCGTCCGTTTCGGACGAGGTCGAACGGCGTCTTCCTCGAAGCGGGAACTCGTCGGGCTTCGCTGTGCCGACGATCGGCGGCACGCTTCAGGCGGCTCTGCTCGAGGCGCACCAACTAGCGCGTGCCCTCGGGTCCGGCTACATCGCACCCGAGCATCTCTTCCTGGCACTCGCCGCCGATCAAGACCAAGCGGCGGGGAAGTTGCTGGCATCCGAGGGCATCACCGCGGAGAGTTTGCAGAGGGCCGTGCAGGGTGGATCCGGCGAAGAAGGCACCGACAGCAAGACCCCGACACTCGACAAATACGGCTTCGATCTCACTGAACGGGCGCGCAGTGGCGGCGTCGACCCGGTCATCGGCCGGGCGGACGAGATCGAACAGACCATCGAGATCCTGTCACGCCGCACGAAGAACAACCCCGTTCTGGTGGGCGAGGCCGGAGTCGGCAAGACCGCGATCGTCGAGGGTTTGGCGCAGCGCATCGTCGACGGCGACGTTCCCGATCGGCTGACGGGCAAGCGCATCGTGCAGCTCGACCTGTCGAGCATGGTGTCGGGCACTCGATACCGCGGCGACTTCGAGGAGCGCCTGAACAAGGTGATCGACGAGATCTCCGCCCACTCGGACGAGTTGATCGTCTTCATCGACGAGGTCCATTCGATCGCGGGCGCCGGAGGCGGCGCCGAGGGCGCGATGGATGCGGGCAACATTCTCAAGCCGAAGCTGGCCCGTGGCGAGCTACACATCGTGGGCGCCACCACGCTCGACGAGTACCGCACCCACATCGAGAAGGACCCGGCGCTCGAACGTCGATTCCAGCCGGTGACGGTCGCGGAACCTACCACCGGGGACGCCATAGCGATCCTGTCCGGTCTGCGAGACAGGTACGAGGAGCATCACGGCGTTCGGTACAGCGACGAGGCAATCTCTGCCGCCGTCGAGTTGTCGGCCCGCTACATCGGCGACCGCTTCCTGCCGGACAAGGCGATCGACCTGATCGATCAGGCCGGCGCCCGGCTGCGGTTGCAGACACCGAGTGTGGACGTCGAAGCCCTGCAGAAGAAGGTGGCCGAACTCGAGCAGGCCAAGGGTCAGGCCGTCGCCGACGAGCAATACGAGAAGGCGTCGGGACTGCGCGACGAGATCGCGGGCGTCCAGGCGCGGATCGACGGCAGGGCCGACGTACCCGACAGCACGCCGGAGGTGACCGCAGAGCAGATTGCCGAGGTCGTGTCGCGGGCCACCGGAATTCCGGCCAGCCAGATGACCGAGGAGGAGAAGGAACGCCTGCGTCGCCTCGAGGACGAGCTGCATCGTCGCGTCGTCGGTCAGGACGACGCCGTGAAGGCGATTGCCCGGGCGGTTCGTCGCAGCCGCACCGGCATGAACGATCCGGACCGTCCCGTCGGGAGCTTCCTGTTCCTCGGGCCGACCGGTGTCGGAAAGACCGAACTCGCGAAGGCTTTGGCCGCCACACTGTTCGGCGACGAGAGCAAGATGCTGCGGCTGGACATGAGCGAGTTCGGCGAGCGGCACACCGTCAGCCGGCTCGTCGGGGCTCCCCCCGGCTACGTCGGATACGGGGAGGCTGGACAGCTCACCGAACAGGTGCGGCGGAACCCGTACTCGGTGATCCTGCTCGACGAGATCGAGAAGGCGCACCCGGACGTGTTCAATACGCTGTTGCAGGTGCTCGACGACGGTCGGCTCACCGACGGTCAGGGGCGGACGGTGGACTTCAACAACACCGTTCTGATCATGACCAGCAACCTCGGGTCCGACATCATCTCGAGCAAGTCCGGGGCACTGGGCTTCACCACGGGTGACGCCGAGGCTTCCGAGAAGCCGCTACGGGACCGGGTGATGGGTCGGCTGCGCGAGTCGATGCGGCCGGAGTTCCTCAACCGCATCGACGAGATCGTGATCTTCCGCAAGCTCGACGCCGAGCAGTTGCACCGGATCACTGATCTGCTGTTGGACGACAGCCGGAAGAGGCTGCAGTCCAAGGGCATCGAGATCTCGTTCAGCGACGCTGCCGTCAGCTGGATTGCCGAGCACGGGCACCAACCCGAATTCGGGGCCCGGCCCTTGCGCCGTTCGATCCAACGGGCCGTCGACGATCGGATCGCCGATCTACTGCTCGACGATCTCCTGGGGGAAGGCGGCCGCGTCGCGGTCGGAGTGTCCGACGACGAGCTCGACCTCGTGGTCGGCTGAGCGAGGTACGAGTGGCACAGTGCGCTCCGGCGCACTGTGCCACCTGCGGGTTCGCTCGACTGCATGGCCTCCGTGTAGTTCCACTCATCACTCGGTTGCACCGAACCGGCGCACGCCAGGTACGAGCAGGGACAGCAAAACCGAAGCGAGAAGTACCGATACCCCGATCCGATACCGGCAGCGCAGAATCCCACATACGCGACCCACATCGGCCCGTTGAGGATCAGCGACACCGGGACCAAGCCTTGGAGCAAGAGCGCGAGAACCGCGACAACCCCTACCCGAGCGGTCTTCACGCGCAGGGCGACAATCGCGCCACAGATCGCATCGAGGGCCTCGACGGCGAGTAGGAAGCCGTACTGGGCCTGCGCCGATCGCGCCTCGAGCCATACCGGAACGAGTACGGCAAGTGGCGCCATGACGAGACCGACCTGGACGGCGCCCTGACACATCACCGCGAGGATCCAAGGCGTGCGGGCGACCGTTCGGAGACCCTCGAAAATCCTTGATGCTTCCGGGTCCGCTTCTCCACTGAGCTTGGAAGGTGGGCAGCCCAGTAGGACGATGATGGATGCAGTCGCAACCACCGCGGCGATCGGGAGGACATTCTCGATCGCGCCGGTGAGTGCGACGACACTGATCAGTCCGGGCGCGACGACGGCAGCGACCTTCGAACTCAGCGACCTCAACGCATTTGCGGGCCTTCGCAGGCGCGGATCAACTACCTCACCTATGTACGTGCTGTATGCGGGCCGGAACACGCCGACACCAGCCCCGGCGATCGCCCCTGCCGCGATGAGAGAGACAAGACTGTCGGTGGAGAGGTAGAGCGTGAGAAGGCCGACCACGCCCAAGCGCGCGATATCCGACACGATCAGAATGGTGCGCCGCGAGAACGCGTCGAGCAGCAGGGTCGCGGCGGCGAGCACAACCAGGCCGCCCACACCCGACGCGGCAACGAATGCCGCGATATCGCTGCCACCGGATTGCCTGCTCACGAGCAGTATCGGCACGCCGGCAGCGATCAGGCCGTCGCCGATCATGTTCAATGCCTGAATTATCGCCAGACGTAAGAACACTGGGTCACGCAGTACCGATGCGGCCCCGTCCTGCTGTGCAACTCTCATACCAGGGCCTCGACGATGTCAGTCGCGATCGAACTCAACTGATGCCTACCAGGATCGTATTGACGGTCGACCCATGCCGCGTGGGCGACGGCTTGGTCGTAGAGAAACTCGTTTACCGCTGAACCTCCATTGTCGAGCCAGCCCCACGTGAGTGGCGAAGTGTGCTCACAGCGTCCTTCGCCACTCACGTGTGTGAGGAGCCCCTTACCCGCCCTCGCCGTTCCCGATCAGCACTCGGTGTTGAGATGTGCGGTGTACTTCGTCACCTGTGCGTTGTGCAGGGCTGCACTGTGATCCGGGTGTACCGGGGTGCGCTGCCCTCCGCGCAAGAGGTGGGGTCGGATTCCCGCCGACCGCGGTATGTGCTCGCCTCTGGAACGGCTACCTACTACTCACGGCGGTCAGTCGAGCAACTCGACTTCCCAATTCGCCTTCTGCACTTGCATATCGATCTCGCGGATCTGCCCTGCGAGATCGTCTGCCGTCCGCCGCAGATCCCGGACGGGCAACGCCGCGACGAAGACGAGTTCGGACCGAAGCTGTCTACCATATCGATCCTGCTCACGCCCGGAGGCAGCATCCGCCGCTGCGGACACCACTCGATGCCGAATTCGTAGCACGTCCCGCCGGGCCAGCGCATCCGTGATACTCGCATCACCCAGTGGCGCAGCGGCGTTCGTCCGATTGATCCTTCGGACGAGAACCTCCGTCCGGTCCAGGGCCTCCTCGAGTTCGAGGAGCAGCGATGCAGCGTCCTCGGCGGGCGACTCACCCTCCTGATGTCGTGCATTCGTCAGAATGCGTGACTGAAGTTGCTCCACGCGTCGCGTCAGATCGCCCCGCTCAGCCAGTGCCTCAGCCAACTTCATACGTACCTCCTTTCCTGAATTCGTTGTAGGACATCACGAACGGGGAAGAAGGGTCACGGCACCGGGTGGGTGCGGAGCGAATTGGGTCGAGTGCAGAGCGAAGTGTGTCGACCTCGTGGGTGAATTCCCCAGACCATCGTCGTGGAGAGAAATCTTGGGGGGCGCTCATGCGCCTTTCGTCGAGTCGAGATTTTGCATTCTCAACAAGTACCACATCGCTGCTCGTTTAGCGACAGCCGAATTGCGCTCATTCGTCGATGACCCACTCGAAGGTGTTGGCCTTCGATCGGGCACCCTGGGCGGCCTTCGAGTGGTTTTCCTCGCCCAGTTCTGCGAGTGTCGCCTCGGACAGTTCCACCACAGACCGGAACGTGTCCGGGGTGAGCCAGTCGGGACGGGTGGCGAAGAGCAGGTCTTCGCTCGACGTGTTGCCGCTGGCCCCGGGGGCGAACGGGCAGCCGCCGAGCCCTCCGAGAGCGCCGTCGACGGTCATCGCGCCGGCCGCGATGGCGGCCAGGTTGTTTGCCACACCGAGTCCCCAGGTGTCGTGGCCGTGAAAGACGATGCTGCGATGAGGAGTTTCCCATCGCACACGGGACACCAGTGAGCTCACCTCTGCGGGGATCGCCTGGCCGAGCGTGTCACAAATGACGATGTCGACGGCGCCGTGCGCGCGCGGATCGTTGGCGATGTCGATCACTCGCCGCAGCGGGACTCGGCCCTCGAACGGGCACGTGAAGGAGGTCGCGATGCACAGTTGAATGCTGCCGCCGATCTCTTGCGCGAGTTCGATCGCGGCGGGCATCGCGGCGAGGCTGTCCTCGGTGGACCGTCCGATGTTGGCCTGGTTGTGCGAATCCGATGCGGAGAAGCAGTACTGAAAATGCTTGGCACCGGCTGCGGCAGCCTTCTCGACGTGCCGTGGAGTGGCAACCCATACCCAGCAGTGGTCGAGTTCGTCCGGTGTGAGTTCGGTGATCACCTCGACAGTGTTGGCCATCGGCGGGACGAGGTCGGGGCGGGCCATCGATCCCACTTCCAGGGCGGGAACGCCGAGTTCGAGAAGACGCCGCGCGATCTCGAGTTTGCGGCCGGTCGGCAGCATCTTGCCGGTCAACTGCAGGCCGTCGCGGAGGGTGACATCGCGCAGAAGCGCACGTGATTCGAAGGTGAGAGTCATGCCGTCCCGCCTTCGGTGCGGCCGATGATGGCGTCGATCTGATCCGGGGTCTTGCCGAGCACTGTTTCGAGGACTTCCCGGGTGTGCTCGCCGAGGTCGGGCCCGACATTGCGGATGGGCAGCGATTGGCCTCCTATCACCGGGACGATCCCGGGAAATCCGACCTGCTTCGGCCGGGCTTCGCCGGTATCGACGGTGAAGCGCTGGATCATGTTCCGGGCCGCGTACTGCTCGTCGTTGCAGATGTCGGCGGCGGTGCTGATCGGGCCGGACGGCACCTCCGCGTCGTCGAGGATCTTCAGCGCTTCGTCGCGGGAGTGCCGGGCTGTCCACTCGCCGATCGCGGCGTCGAGTTCGTCGCGGCGGGCCCACCGGCCCGCGTTGGTCGACAGCTCCGGATCGGCGCCGAGGTCGGGACGGCCGATGGTGTCCATATAGCGCGCGAAGATGGCGTCACCGTTGCCGGCAATGATGATGCTGTTGCCGTCTTTGCAGGTATAGGCATTGGACGGGGCGATGCCCTCCATGCGTCCGCCGACGCGTTCGCGTTTGATGCCGTAGGCGAGATAGTCGGGGATGAGTGATTCCATCATCGACAGGATCGATTCGTTGAGGGCGACGTCGATAATCCGATGTGGCAGTGGCGGGCCCGCCACTTCGGCAACCTTCGCCGCTTCCCGCTGGAACAGTGCCATAACGGCACCGAAGGCCGCGTAAAGCCCGGCAATGGAGTCGCCGATGGACACACCCACTCGCACCGGGGGACGGTCGGGGTCGCCCACGAGTTCACGGAACCCACCCGCGGCCTCGGCAACTGCTGCGAATCCGGGTCGCTGCGACATCGGGCCTGTCTGCCCGAACGCGGAGACTCGGGTGATCACCAGTTCGGGGTTGACTTCCGCGAGCGCGTCCGGTCCGATACCCCATTTCTCGAGGGTGCCGGGCCGGAAGTTCTCGAGCAGAACGTCGCACTCGGCGGCAAGGTCGAGGACGAGTCGGCGGCCCTCCTCGGTGCGCAGGTCCAGGACGATCGATTTCTTGTTGCGATTGATCGTGCGATACAGCATCGAAGTGTCGCCCGAATAGAGGCGCCAGTTGCGTAGTTCGTCACCGGTCCTCGGGCGCTCGACCTTGATGACCTCGGCGCCGAAATCGGCGAGAATGCGCCCCGCGGTCGGCGCGGCGATGTAGTTACCCAGTTCGAGTACCCGCACCCCGTCGAGGGGGGCAATGGTGTCGGCGGAATCCATAAATCATCCTTAGCTGACGTCGTAGCTCGGGGCAAGGTCCCATCGATCTACTTCTGCAACTTTGCGCGCATCAGTTTCGCCGCTTGGACGAGATTGCCGAGCGAGGCCTCGACCTCAGACGGGGTGCGGGTCTTCAGACCGCAGTCGGGATTGACCCAGAGCCTTTCGGCGGGAACAGCGTTCAACGCTTCGGTCAATAGACCGGTGATCTCTTCGACGCCGGGCACGCGCGGCGAGTGGATGTCGTACACCCCGGGGCCGACTCCGAGATCGAAGCCCACCGCGTTGAGGTCGCCCAGGACCTCCATGTGCGAGCGCGCCGCCTCGATGGACGTCACGTCGGCGTCGAGATTGGCTATGGCCTCGATGACGTCGCCGAACTCCGAGTAGCAGAGGTGCGTATGGATCTGCGTCGAGTCGGCTACACCCGACGTCGCGAGCCGGAACGCGCCGACCGCCCAGTCGAGATAGGCCTGCTGATCGGCCGACCGCAGGGGCAGCAGCTCGCGTAGCGCGGGTTCGTCCACCTGAATGATCCGAATGCCCGCTTGCTGTAGGTCCACCGTTTCGTCGCGGATCGCCAGCGCGACCTGGTTGGCCGAATCCGCCAGTGGCTGGTCGTCGCGTACGAACGACCATGCGAGAATCGTGACGGGGCCGGTGAGCATTCCCTTGACCGGACGCCGAGTCAATGACTGGGCGAATGTGATCCACTCGATCGTCATGGGGTTCGGTCGCCGCACGTCGCCGTAGAGGATCGGCGGCCGCACGCAGCGAGTGCCGTACGACTGCACCCAGCCATTGGTGGTTGCTACGAAGCCGTCGAGCTGCTCGGCGAAGTACTGCACCATGTCGTTGCGTTCGGGTTCGCCGTGTACGAGCACATCGAGATCCAACTTCTCCTGCAATGCCACGACGTCGGAGATTTCGGCGCGCATCCGGTTCACGTAGTCGGTCTCGTCGATCTCACCCTTGCGCAGCGCCGCGCGGGCCAGGCGGATTCGACTGGTCTGTGGATACGACCCCAAGGTCGTCGTGGGGAGGAGCGGCAGCGCCAACGCCGATTGTGCTTCCCGCCGCTGCGCCGCCGGGCCGCGGCCCGGGTCGGAAGCGGTAAGAGCCTCCAATCGGGAGCGGACAGCGGTGTCGCGCAGACGCGGGTCGGTGTTGCGGGTAGCCGCCGCTGCGCGGGCCGATGTGAACTCGTCGGTGACCGATTCGTCGCCGCCGGTCATGGCTCTACCGAGAACCACTACTTCGAGGACCTTCTCGGCGCCGAAGGCCAGCCACGACCGCAGCGTGTCGTCGAGGTCGGTCTCACCGTCCAGGGTGTATGGGACGTGCAGCAGGGAGCATGAGGTGGACACGGCGAGCGATCCGACGTGTCCGGCGAGGGCGGCAAGCTCGGTCGACGCCCGGTCGAGATCGGTGCGCCAGATGTTGCGCCCGTCGACGATGCCTGCGACAACATGCTTGCGTTCGAGCCCGGGAACCGAAGCGAGCGAATCGGATCCGGCTACCAGGTCGACAGCCAGCCCGTCGACGTCGGAGGATGCAAGTGCCGGAAGCACCTCACCCAGGCTCCCGAAGTAAGACGCAACGAGGATCGCGGGACGTGCTTGAATCGCGGACAACTGATCGTAAGCGCGCTTGGTGGAGGCGATTTCGTCTTCCGTGCGGTCTGCGACGAGTGCGGGCTCGTCGATCTGGACCCATTCGGCACCGGCGTCGGCGAGGAGAGCGAGCAGGTCTGCATATAGTGGGACGATCTCGTCGAGACGCTCGAGCAGCGGAGCGTCCGAGCCGACCGACTTCGACAGAAGCAGGAACGTCACTGGGCCCACCACGACCGGGCGGGCCGGAATACCCAGGGCCAAAGCCTCTTCGAGCTCGCGGAGCACCTTTGACGGGTTGAGGGCGAACATGGTGGAGGGGGAGATCTCGGGGACCAGGTAGTGATAATTGGTGTCGAACCACTTGGTCATTTCGAGCGGCGGGACCGTGGCGTTGCCTCGGGCGGCGGCGAAATAGCGGTGGAGGTCGTCCCCGATTTCGGCGACGCGTTCAGGCAGGGCGCCGAGCATGGCTGCGGTATCGAGGACGTGATCGTAGTAGGAAAACGTGTTGACGGGCACGGAGTCGACCCCTGCATTGCGCAGACCGATCCAAGTCTGTCGTCGTAGGTCCCTCGCCACCGAGTCGAGTGCTTCTGCATCCAAGCCGCCGGCCCAATAGGACTCCACGGCCTTCTTGAGTTCGCGGTTGGGACCGATCCGAGGTGAGCCCAGTACGGTCGCTGTGAAGGTGGATGTCACGAGTTCCTCCGCATGCTATGGACTTCCAGCTGCCGGGGTACCGCCTGCGTTGTGGTGTGGATCACTCAATGGTTGCATATGCGGCGTGGGTGGCGCAGACCGGAGAGGGTGGGTGTGGCGATCCGAGAGCGAAGCCGCTACTGTGTCTGCCATGCAGTGCGCATATTTTTGGTTTAGCAGGCCGGCCCCGGGTGGGTCGGTCGGCGTGACCACGCGCTGACTTCTTTCACCCAGAGCCGGATTACAGACCGGCTCCCGGGGTTTTCACAGTCTTCGAGGGTCGGCCTGAGAACAGGAACGACGAATTCATGACTGTCACTCTCGATACCGCCAGCCGAAGCGATCGTCTCGACGAACAGCGCACGGTGAGCATCAGCCCATTGGTGGCTCCGTCCGTTGTGCGCAGTGAGTACGCCCCCGACGAGGTAGCGTCCGCGACCGTGCGTACGGGACGTGCCGACACCGTGAAGGTGCTCGATGGCGAAGACGACCGCCTACTCGTTGTGGTCGGACCGTGCTCGGTGCACGACCCCGTCGCGGCGATGGACTACGCGCGGCGTCTGGCCGCAAAGGCGGATGAGCTGCGGGACGACCTGCACATCGTGATGCGGGTCTACTTCGAGAAGCCGCGCACCACGCTGGGCTGGAAGGGTCTGCTCAACGATCCGAACCTCGACGGCACGTTCGATATCGACACCGGAATCCGCATGGGCCGCAAACTCCTCCTCGACGTGTCCTCGCTCGGCCTTCCCGTCGGTTGCGAGTTCCTCGATCCGATCATGCCGCAGTACATCGCGGATCTGGTCACCTACGGGGCGATCGGCGCGCGTACCGCAGCCAGCCAGGTGCACCGCCAGCTGTGCAGCGCACTCTCGATGCCGGTAGGTATCAAGAACTCCACCGAGGGTGACGTTCAGGTGGCGGTCGACGGCACGCGGGCTGCCGCGGCGAGTCACGTATTCCCCGGCACCGACCTGGACGGGCACGCGGCCCTGATCCGTACCGCCGGGAACCCGGACTGTCATGTGATCCTGCGTGGCGGAAGCGACGGTCCCAACTACGACGCGGAGACCGTGTCCGACACCCTGGCCCGCCTGCGCAAGTCGGGACTGCCCGAGCGCGTTGTCATCGACGCGAGCCACGGCAACAGCAGCAAGAACCACGAGAAGCAAGTGGACGTCCTGGGCGACATCGCACGTCGTCTCCAGGCGGGGGAGCGAGGGATCGCCGGCGTCATGGTGGAGAGCTTCATCGAGGCGGGCCGCCAGGATCTCACGCTCGGGAAGGCCGAGGATCTCACCTACGGTCAGTCCATCACCGACGCCTGCATCGACTGGAACACGACGTCGGCGCAGTTGGATCGATTGGCTCAGGCGGTGGCAGCGCGCCGCGGTTAACTACCGGACGCCCCGCGTTCGGAACTGGACGCTGATTCGCGGTCCGAGCGGGCGGGCGCTCTTCGGTACGCAATGCTCCCAGGTGCGCTGGCAGGATCCGCCCATCACCAGAAGATCGCCGTGGCCCAGTGAGTACCGGATCGAGTGCCCGCCGCCGCGCGGACGCAACATCAGCGCCCGATCCGTGCCGAGAGACAGGATGGCCACCATCGTGTCCTCGGTGCGGCTGCGGCCGGTGTCGTCGCCGTGCCAGGCGACGCTGTCGGAGCCGTCGCGGTAGAAGCACAGGCCGGTCGTCACGAACGATTCACCGAGCTCGGCCCGATAGTGACTGTTCAGGGCCCCACGCGCCGCATCGAGGGCCGGATCTGGGAGCGGATCGTTCACGTCGTAGAAACGGACGAGCCGTGGGACGTCGACGACGCGGTCGTACATCCGCCTGCGCTCGGCTCGCCAAGGCACTGTCTCGGCGAGCGTCGTAAACAGCTGACTCGAACCAGTCATCCAGTTCGGGCGCACGTCGACCCATGCACCCGACGTCAGTGTGCGCCGGGTGACCGTGTGCCCGAGCTCACCCAGTTCGATGCCCAGTGACGCGTCATCGAACAGTGATGCCTGCAGCTCGTATCCCGAGTTGGCCGATGGCATGGGCACAGTCTAACGCGTTCTTCGAACATATGTTCCAATCGAGGGAGCGGTCACCCGACGTCAGTGGGTTCGAACTGGCGCCCGTTGTCGCTGTCGCCTGTCGACCTCTGCCTGCCAGGCCACCAGAACGGGCGCCCCTCTAGGGCGGCCAGGCTCGGTACCAGCATCGGAGCCATCGCGAAAGCGGCGATGGCGACACCGGTCGCCACGCCGAATCCGAGTTGGACGAGGTTGTCCAGACCGGTGAGGGTCAGCGACGCGAAGGTCAGGGCCAGGATCAGGCCGGCGGCAGCCACCGTGGGAGCGTCGTTGGATACGGCGATGCGTGCGGCATCGCGTGAGTTGTAGCCGCCTCGGAACTCCTCGCGCAGCCGCGAGGCGAGCAGGATGTTGTAGTCGGTACCGATCGCGACGACGAACAGGTAGAGCACGATCGGGATCGAGAAATCGATGCCGACGTAACCCAAACCGTGCAGGAACACGAGCACCACGCCGCCGAGGGTGGCAACGAATGTCAGTGCGACGCAGAGCAAGAGATTGAGGGGAGCCAGCACCGCGAGGAGGAGGAGCGCGAGGATGGCGGCGATCGCGATCCCGGCAACAGGGAACACGAGGCGAGTGTCGGCAGCGAGTTGCGCTCTGACATCGGCGAACGTGGATGTCTCTCCGCCCACAACGACTTGTGCACCCGGGACGGCTCCGTGAGCGGTGTCGCGGATCGGTCCTTCGACCAGGTCGAGGGCAGAATTCGTGTAGGGGTCGTCGCCGAGGATCACGTTGATGAGAGCGGCTTGGCCGTCCTGGCTGAGTTGGGGTGGGGTCACGGAGGACACTCCCTGCACCTGCGAGAGCGATGTGACCAGGGGAGTGAGAGAATTCGGGTCCAGTGGGTCCGGGGCGACCACATACACCAGAGTCGGGCTCAGTGCGCCGGCGGGGAACGATTCGCTGAGAGTGTCATACGCTTGCTGTGACGGTGTGTCGGAAGGTAATTCGCCAAGCGTGTTGTACGTGGACTTGTAGCCCGGAGCGAAGGCGGCAAGCGCGATCAGCACCACACCGACAGCGGCGGCGAATACGGCTGGATGGCGTCCGATGGTGGATCCGATCGAGGCGAACGGCGTGCGGGGACTGTCGCTGCCCGGTCCGAGCGGCCAGAACAGGTGCCGGCCGAGCACGGTGAACACGGCGGGGATGAGCGTCAGTGCGGTCACGAGCATCACGGAAACCGCCACGATGAGACCGGGCGCGAGTGTGGCGAGCGAGCCGAGTCGGGCCAGCAGCAGGGCGGCGAAGGCGGCGACGACCGTCAGTGCTGACGACGCGATTACTCTGCCTACGACGCCAACCGAAAAGATCAGCGATTCCTGATGTTCGGATAGGCCGTTGCCGGAGACGGCGCTTCCGTCGCGTGCGTTCTGCCGTAGTCGCTCTCGATAGCGGAACAGCAGGAAGACAAGGTAGTCGGTGCCTATGCCGAACAGGACGACGACGAGCAAAGGTTGCAGTGTCGTGCTGACCTCGAAATCGAACACATCCGCCAAGACGGCGGTCAGCCCCATGACCACAGCCAATACCGCTCCGATCACGACTACCGGCAACACTGCGATGATCGGACTGCGGAAGATCAGGCTGAGCAGGGAAAGGATGATGACGATCGTGGCGATCGTGATGACCCTGTCCGCATTGTTGTACGCGTTGGTGGTGTCTACCTGAATGGCTGCGTTCCCCGTCAACCCGCTGACGAGTCCGGTGCCTTCCAGCCCCTTCTGCGCATCATCGCGGACGATCGGAACAGCGGAATCTGCCACCTCGTCGCCCGGTTGCCCGTCGAACACCACCTGAAGAGCGGCAGCTTTCCCGTCGGCCGAGAAGGATTCCTGCGAACCCTGCACACTCACCACACCCGGTATCGCCGAATTTTGAAGCGTGGTAGCGAGGTTCAACGCGGTTTGCTGATCGGTGGAAGACAAGGCGGCGCCGTCCGCGCGGGTAACCACCACACTGCCGGTCGCGCCGGACAGGCTGGGGAAATACTCGTTCCCGATGTTCTGCGCCTCGGAGGATTCAAAGGAGCTGGGTAGGAACGACTGTTGGTTCCCGGTGGTGAAGTCGTCGAGACTGGGCGAGAATACGACGACGGCGACTGCGGCGATCACCCATGCCGAGATGACCCGCCACGGATGGGCGACGACTGTGCGAGCGATGTAGGCAAACATCCTTCCCCCTACCAGGCGACGGAGGTTCGACCGCCCGAGCGGGGTGGCCGCACACTGCCCCGCTATCGTCGCATGTCAGGGGTTTGAAAAGGGTGTGAATGAACGTCAGTCCATTCCTCACGGCCCGAGCAACACGTCACGCGGGCTCGGGCCGCGGGCCGTGGTAGTTCGTTACCGCAAGGGTGTGAAATCCCGGCTACCGAGATAATCGGGGCGCGGCGCCGGAGCGGCAAACGGTTCCGTCAGCGTGTTCTCCACGCTGTTGAACACGATGAAGAGGTTGGAGCGCGAGAACGGTGTGATGTTGCCGTTCGAGCCGTGCATGCAGTTCGAATCGAATACCGTGGCGGAGCCTGCTGCACCGGTCATTACGTCGATTCCGTACTCGTTGGCCATCCGCGTGAGGGTGGGGCGATCGGGCGATCCGGTCGGCGGGGTGTAGCTGACCAGCGATTCCTTGTAGTAGTCCTCCGGGGTCTCGCCTGCACACGAGACGAAGGCGCGATGCGAACCGGGCATTATCATCAGGCCGCCGTTGTGCCCGTAGTTCTCGGTCAGCGCGATAGAGATACTCGCGGCGCGGGGCCTGGGCATTCCGTCTTCGGCATGCCAGGTCTCGAAGTCGGAGTGCCAGTAGAACGGCCCACCGGTGAAGCCGGGCTTGAAGTTCAGCCGAGACTGGTGGATGTACACCTCGGAACCGAGGATCTGCCTGGCGATGCCGACGACTTCTGGGCGGCGGACGATCTCGTCGACGACATCGCTGAGGCGGTGGACGTCGAAGATGGAACGGACGTCGCCGTTGCCGTTCTCCCTCACGACGCGGGCATCACCCTGGAGGGTGTCGGTCTCCGCTAGGCGCGTCATCTCGTCCAGGAGATCGAATACGTCCTGCGGAGGAATGATCTTGTCGGCGCAGTGGTATCCGCGCCTGTCGTAGTCCTCTAGCTGGGCTGCGGAGAGAGGTCCGGGCTTCGGATCACCCGTAAGGGGATCGAACCAAGTGACCGGATCCTCTCGTAGCAAGAGCGTGCATTCGTTGCGGTCCCTCGTGGGGTAACTGTCAGCGACGGCTGTACGCATAGCTTGTGTTTCACCCTTTCGGATTTGACAACGGTCTACTCTCCCGACGTTCCCACTGGTCGTCGGCGAATGCAACCGGACACAGGTCCACCGAAGCTGGACTGGACCGCGACGGCGAGGCGTCGCGGTGAGATTCTCCCCGTCATGGTTGACACGACGGCAGTACTCGGTGTGGCGGCGATCTCACTCGGTTTGGTGATCACCCCAGGCCCCAACATGTTGTATCTGGTCTCGCGCAGCATTACTCAGGGGCGGAGGGCAGGCTTGATCTCGTTGGCCGGTGTCGCTTTCGGGTTCCTGTGCTATCTGGCCGCTGCGATTCTGGGGATCTCAGCGGTGTTCTCAGCGGTTCCCCAGGCGTACACGGCGCTGAAGCTCGCAGGCGCGTGCTATTTGGGGTGGCTCGCTTGGCAGGCATTGAGGCCAGGTAGCACGGCGATCTTCGCCCCAGCCCAGTCGAAGTCCGGAGCGGTGCGAAGCGATTCCTCCCGCAAGCTCTTTCTCATGGGTGCGACCACGAACCTTCTCAATCCCAAGATTGCCGTGATGTATTTGGCCCTGATTCCGCAGTTTGTCCACCCCGAGTCAGGGTCAGTATGGTTGCAGAGCCTGTTGCTCGGCGGTGTGCAGATCACCGTCGCACTGACCTTGAACGCGGTGCTTGTCTGTCTGGCAGGATCCGTCGCGGTCTTCCTGTCTGATCGGCCGACGTGGGCTCGTGCCCAGAAGATGTTGATGGGCACAGTTCTCGGCGGTCTCGCCGTCCATTTGGCAATCGATTGAGCACGCTCTGATGGGCGCGGAAGCTCTTCGGATATGAAGCGGCCGGTCGGGCTGCTGCGCAAGCTGCCCGACCGGCCGACCCTACGCCTATGCGCGGGATCGCTGGTATGCCCCGATCATGGCATCGATCAACACGAAACCGAGCAGGCTCACTCCGAGGAGCGGAACGAACCATCCGACAGCGACGGCAACGGCGACCCCGGCCGCGACGCGCCATGCGGGCAGGCGTCGAATCGACCCTCGGGGCGGTGGGCGTCCGACGGACCACTGTGAACCGCGTGTCGGGCGTCTGCGCCACCACATGAGGTATCCGCGCACGATCACGGTAGTGAGCGCGACGGCCAGTGCGAGTAGGGCCAACTGGTTCGCGAGGCCGAACAGCAGACCCATGTGCAGTGCGATTCCCCAGGAGGTCAGCTTGGCGGCAAGAGGCCAGTCGGCGAAACGCAGTGTGTCGGTCACCGTCCCGGTCTGTCCGTCGACCGCGATCGAATCGGTACCGAACACCCAAGGCGTCCGAACCTCGGTGACGGTATAGGCGGTGTCGGTGGTCGCCGGGAATCTGACCTCGACGGCCCCGTCGAGTCCATGGTGTTGTGCGATCGCCAGAATCGAATCGATCCCCGCGACTCCCGTCCGGTCGTCGACTTCGGAGAATGACTCACCCGCGTCGCTTCCGTGGCTGGAGTGGTTGTCGCCGTCGGAAGGCGTGGCGGACGAGAGCGACGTGGTGAGCGTGGGCGTCGTCCACCTGAGCGCCTCACGCATTGCACCGACGTTCTCCCCGGCGTAGGTCGACCAAGTCAGCCCGGTTGCCGAGAGAAAGAGAAGGCCTACGCCGATCCAGAGACCGACCACTCCGTGCCAGCTGAGCGTGCGTCGCCGCCCCTTCGCGTTCAGGTCGGGGGTCAGCAGTCGTGCCGCGGAGGAGTTCGAGCGGCGGGCGCGCAGGTATCGGCCGACCCAGAGGTAGATTCCGCCCAGTGCGATGACCCACAGCCACGACGCCGCCAGTTCGCTGTAGAGGCGGCCCGGCTCGCCGAGGTGCAGGTCGCGGTGCAACTGGCTGATCCACGTCCGCAGCGGCAGCGCATCCCTGCCGTAGACGGCGGCCTCACCCAGCGTGGCTCCGGTGCCAGGGTCGACGAACACGGCGAGGTGTTTCCCGTCGCCCAGCGTCGGGTCGGTGAACAGAACTTTCGTCGAGTCTCCCGGTGCGGGCGCCGGACGGACGGCGGCGAGGGCCAGATCCGGTCGTTCCCGCTGAGCGGACGCGATCTGCTCTGCCACCGGTATCGGATCGCCACCGGATTCCACTCGCAGATAATCGCGGTAGACGAACTGTTCGATGGTCGGCGCGGCCGCGTAGAGGCCGCCGCTGATCGTGGCGATGAGGATGAACGGTGCCACGAGGATCCCCGCATAGAAGTGCAGTCGCAGCATCAGTGCGCGGAATGGGGAACCGGTTCCGGATGAGCCGGCCGGGTCAGGCGCGCGTGACGGCGCGCGTTTGGGCATGGAAATGGACATGAAAGATCTCGTTTCGCCTCAGCGGACAGGGGGTAGCGCAGCGGCGCCCACCTGCCGGTGTGCGTCGCTACGAGAGGAGTTGTGCGAAAGGTCTTGGAGGTCCTCGGGTTCCGATGCCCGAAGAGGCGAGTAGACGAAGAACGACCCGTGCGTGGTAGGCGACCGGCTGCGCCGTCGACCGATCCGCGCCGTCGTCGACCGCCACCAACAGCACCCGCGTCACACGCCTGACGACGGAGGTCGCTATCGAGAATCCGCGTTCGGCCGCTCGAATCAGCAGGGCGGTGATCAGGACCGCGCCCGCGTGTGCGCCGGTCATCGGCGCGGTCGGCAGGCTCAGTGGATGGGCAGATGCCGCGGCGAGCGCCGAGTGCCCGACGACCTGGCCTGCGACGAGAACTGCCATCAAGGCCAGCAGCGGGCGTCGTGTGGTGCGAACTGTTGCGCCGAGCACACCGACAGCCGAGCAAGCGAACAGAAGTAGGGCCAGCGGTCCCTGACCGATGGACGTGTGGCCTCCGCCCGCCGCATGCGCTGCGATACTCACCGCGCCCGACGTGCCGCCGACGAAGGCTCCGCGTAGCCGTGCGGCACTACCCCCGAAGATCCCGCGCGTCGGCGCCACGACTGGGGGCTGCGCAATCACCGGGACAGCATACTGGGAGCTGCGATGGGTCGGTGCTACGCGCGGGCGTCAGCTACTCCGGATGCGTGTGTCGGCCGGGTGCGTCAACGGTAGGAACTCGGCGTACCGCCGGTCCAGCGCTTGAACGCACGGCGGAACGCGCTGGACTCGGAGAAGCCGAGCCGTGCCGACAGATCCTCTACGGTCTCGCCGCGCCGGAGCCCGGCGATGGCGGCGTCGCGCAGGACTTCCTCTCTCAGTTGGTTGAGTGACGTTCCCTCCTGACGGAGGAGGCGTCGAAGATGCGGCACGCTGATCGACAGCATCTGAGCGATGTCCTCGGCGGTGGATGTGCGGCCCTTGAGCCCGAGTTCGAGCACGCGCCGTACCTGAGCCGACGCCGAGCTGTCGTAGTCCCGCTCGGACATCAGGAGGGTGGGTGACTCGCGGAGATAGTTCTCGAGTGTCTGCTCGTTCTGAATGATCGGTGCACGCATCACGGCGTTGTCGAATTCTATTGCGGGGATGCGGGAATCGAAGTGGACGGGGATGCCGAAGATGTGATCGTAGTTCTCGGCGAGACGCGGGACCGGAGCTGGATACGGCAGTTCTGCTGCCAGCAGTGGCACCCGCTTGCCCACGAGCCATGCGGCGAAACGGTGGAGCAGGATCAGCAGGAAGTCGGTGATGAGCCGAGCGGCCTCGAGCGACAGGTCGGGATCCTCGGTCTGCATCGAGGCGGCGGGGCGGATATCTATGCTCATCCGTGTCCCGCCGTTGGGTCCGGAAGAGATGTGCAACGCGGGTAGAGCCGGCAGTGCGTGGAGGATGTCGGCCATCCGCTCGAGGGCCGCCGACAGATTCTCGGTGTGAATCAGCGCGAGACACACCAGCCGAAAGGTGCCGCGGGGGACGGGTGCCGGGCCCAGTCCGAACAATTCGTCATCGGTGATCTGCCAGACCGCCTGAGTGAAGGCTGTGACCTGCGCCGGAGTCAATCGGGCCAGAGGGTCCGAGAGGGAGGCTGTCGTGAGGCCCGCCGCAGAGAGCGCGGGCGACAGGTCCAGCCCGCTGCGCGAGGACATTTCGAGCGCGCGCTGCACGAAATCGGCGGGGATGGTGCGTGCGGTCACGATCAGGAGGCCCCGAGGGTTCTCAGTCGTCGTCCGGCCTCTTCGAGTACGTGGTCTTGCTTGCAGAATGCAAAGCGCACCAGGGTGTTCCACGGCTGCGATTGGTCGGTGAACACGCTGACCGGTACGGACGCGACGCCGATACGCTCGGGAAGTGTGCGACAGAAATCGATACCGTCGTGCTCGCCTATTGCGGTGATATCGGCGCAGAGGTAGTACGTGCCGCCGCCCGTCAAGACGTCGAAACCGGCTCCTGCGAGCGCGTCGTAGAGCACGTCGCGCTTGGCCTGCAGCCTGTTCCGCAGTCCCTTCACCCACTGTTGTTCGTACGTCAATGCGTGGGCAATGGCGGGCTGGAACGGTCCGCCGCCGACGAAAGACAGGTATTGCTTCGCAGTGCGCACCGCCGTGACCAGTTCGGCCGGACCACATGCCCAGCCGATCTTCCATCCGGTAACGCTGAACGTCTTCGCGGCACTAGAGACGGAGACGGTGCGTTCGTACATCCCCGGCAGTGTCGCCAGGGGAGTGTGCGTCCGTCCGTCGAAGACCAGATGCTCGTACACCTCGTCGGTAAGAACAAGCAGGTCGTGTTCGCAGGCGATCTCGGCGATGGCGCCGATCTCTTCCCGGGTGAAGACCGTTCCCGTGGGGTTGTGCGGGGTATTGACCACCAGCATCTTCGTCTTCGGAGTGATGGCGGCCCGGAGAGCGTCGAGGTCGACGACGAATTCCGTGCCCGAGCGGGCCAGCGGCACGCTGCGCCGCACCGCACCCGCGAGCGCGACCGAGGCCGCGTAGGAGTCGTAGTACGGCTCTATCAGCACCACTTCCTCACCCGGCTCGACGAGGCCGAGAATCGCGGCGCTGATTGCCTCGGTGGCGCCGACGGTGATCAGCACCTCCGAATCGGGGTCATGGTCGAGACCGTATCGAGTCAGCCGGTCCGCGGCGACGGCTTGACGTAGCACCGGCATGCCCGGGCCGGGCGGGTACTGGTTCAAGCCATCGGCGATGGCCTGGCGTGCAGTGTCGAGCATCGACACCGGCCCGTCGCTGTCCGGGAATCCCTGGCCGAGGTTGATGGCGTCGTGGCTGACCGCGAGCGCAGTCATCTCGGCGAAGATGGTGGACGTGAACGGCTGCAAGCGCGCAGCGGTGCGGTTGCGCGGCGTTTCGGGCATTACTGCAGCGTAGTCGGTGTGATGCGGGGTGGCACAGCTGGCCGCGTCACGTTCGGCGAGGCTATCTCGTCCTTATCTATAGACGGCGCGCAAAAGGCGGCCGACGACGATGGAGGACACAATGCCGCGCATTCCCGCAATGGCCCCGGCCGACGCCGGCCCGTTGGTCAAGGTCGCGTACAAGTACGCGGCCCACAAGTTCGACGAGGTGCCCGAGCCGTTCACCGTGCTCGCCCACCACCGCAAGCTGTTCGTCGCGTCAGCTCGCCACGAGATGGCGGTCCAGAAGGCGTCGACCGTGCTCCCTGCGCACGTGCGTGAGATCGCCATCTACCGTGTTGCCTGGACCATCGGCTGCTCGTGGTGCGTGGACTTCGGCACGATGCTGCAACGTCTCGAGGGATTGGACGTCGAGCGACTCGAGCACATCGCAGACTACGCGGACTCGCCCGCGTACAGCGACGATGAGCGCGCGGCCATCGCATATGCCGATGCAATGACCGCGACACCCACAGAGGTCACCGACGAGCAGGTCGAGGATCTCGAGCGCCGGTTCGGGCGCGACGGCGTAATCGAGCTTTCCTATCAGATCGGGTTGGAGAACATGCGGGCCCGAATGTACTCGGCCCTGGGCATCACGGAGCAGGGATTCAGTACCGATTCGTGCCGCGTGCCGTGGGCGGACGGCGACGCCACGGTCATGAAGGGGCCGGGGTCATGAAGGGCCCAGCCTGATCCCGCCGAACTTTTCCGGATTCGCAATGTCGTAGGCGGCGTAGACGACACCGTCCCTGACGGTGAACGCGCTGACTCGTGGTGGCGAACTTCGGCGAGTTCCTTCACCGGTGATTCCCTTGTGTAAGCCGCCGAGCTGGCCGTTCACCAGGACGGGCCGGATGGTCGTGAACCACTCCGGCCCGTAGAGCCGGGCGAGGCCGAGGAAGAAGCGCGCGGTCTTGTCTGCACCACGGATTATGTTGATCGCGGTGCTGGTGGTGCTGGTGGTGCCGTTGGCATCGCCGATGACCAGGGCATCTGGGTGCAGCGCTGCGACTACGGCGTCGACGTCCCCGCCAGAGATGGCGTCGAGTAGACGTTGCACGGCGAGGGCATGTTCTTGGTCGGAAACGGCAGGGGCGGCTTCAGCAGCGGCCTTGCGTGCTCTCGAGGCGAGCTGTCGCGCAGTAGGTACTTCGACACCGAGGATGCTCGCCACTTCGTCGAAGGGCACGCCGAACCCGTCGTGCAAGACGAACGAGACCCGCTGCTGCGGAGTGAGCGTGTCGAGCACGATCAGGGCCGCCAAACGGTTGTCTTCCTCCTGGACAACGGATTCCAATGGATCGGGTTCGCGGGACGGAGACAACGATGTGACGATCGGCTCCGGAAGCCATTGGCCGACATACTGTTCCCGCCGCGCCGCGGCCGAACGCAACCGGTCCAGGCAGATCCTGCCGACCACTGTGGTGAGCCAGCCTGCAAGGTCGCGGATACTCCCGGCATCCGCACCATGGAGTCGGAGCCACGACTCCTGCACCGCGTCCTCCGCGTCACTGACACTTCCCGTCAGCCGGTAGGCGACCGAAAGCAGATGCCGACGGTGAGCTTCGAACTCGTCCGCCAGTTCGGCTACAGCCATGCCGATAATCCTAGCTTCGTTTGCCCGGGCTTTGATCGACTGAGGAATCGGTCGTGGATACAGGGATCAGCGGTAGCCGGTCGAAACTTCCCCTACCGGTCAAGAGTGGAAAACGTAGGTACATTCGTTCTCATGCGCTTCGGATTGTTCGTCCCTCAAGGTTGGCGACTGGATCTGGTCGGTATCGACCCCGCGGATCAGTGGTCGGTGATGCGCGATATCGCGCTGCGTGCCGACCAGAAGTCGTGGGATTCGCTCTGGGTCTATGACCACTTCCATACCGTCCCCGTTCCCACAGAGGAGGCAACGCACGAGGCGTGGACACTCATGTCCGCTCTTGCGGCGGTCACCTCTCGGGTGCGTCTGGGGCAGATGTGTACTGCGATGAGCTACCGCAACCCGGCGTACCTCGCGAAGGTCGCCGCCACCATCGACATCATCTCCGGCGGCCGTATCGAAATGGGGATCGGCGGAGGCTGGTACGAGCACGAGTGGCGGGCGTACGGGTATGGATTCCCCTCGGCCGGAGAACGTCTCGGCAGGCTCGATGAGGGTGTGCAGATCATGCGCCAGGCCTGGGCCGAGGGTTCGGCCACCTTGGACGGCAAGCACTATCAGGTCGATGGTGCGATCGTGCGGCCGCGTCCGTTGCAGGAAGGCGGTATTCCGCTGTGGATTGCCGGCGGTGGCGAGAAGGTGACGCTGAAAATCGCGGCGAAGTATGCCCAATACACCAACTTCGACGGAACCCCTGAAACGTTCGCGCGCAAGTCCGAACTGCTGCGGGGGCACTGCGACACCGTCGGTACCGACTTCGACGCCATTGTGCGATCAGCCAACTACAACGTCGCGATCGGGGCCACCGAGGCCGAGGTCGAGCAGCGGTTGGAGACGCTGAAGCAGCGCCTCACGCCCTACGTCGGTGCCGACGCCGCCGAGGGATCGCTTGCGGCGTTCCGGGGGTTGCCGGCCGTGGGAACGCCGGAACAGATTGTCGAGAAGTTGTCCTCCTTGGAGAAGCAGGGAATGACGTACGGCATCTTCTACTTCCCCGAAGCCGCATATGACACATCAGGCATTGAACTGTTCGAGCAGGAAGTCTTGCCCGCGCTGTAGTAACATTCCGAATCCGCACGGGCATGGAGAGGCAAGCATGTTCGTCGTCGCATTGAATTCCGAAAAGGTCTGGTTGAGACCACCGGTGCCGACCGACATCGATGAGATCTGCGCGGTGTGCGAACACGGTTCCATCGCCGTGTGGACGACCCTGCCCGCGCCTTACACGAGCTTGGACGCAGAGCGCTTCGTCCGGCACACGGCGCCCTCTGGCTGGTCGGATCGGAGCCCCACGTGGACACTTCGGGAATCAGAGGATGGGCCCGTGGTGGGAATGATCGGTCTCGGTGCTAGAGACGCCACCGCAGGGGAGATCGGCTACTTTCTCTCGCCCGCAGCGAGATCGCGGGGATTGATGACAGCCGCGATGAGGCTGGTGTGCGATTTCGCCTTTCGGTCCGATGGAATGGCGTTGGAACGGATCGACTGGCGCGCGTTCGTCGGCAATCGGGCATCGGCGGCGGTCGCCCGGCGGGTGGGATTTCGGTTCGAGGGAGTTCAGCGGGCAGGGTTGGTGCAGCGTGGCGTCCGTCGCGATACCTGGATGGCCGGCCTGCTGGCCGACGACCCGCGGCGGCCCGTCGACGGCTGGCCCGCTGCCAGCTGCTCAACGTAGGTTCTCTGGAAGTTCCCTCTCGGACAAGATGACTCGCTGGTCGGGGCTGGTCCGAATCTGTTTCGACTCGGCGATTCGGCTCCGTAGGAAGTCCCACTCGACCTGATCGATCGCACTGGTCGCTCGAGAGTGCACGGCGGCGTCCCGGGTGCCCCATTCGATTGGCATCGGGCTGACCATCTCCCACGCGTCTGCCTCACTGTGGGTACGGCGGTCGCTGAGCAGAGCGACCGACGGCACCTTGTCGCCAACGCTGCGCTTCCGACCGGCAGGAACTGGAACGTTGCGGGTGACCAGCGCGTACAACGGCGCGCGCGTACCGGGTTTCGCGATGTCGATCAGCGACAGGAGTGTCATCGCTCGCGGGTGGATCTCGGACACGACCGCAGGCACCAGTGGACTCTTCGCGTACAAGTCCTCGATGCTCCCCACCTTCCTCGGCACCCACAGCGCCACCCACACAGACGCGAGGGCGGCGATCGCAGACAGGACGCCGAGGACTATCGTCCATGGCTCGGCCAGCAGGATCAGACCAACCGCGGCAGCTGCGAACACCAACCCCACGATGATCGCGGCCACCTGAAGGCGTCGCATATCGGCCCAGGTCTGGTTGACGGACTTCGCGTAGGGTCGGTCGACGGTGAACTCGAAATGTCGCACGGGCTCAGCTTAGGGCCCTCGGGTGTGGCGACCGTCGGTCACCCGATGGTTGGACCCAACAGGTCGTCGGCGTCGGTAATTCGGTAGGCGTATCCCTGCTCGGCCAGAAAGCGCTGTCGGTGCGCGGCGTACTCCGCGTCGAGGGTGTCACGGGCCACCACCGAGTAGAAGTGAGCCTGGCCGCCATCGTGCTTGGGGCGCAGCAGCCGCCCGAGCCGCTGGGCTTCTTCTTGTCGTGAACCGAACGTCCCCGAGACCTGGACGGCGACTGATGCTTCCGGGAGGTCGATCGAGAAGTTGGCAACCTTGCTGACCACGAGGATTCTGATCTCACCTGCGCGGAACTTGTCGAACAGTTCTTCCCGGTCTTTGGTCTTGGTAGAGCCCTGGATCACCGGGGCGCCGAGGGCCTCGCCCAGCTCGTCGAGCTGGTCGAGGTAGGCGCCGATGATCAGAGTCGGTGCGTCGGTGTGCCGCTCGAGGATCGACTTCACCACCGCAATCTTGGTGTGCGCGGTCGAACACAGTCGGTAGCGTTCGTCGGGTTCGGCGACGGCGTACGACATGCGCTCGGCATCTGTCAGCGTCACCCGCACCTCGACACAGTCGGCGGGGGCAATCCATCCCTGCGCCTCGATGTCCTTCCACGGGGCGTCATACCGCTTGGGTCCGATGAGCGAGAACACGTCGCCTTCGCGACCGTCTTCACGCACCAGGGTTGCGGTGAGGCCGAGCCGCCGCCGTGATTGCAGGTCTGCGGTCATGCGGAACACCGGCGCGGGAAGGAGATGGACCTCGTCGTAGATCACCAGCCCCCAGTCTCGGGAATCGAACAGCTCGAGGTGCTTGTACTCGCCCTTCGTACGCCGGGTGATCACCTGATACGTGGCGATGGTGACCGGACGGATTTCCTTGCGCTCACCCGAGTACTCGCCGATCTCTTGTTCGGTGAGTGAGGTGCGCGCAATTAGCTCGCGCTTCCACTGCCGTCCGGCGACTGTGTTCGTGACCAGGATCAAGGTGGTGGCCTTCGCCCTGGCCATCGCCGCCGCGCCGACCATCGTCTTGCCCGCGCCGCAAGGGAGAACGACGACGCCGGACCCGCCCGCCCAGAACGAGTCTGCGGCCATCTTCTGGTAGTCGCGCAAGTGCCAGCGGCCGTCCACGGACCCAGCCCCCGTGCCGTCGAAATCGAGGTCGATGGGATGGGCCTCGCCGTCGACGTATCCGGCGAGGTCTTCCGCCGGCCACCCGACTTTGAGCAGTAGCTGTTTGAGGCGGCCTCGCTCGCTCGGGTGGACGATGACGGTGTCGTCGTCGACGCGTTCACCGAGCATCGGCGCGATCTTCTTGTGCCGCGTGACCTCGGTGAGGACGGCGCGGTCGAGGCTGACGAGGGTCAATCCGTGGGCGGGGTTCTTCACCAGTTGCAGGCGACCGTAGCGGGCCATCGTATCGACGATGTCGACGAGCAATGGCTGTGGGACCGCGTATCGGGAGTAGTTGACCAGCGCGTCGACCACCTGCTCGGCGTCGTGACCGGCCGCCCGTGCATTCCACAGTGCCAGGGGAGTGATCCGGTAGGTGTGCACGTGTTCGGGAGCGCGCTCGAGTTCCGCGAACGGCGCGATCGCCTGGCGGGCGTCGTTCGCGCGTTCGTGATCGACCTCCAACAGCAGGGTCTTGTCGGACTGGACGATCAACGGTCCGTCGGTCACGTAAAGCCTCCTCGTGTGCGATCTACGGATGTAGTCAGCTTGTCCATTGTCCTGATATGTGCGCCGCGGCGCCACGACACTCACCCGACGAGATGCCAGATACCCCCACAGTCGAGTCAGTCGACCCGGGTGACGGAAGTAATGCGATGGAGCATGAACTGCCGGACACTGCCGCTCGCAGGGTCGAACGCGTCGAGTTGGCCACCTCCGACGGTTACGGGTTCGACGACGCGGTGGGACGCGATGCCCTGGGCATCGACGTAGCCGATGGCGACACTGGCCCGCTCGCGCGCCGCGGTGGCGAGGAGGGCGACGGTTGCCGCACTGCCTGCCCGCGAACCGTCGGAGCGAACACTATCGGAGCCCTTGGTCGATGCCGCGAGATCGCCTGCCCGCAGAGTTCGCACCACTGCAGCGAGTTGGGCATCGGTGGGGACGGCCGGCGTTCGGTAGGCCGCAGCCTTTCGGCGGTTCATGACGCGCGCGCCACGAGAGCGAAGGTCGACGAGCGCGCCCGACGCGTCCTCACCCGCGGGAGCGAAGCCTGCTGCCCGCAATTCGTCCAGTACCGCACGCAGCGGTGCCTGCGAGACCGCCACGGTTGGTGCCAATGCCCGCAGAGCCAGGGAAGCGGCAACAGGTGAGGCGAGGACTTCAGCGAGCAATGCCGGGTCCTCGCAGCGGACGAAGGACGACGCGACACCGGCCCGTAATCGTCCGTGCCGTCTCGCAACATCGTCGATCAGGTATGACAGCGACTGCGGAACGGGCGTGCGTGACCGTGTGGAAAACAGGCTGTGGAGCTCCGCTGCCGTCATCCCGACGTCGAGCGCACGTCGGACGCTGGCCTCGCTGATCCGGTACATCGATGCCGCGCCCGCCGACTCGATGTCCGCGACCAGTGCGATCTGCTCGAGTAGGTCTGGAGTCAGCGGACCCGGCGCGACCACGGTCAGGTCGGCCTGTACGAGCACGTGGTCGACGGGTTCGGGAAGGCACGAGTGCATCTCGCCCTCGGCGTCGCCTCCGTGCAGCAGAGCCCGGCCGGGCGAACTGAGGGCCCCGCGTGCGATAAGCCCCAGCGCTGCGGCCTCGTCGAGCGTGCGCGCCACCGCGTGAACCCGAAGTCGGGCGCCCCAGCGTGGACGACGCCAGGCCAGCAGTCGGCTGACCTCCACGGCGCCCGCCGACTGGCCGCTGTCGAGCTCGGCCAAGAGCCCGAGGATCGCCTGCCGGTCGCGGGGTGCGGACGGCGCCCGCGCCTCGTCGGAGAGCGCCGCCACCGGCTTGTCGTTGGCGTCGCGCATCCCGATGAACCAGGCCATGCGGGGCAACGCCAGCCACGCTTCGGCAAGAGAGTGCCAGCGCCTCGCAACCGGAGCGTGGAGCCAATTGTCGACGGCTGTGGTCGGGGCCCAGTAGCTCTCCCCACCATCAACCGCTGGTACGGGGTCGGGGATACCGCGGGCGATCAGCCCGGCAGCCGACAGGAGCTCCACCAAGAGACTCAACCGGTTCTCGTCGATGCCTGTCGTCTTGGAAATGCGCCGCAGTTCACGGACGCCGAGGCCGCCTGCTCGCAGCGCAGGAGCCGGGGCCTCGCCGAGTGCCTCGAGGACGTCTTCGCAATGGCGCACCAGTTCGAGTGTCTCGCCTGCCGCAGTGGCATTGACATCGGCAGGCTTGTGCTCGCGTCCCGCGACCTTCGGCGGAGTGAGTGATGTGACGTCGAAGACTGCCTCTCCGCGTAGGACCTGCCGCACCTGATGGTGCAGTTCGACGGTCTCGTCGTCGATCCGTCGGAGTAACCCGGCTGCGAGGAGTCGCTGGACTGGTCTGTCCGGTGGTGTTCCGGGGGCGGCGTCCCTGGTGCGCCCGATCGGACTCGACTTCGACAGCGTCTCGAGTATTTCGCTCTCGACGGGCTGCAACCCGCCGATCGCCGCGGTGATCGTGGGTTCGTCGAGCGCCTCGGTGGGCTGGGCGCCCAGCCCGATGCGCCACGGGATGGTGGCCACCACCGCGGGAACGATGCGAAGGGTGGTCTTGTCGCCCCAGACGAGTGCCAGCATCCGCAGTGTTCTCAGGGCGGCGTCGACGACCTTCTTCGTCGCCCGAGACCCCACGGCTTCTTGCAGTTGGGTTCGTGACACCCCGACCTCGTCCGCGTGCTCTAGGGCGAGGAGTTCGAGAATGCCGAAGTCCAGGGTCGTGAGATCGTCTGCTGCACGTGCCACGGAGGCCCGCTGTTCGGCGCGTCCGGCGAGAACGGCGACAGTCGAAGGTGGCGGTACCGCAAGATCGGGGCGCTTGCGCAACAGATCAGTCAACTCGGCATCGCTGAACGCGGCCAACCACGCCGCGAAGCTACCGACGTCGCGCGGATCGGCAGCGGCGGTGGTGCTTGCGGTGGCGTCGTCGGTATGGGTCATCGACTATTAGATTAGTTCTCGAGAAGTCGGTCACCGAGCGGGGCGAGAAAGTGGTCACCGAGCGGGGCGAGAAAGTGGTCACCGAGCGGGGCGAGAATCTGCTGTTCGTGTCGAGCCGAGCACCTGTTGCAAAGACCTGGGCTGTACGTCGCCACGCTCTCCTGTCAAAATGACCCCGTGGCTAACAATGCGAAGAATCAGTACGTGGACCCGGGGTGGCCTGAGACCGCCGATGGAGATCAGGCCGTGACCGAGCTGTCGTCGACCCGTGCGGGAGGGCTGTCGCCGTTCGGTGAGGACACCGAGTTCCCGTTGCCGGTGGAGTCGCTGCCGTACGCACATCCGTACACAGTGATCAACCGCTGACCCAGAAACACAAGAGTGGCCCTGCACCGGATTCAGTGCAGGGCCACTCTTGTGTTTCTGGGAAATCTACTTCGGGAGCAGAGCCTTGTTCGCGTTGACGAACTGCAGGATCTGGGGATCGATGTGGAAGCCCTGAGCCTGGACTGCGTCGATCGCGTTGTCGATGGCATCTGCGATCTGCGGTGCAGCGGGATGAGTTTCGATGAGGTCGGCGAGAATGGGGCCCACGGGGGCGGTGGGGGCGGCCTCGGGTGTCTCGACCGCTTCGGGTGCCTCGCGCACCAGCTCGGGTGCGGTGCGCTGAGTGGGCGCGCTCGTCAGACCGAGGCTCGAGGAACAGGACGGCCATGCGCCCCAGCCCTGGGATTCGAGGACCCTCTCGGCGACGACGATCTGCTGTTCGCGTGTGGCCTGGTGTGCGGTGGCGGCGTACTCGCCTCCGCCGTGTCCGGACCAGGTGGTCGGTGAGAACTGGAGGCCGCCCTGGTAGCCGTTTCCGGTGTTGATGGCCCAGTTTCCGCCGGACTCGCACTGCGCAAGACGGTCCCAGTCGGAATCGGGCGCCGCGTTTGCGGTGCCAGAGAAGGCTGCTCCGGCCACACCCATGATCGCGCTGGTGACGGCGACCTTGGCGACATTGCGGCCGGTGTTACTCGGTTTGCGATGGCGTCCGCTCATTGTGGTCGAGATCCTCTCCACACGCGCCTGCGAGGTCAGCTGTCGGGTTCGGGCTGAGAGGTCGCCCGGCCTGATCTCTCGCGTGCGCGAGAGCGTCTGGCTTCACCCCAAGGTTCGAGTGTGTGTTGCACATTCGAACCGGTGTCCATCCGAGAACTCACGTTCTCCAGGAGGACCTTGGGTCCCCCGTCCTCGTCCCTGGAATGCTTCGTTGGGAATCCGATACCCGCGGGACGAGGCTTGGCGCGGCGGGTCGGACGTGGCCGATGTTCCTCGGCCGGTGATGACCGTAATCGGACAAAGCCTCGATGTCACTATTTGATAACGCAACGTGTCTCGGTCCGTTATCGAGTTCCGTTCGGGCGCGGGCAGACTCTTCGCAGCTAGGGGCGATGCTGCGACTTTCTCATCGGACTGCCAGAACTTCGTTATCGCGTCGTTATGTGAGAAAGCTCACATCATCAACGTGCGTCGACTATGTCCTTGCCGAGGGACATGAGGGAGATGGGGATCATTTTGAGGTTCGCGACGGCCAAGGGGATGCCGATGATGGTGATCGCCATTGCTATCGCAGAGACGAGGTGCCCGATCGCGAGCCAGAGTCCCGCGACGATGAGCCAGATGACGTTGCCGATCAGCGAACCCACTCCGGCCGTCGGTTTGTCGACCACGGTCTTGCCGAACGGCCACAGCGCATACACGCCCACGCGGAACGACGCGATGCCGAACGGGATGGTGATGATCAGGATGCAGCAGATGATGCCGGCGACGAAGTACCCCAGCGCCAGCCACAGGCCGCCGAACAGCAGCCAGATGATGTTGAGCAACAGTCTCATGATGGTCCCCCTTGGTTGATGTTCGGCTCAGTGTCACGCTCGGTGCCAGGGCTCGGTACTTACGGCTCGGTGCCCCCGCGCGGCGCACAGGATCGTCAGCGCGCCCGCTTGCCCTGCCGCAAGGCCGCGACGATTCCGAGTAAGAATCCGACAGGACACGCGAGGGCGACGAGATAGAGAGCGAGTCCAGGCTCGCTGCCGGACAAGATCGGGGTCAGGAAGATGGCCACGATGGCCACGAAACCGACCGCGAAGAGGACGAGTGCGACCCGCAGGAAGGCGTCGCCGATCCGAGTCGGGCGAGCCGTGCTCCCGGGTGTCGATTCATGCGTCGATTCGTGGGCCACAACTTGCAACGATAGTTCCTGCAAAACTCGAATGATGGATAGGGCCTGCGCAAGGTAGACTGTGAGTGCTGCGCGTCCCGCACCAGAGGTGGGGCGCGCTGTTTTGCGAACTGCATACCAGTGCAACGACATACTGCATACCAGTGCAACAAAAGCGCACTTCAAGGGATGAGCGGGTGAACGCGGTGCCGACCGGCAAGGTGAAGTGGTACGACGTCGAAAAGGGATTCGGTTTTCTGTCGCAGGACGAGGGGGAGGACGTCTATGTGCGTTCGTCTGCTCTGCCCGCAGGCGTCGAGGGCCTCAAAGCCGGTCAGCGTGTCGAGTTCGGTATGGCTGCCGGACGGCGCGGCCCCCAGGCGCTGAGCCTGAAGGTTCTCGACCCGGCACCGTCGGTGCGCCAGAACGCAGCGCGCAAGGAGCCTGCAGCCAAGAAACACACGCCGGACGAACTGCACGGCATGGTCGAGGACATGATCACACTCCTCGAGGCGAAGGTTCAGCCAGATCTGCGCAGGGGCAAGTACCCGGACCGCAAGACGGCCCAGCGCATCTCCGAAGTGGTTCGCGCCGTCGCCCGCGAACTCGACAGCTGACCCGAGTTCTGCACTGCAGGCGATCTCCGGCCGGAGGCGCGATCAGGCTGTCTTGATCGACCAGACCGCACGGGCGTGTGGGAGCCCCTCTTGGTCCACGACGGCTGAAGGCAACTGAATCTCGACGCCGGCCAGTTGCAGTTCCTCGGACGACGGCACGGTCACGGCGCGCTTCTCGCCGGCGCGGTATGCCTGTTGCAAGATGACGGGTGCCCCCGAAGGATCCTGGTAGAGGGCGAAGATCCGCCACGGCGCGTCGACGATTTCCGGCGGAAGTGACAACTGCAAGGGGTAGCCAGGTGGGACGTCGAGTTCGGTGACGCCGAAACTCTGGCAGTCCTCGAGGTAGAGGTTGCAATACGCCAGGGGAGATACGCGTTCGGTTCGGTCATGCGCGAACGCCGTGATTTCCGGCAATCGGTCCGGCGAGTTGCGGACGAGCGTGTAGATGACCCCGACGAAGGCCACGAGGGCCACCACCAGCCCCACCGATAACAATGTCAGGATCTTCTTGGTACGCGACTGCATGCTCACTTACTTCATACTTCCCGTCGATCGGCCGGTCCGGTGGTGGGCCGAGTGAGAGTCGGCCACTTCTTGTTCCGCCAAGACAGGGCGTTTTCCACCGAGCCCTGGCAGGAGAGTATTCCCACGATAGGTGAGGATGGTCTGGACGAGTCCGAGGGTCATGACGGCCGACACCACCGAGAACCCGATCCAGTATTCGGTAGGCAGCAGGACACCGAGCGCACCACCGACCACCCAGCTCAGCTGTAGAACAGTCTCGGATCGTCCGAATCCCGAAGCAATGGATTCTTCAGGCAGATCATGCTGAAGCGACGCGTCCAGCGATACCTTGGCCAGCGCGCTGGCCGCCGATGCGACGAGGGTGGCCAGCGCTGCCGTCAACAGGTTGTCGGTAACGGCAGCGATGACGGCGATGATCCATACCGCAGTCGTGCATCGCAGGACGATCACCGCAGGGCGGCCGAGCTTGAGCCTTGCACCGGTTGCGTTGCCGGTGAAGTTGCCGATCGCGGCGGCCGCGCCGACGAGCGCGAGCATCGCTGCTTGCATGAGGGGTTCGTGGTCGGTTCGGGATTTCGCCACGAACGCGATGTACAACGTCAAGAATCCGGTGAGGACACGGATGGTGCTGTTTCCCCAGAGTCCGGCGATCACCGCGCGGCCCAGCGGCTGTCGGCGCTTGCTCGGCTTCGTCGTGGCCGAGATGCCCGACTGCGGCGCTCGGTTGCGATCGAGGACCTCGGTCGCCCCCTCGTCGCCGTGATAGGTGAGGGTGGCTGGGACCTCGCCCTCGGTTACCTCGACCCACGATGGGATTCGCATGCTGAGGTATGCGCCGAGCGCGGTGATGATCGCCGCCAGCCACAGTGCGCCGACGGAACCGGTAATGAGCGCCAGGCCGCCGGCGACGGCGCCCGCACCGATTGTGCCGCCGATGAGGCCGAACACGGTGAGCCTGGAATTGACTCGAACGAGGTCGATCTCTGGTGGCAATACGCGCGGCGTTACCGCGCTCTTGAGTACCGAGAAGGACTTGCTGAGCACCATCATGCCCAGCGCGGCTGGGTAGAGCACCCAACTGTCGAAATTGAAAACGAGCACGACCACGAGGACCGTTCGCAGCCCGAATGACGTCGCGAGCGCGATGCGTCTGCCGTGCTGCAGCCGGTCGAGCATCGGGCCGATCAGCGGGGCGATCACCGCGAAAGGGGCGATCGTGATCAGTAGATACAGGGCGACCTTGGTCTTGTCCTCACCCGTTGCGGCGGAGAAGAACAGGGTGTTTGCAAGGGCGACCGCAATGGCGGCGTCGGTTGCGAAGTTGGCCATTACCGCGTACGTGAGCGCGGTCAGTCCCGACTTGTCCGCGCCATCGGCCTTCGCTGCGCGATGAAAGGTTGCGATCCCCTTGTTGGTGAGTTCACGGCTCCGCATTGCTGCGACTCGTGTGACCGTGAGTCTTCGTGGCATCGGAGGCGCTTTGGGAGCGCCGGCCACATCCTCGTCGCGGGCGCGCGATTCGTTGCTGCCGACCGGATGAAGGGGAGGAAGCGGCGAGCGTCGGCCTCCTACCCGTGCGGAGGGGGGCAAGTTTCGACCTCCGACGCGGGCCGCGGGTGGGTAATTGTCGTAGCCGGGATGGGCGGTGGGCCCGCCCTTCTCGTCTGGATCCCAACCACCGTCCGAGTCGTAGGGTTCACGCGGTCCGGTCACAAGTCAATTCTCTACTAGTCGGGTGAAATGTGACCGGGCAACCCCAGGCAATGCTGGTCAGGTCGGCATGTCAGCGCTGCGTAGCGAGGAACCCCGGTCCTTCAGGGCCGGGAGGAATCGCGTCCTCTGGTGGGTCGTGCACGAGTAGGTCAGCGGCCTCTCCGTCCGTTTTGGTTCGGGTTTCGGGTTGGTGTCGGTGGCCGCTGTTACGGTCCGGGGTGTGAAGCAGGTGGTGCGGGTGAAGTTGCTGCCGGACGGTCAGCAACTCGATGCTGTGGTGCGCACTCTGGCCGTCTGCAATGACACCGCCACCCTGGTGGCTCGCATCGCGCACGAGAAGCGGGTGTTCCGGAAACGTGATCTGCGGGCGGTCACCTACGCCACCGCCCGCGAGCATGGTGGGTTGGGTGCCCAGGTGGCGCAGTCGGTGATCCGGAAGGTCGCTGATTCGTACACCACGTTGCGGGCCAACCTCCGCAACGGCAGGTACGGGCCGAAAGGCTCCCGCCGCCGGGCGCGGGTGGAGTCCACGCCGATCCGGTTCCGCCCGGATGCGGCCCAACCCTTCGATGACCGGTGTCTGTCCTGGCAGCACGACCCGGACGATAGGGGCGGCACGGTGTCGATTTGGACGGTCGACGGGCGGGTGAAGAACCTGCGGTTCGTCGGGCACCCCGACCAGGTGGCGATGCTCCGTGACTACCGGAAGGGGGAAACCGATCTCGTCGTGCAGCGTGATCGGGCAGGGAAGCCGACCGCCTACCTGATCGCCACGTGTGATCTGCCCGACCCGCCGGTGGCTCACGGGGAGCATCTGAACACCCCGGACGGGTGGATCGGGGTGGATCTGGGGATCGTGAACATCGCGGTCGCCTCCGACCGGACACTTGGTGATCACCTCATCGACACCTTCGGGGATGGTGCCCCGGACGGCCGCGCCGGGCGGGGCAGCACGAAGGACCGCCGCACCCGCAACCGGGAACTGCGGCAGGCGTTGCAAAGGAAGAACACCAAATCCGCTAAACGGTTGTTGCGGCGGCGGGCTCGGAAGGAAGCCCGGTTCGCCGCCGACGTCAACCATCAAATTTCCAAGAAGGTCGTGGCCGTGGCTGAACGCACCGGACGCGGGATCGCCCTGGAGAACCTCACGGGCATCCGCGAACGGGTACGGCTCCGCAAGCCCCAACGGGCCACCCACTCGAGTTGGGCGTTCGCGCAACTCGGGGCCTTCATTTCCTACAAGGCCGCCCGGGTGGGGGTGCCGGTGTTGTCGGTTAATCCGGCCAACACCAGCCGCCGTTGTATCCGGTGTGGTCATATCGACAAGAAGAACCGGCCCCACCAGGACCGGTTCTGTTGTCTCGACTGCGGTTTCGTTGAACACGCAGATATCATCGGCTCGCACAACATCGCGTATCGAGCCGCCGAAGACTACCGGGCCCAGTCAACGGTCCCTGGCGCGGCGTGACACCTGACAGCCAGTGGGGTGTTACAGCTGCAAGCTCAGCCCGTCAGGGCTGAGCAGTTGACGGCACGAACCGCACTTCGTACATGCGGGGCCAGTACTTCCCCGTGAGTAGGAAGTGGTCGGTTCCCGGGATTTGGGCGATGCCATTGAGGACGTCGATGGGACGTGGGCCCGGTGGAAGCGCAGCTCGCAGGGCTGAGGCATCGATCAGTGCGGTGACCCGTCCGTCCGCAGGATCGATGCGAGCAACGATGTCCGTCGTCCAGACGTTCGCATAGATCGATCCGTCTTCTGCGCACTCGAGTTCGTTGAGATTGGTCAGTGGAACACCGTCTCGCTGTACCTCGACGGTGTGCCTGGGCTCGAACGTCACCGGGTCTCGAAATGTGAGGGTGGGTGAGCCGTTGCTCGTGACGAGATACTCGGGCAACGCGCAGATGCCCCATCCCTCACCGTCGAACGGGATCCGTCGCTGCTCGGCCAGCGTGGCGCGATCCCGGACGATGACGAAGCCGTCGCGCCACGTCAACTGCCAAACCGCGCCGTTGCTCACGGTGATGCCCTCTCCGAACAGCGGCGGCGGTAAATCGGCTCTCGCACGGACGACACCGCTGTCGAGATCGGTTGCCTGTATCCACGATTCACCGGGTCGCCCCGTTCCCTCGAGCAGGTCGGGCCCGTCGATTTCGAGCCCTTGGGTGAAGGCATTCGGATCGTGGTCCAAGGTCCGCAGTATCTCGACGCGAAGATCAGTAGCGGACACACCCGATAGTGCGGGACTTTGCGGGGCACATGCGGTGACTACCCACGCCATCGTGAACAGCGCTGCGATGAGGTTCCTGCGGCCGACCATAGAACAAGCATGACAGCCCAAGTGGGCACACAGTTGCGGCGATGCGGCAAACTGGAGGTGTGAGTGTTGCTTCTTCAGACGAGCGCGCGGTAGTGCGTCCGGTACTGGCTGATGCTGTCGAGCTTGCCCGCGCCGCACTAGTCGAATTGCAGGACGGGGGAGTCGGCGACTATCTGGACGTCGTGTCCGAGGACGAGTGCGCCGCGACTCACCGTTTCGTTGCCGACCTTCCGGGCTACAGGGGCTGGCAGTGGGTAGTGGTGGTGGCTGCCGAGCCCGATTCGGACCAAGCCACCGTCAGTGAAATCGCCCTGCTCCCCGGACCTGATGCGTTGGTTGCACCCGCGTGGATACCGTGGGATCAGCGCATTCGCCCGGGCGATCTGTCCGCGGGCGATCTGCTGGCACCTCCTGCCGGCGACCCCCGACTCGTTCCTGGATACGTAGCGAGCGGTGACCCGGAGGTCGATGACGTCGCACTCGAACTAGGCCTCGGCCGTAGACAGGTGATGAGCCTCGAAGGTCGTCTCGACGCGGCGCAGCGTTGGCACGATGGCGACTTCGGCCCCAATTCCGAGATGGCCAAGGCCGCACCGTCAACCTGTGAGTTGTGTGGGTTCTTCCTTCCGCTTGCGGGTTCGATGCGTGCATCGTTCGGGGTCTGTGGAAACGAGATGGCCGCCGACGGGCATGTCGTCGATGCGATGTACGGATGCGGAGCACACTCCGATACGACGCTCCCGTCGGGTGCGGGTTCGCCGCAGTACGGTGCCTACGACGACGGTGCCATCGAGGTGGTCGGAAAGCCCGATGCGGAACCCCAGGTGACCGACGATGCGGAACCCGTGGCGGCCGATGAAGAACCCGTGGCCGACGATGAAGAACCCGTGGCCGACGATGCAGAACCCGAGGTAGTAGAGAAGGCAGAGGCGCAAGCACCCGCCCAACCGGCCGAGGATTCCGCATCGACCAGCTAGCCGATCCATTCGGCACCCGTGCGCTGCGTGACTCGACGCTGCTCGCCTGGCGCACCTCCCCGACCCGGCTCCGTGAGGATGTCGCCGCAGAGTCCGACTTGGTACGCGGCGGCTACCGCGACCGCTTGCTGACCGAACTGGCGCAGAATGCCGCCGACGCCGCGGCCCGCGCCGAAGTGCCCGGTGAGCTGTCGGTGTGCCTCGACGGACGCGTTCTGATCGTGTCCAACACGGGCGCTCCTCTCGACGAGCCGGGAGTCCAGTCGCTGGTCGCGTTGCGCGCGTCGAACAAGGCCGAGGGAGCGGTCGGCCGTTTCGGCGTGGGGTTCACGGCCGTGCTTTCGGTGAGCGACGAGATCGAGATTCGATCGACATCCGGTTCCATCTCCTTTTCCGCCGAGCGGACCAGGTCCGCTATCGATGCCTTCAACGGAGCGGACCCGGGAGCGGTCGTGCCGATACTTCGACTCGCATGGCCGACGGACAAGCGTCCTTGCGCCGGAGTCGAGTCGGAGGTTGTGTTGGCCTTGCGCGACGACGTCCAGGCAGGGTCACTTCTTGCCTACATGGCGCGCGAGGCTACCGACCTGCTGCTCGAACTTCCCCATCTGGTCTCGATCACAGTGGGTGACAGAACGTTTCGTCGGAGCGAACGCCCATTGGATTCGGGTTTGACCGAGATCACGATCGGTGACGACCGCTGGTGGCAGTACGAGTCCGGATGTGCGCGCTGGTTGGTTCCGGTCCACGACGGCGTCGCCTCCCCGGTCATCGAAGACGTGTTGCGCGCACCCACCCGATCCGATGAGACTCTGTCGATCCCCGCGATCCTTGTTGCCGACATCGCCATGCAACCCGATCGACGACGCGTGTTGCCGGGCACCGCGATCGCGACGGTGGCGTCCGGGTACGCCGAGTTCGTAGCCGCCATTCCGCCGGATCAACGAGTGTCCATGATTCCCGTCCCCGCCTTCGCGCGCGGTGAAGTGGACTCTGCGCTACGCGAACACGTGGTTGCCGAGCTCCGAGAGCAGCCTTGGCTGCCGACTGTGGGCGGCAAGGACAGGGCACCGTGCCGGGCGGCGGTCGTACCCGGGCTCACCGAGGAGTTGGGCGAACTTCTCGTCGACATCGTCGACGGTCTGGTCGTCCCGGATCTGTCGGGGCCGCGGTGGTCGAATGCTCTGGCGGCCGTCGACACCCACCGCATCGGCCTGGCCCGGATCACCGAGCTCCTCAGCGGCATCGAACGCGAACCCGACTGGTGGCGGCGACTCTACACGGCGCTCGAACCCCTTGCGGTCGACGCAATCGCTACCGAAGAACTGGCTTCGATCCCGGTTCCGCTGTCCGACGGTCGTACGGTCACCGGCCCGCGAACAGTGTTGGTGGGGCAACACATCGAAGGCGGAGTGAGAGTCGGCTGGACGCGGCTCGTGCACCCCGATGCCGCACACCCCCTGCTGTCGCGACTCGGCGCGAAAACCGCTACCGCGGCCGATATCCTTTCCGAACCGGCATTGCGGAACGAGATCGAAGCCCTCGACCACACGGATTCGGCGGCAGCCGAGGAGCTGTCCTCCGCCGTGCTGGCGCTCGCTGAAGGAGCTGACCTCGGGACGCTGCCGTCGTGGCTCGGACAGTTGCTCCTTCCGTCGGCCGACGGAGAGCTACGCGGCGCGGATGAATTGCTGCTGCCCGGCGCACCTCTCGCCGATGTCCTGGTGGACGATTCGCCGTTTTCCTGCCTCGATGCGTCGTTCGCCGAACGGGTAGGCGAAGACGCACTCCGGGCCGTGGGTGTGGGCTGGGGGTTCACCGTCCTGCGAGCCGAACTTCCCACCGGTCCCGACCATGATCTCGACGACGAGGACCTGTGGTGGGACACGCTCGACGACGACCCCGACACGATCGAGGCCGTCCGAGACCTGGATCTGGTGGACGACAACCGCTGGTCACGGGCGTTGACCATGCTCGCGGGCGATCCGGTCACTCGTCCGTTGCTCGAGGACCGCGGCGGCTACACGGCGTGGTGGCTGCGCCACAATGCCGTGTTGGGTGATCAGGCTCTTGGCTTCCTCCGAGGGCCCGCGGACGACACCTTTGACGGCCTGCTCGATCCCGTCGACCACCCCGAGTCCGCAATATTCGCCGCATCGTTGGCTCCCGCCACGGTCGACTCGCTCGACCTTGCGCAACTGCTTCTCGACCGGCTGGCGGATCCGCGTCGTGAGCCGAGCCCGGCGGTGGTCGTGCGCGCTCACGGGCTGCTCGCCGCCGCCGTCGCCGCGCATGTCCTCGACCTCGAGGACCTCCGGCTACCCGAACACGTACGGAGCATCACCGGCGCGCCGATCGACCCGGCCGAAGCGTTGGTGCTGGACAAGCCCTGGCTCGCCGCTGCCGTGCCCCATGAGCGCCTTGTGGTCGGGGATATCGAGACCGCCGATGCGCTCGCCGATCTTCTCGACCTTCCTGTCGCTTCCGCCGCGGTCCGCGGAACGGTCAGCAGTTCCGGACGCGAGTCGTCGTTCGAACGAGAACCCACCGCCGTGCTCGCCTTCGCGACCCTCGGCCGCACGCTCCCCGAGGGGAACGTATTCGTCCATCCACGGCTCACTGTGAGACTGACCGGCGCGATCGAAGCAGAGGTGGCGGTTCCGTGGTGGGTGGACGAAGGTGGGACCGCGCACTGCTCCGGATCGTGGAGTGGGCAAACGTGGGGTGGTACCGATGTCGATTGATCAGAACGTCCTCGAAAGTGTGGTCGCCGACCGTACTGCGTGGCTGATCGATGTCGCGTCCGTCGTCACGGACACCGGGGGAACCGTCGCCGTCTTGATCGCGTCGGCAGTCCTGACCGTCTCCCTCTTGCTTCGCAATCGCCGCCGAGAAGCCCTACTCGTGTCTGGCGCCGTGCTGTCGGGTCTCGCCGTGATGACAGGACTCAAGAATCTGTGGGAGAGACCGCGTCCACCCCTCCCGGAACGGCTGATCGAGACCTCGACCTACTCGTTCCCCTCGGGCCACGCGATGCTGACGGCCATCCTCATCTGTGTCACGGTTGCCGTGATCCTCCGAGTGGTGCTGGTCCGGCATGTGCAGATCGTGGTTGTCGTCCTTCTGCTGCTGTATACGCTGGCGGTCGGTCTGTCACGGATCTATCTCGCTGCGCACTGGACGACGGACGTACTCGCGGGGTGGGCGTTCGGCGCGCTGTGGGCGGCACTCTGGATCTTCTCGACACGTCCCCAGTTCGGTCGCATCCGATCCAGACGCAATCACGGCACCAACGCTTAGAGCGTGCGGTGCTGTTGGTTCAGAACAGTCCCTGCTGTTGGTCTAGAGCAGTCCCTGCTGTTGGTCTAGAGCAGTCCCTGCTGTGCCCCACGGCTGCCGCGACGGGCCGCTCGCCTCTGCAACGTGAACAATCCGTAGCCGAGGCACCCTACGACCACGCCGGCGATAGTTGTCGGGAACACATTCGACCACCGGTCGCCCGTGACAATCACCACGCCGGCCGCGGCTGCCCACGCCAGTGTCCCCAGGATCAGCGCAGGTCGCGGGTCGGAGAGGCGTTGAGTGAGCGATGGGCGGCCTGTGTTCTCGTTCACGAGCTGAACGTTACCCCTGTCCGCGTGCCCTAATCTCCATGGGCGGTGCGCGACTTCAGGCCGCGATTTCAGGCGAGGAATTGGGAATTATGGGTACGACTCCAAGACTGCTCGACAACTACTTCAAGATCACCGAGCGTGGTTCGACGGTAGGCACGGAGATCCGCGGTGGAGTGGTCACGTTCGTAGCGATGGCGTACATCGTTGTGCTCAATCCCCTCATCCTCGGCAGCTTCTCCCCGGAGGATGCCGCCGCGAAGACCGATGTGCTCGGCAATATTCTCCCCGTGGACCAGTTGGCCGCCGTCACGGCCCTGGTGGCGGGGTTGATGAGCATCATCTTCGGCGTTGTCGCCAACTATCCCTTCGCCATCGCGGCGGGCCTGGGCATCAACAGCCTCCTCGCCGTGACGATCGCGCCGCAGGTCACCTGGCCGGAGGCGATGGGGCTCGTGGTCATCGACGGTGTCATCATCGTCGTACTGGCGCTCACCGGATTCCGGACCGCCGTGTTCAACGCGATTCCGCCCGAGCTGAAGTCGGCGATCGCCGCCGGCATCGGCATGTTCATCGCTTTCATCGGTCTCGTCGATGCCGGGTTCGTGCGCCGCATCCCTGACGCCGCAGGGACCACCGTCCCGGTCGGCCTGGGTATCAACGGATCGATCTCCTCATGGCCGACCGTCACGTTCGTGTTCGGTCTTCTGCTGATGGGCATTCTGGTGGTGCGCAAGGTGCGCGGTGGTCTGCTGATCGGCATCGTCGTCACGACCGTGTTCGCCGCGATCATCGAGGCTGTGGCCGGCGTCGGACCGTCGCTGGGTGTGAACCCCCAGGGCTGGAATCTCAGTGTCCCGGATGCTCCTAACGTGCTGGCCGAACTTCCTGACCTCAGCCTGGTCGGCGAGGTCAGCCTCTTCGGTGCCTTCACGCGTATCGGTGTCCTCGCAGCCAGCCTGCTGGTCTTCACCTTGGTGTTGGCGAACTTCTTCGATGCCATGGGCACGATGACCGGCCTCGGCAAGGAGGCCGGCCTCACGAACGAGAACGGCAACGTCCCCAACATCGGACGCGCACTGGTCGTCGAGGGGGCGGGAGCAGTCGTCGGTGGCGGTGCTTCGGCGTCGTCCAACACGGTGTTCGTGGAGTCCGCGTCGGGTATCGCCGAGGGTGCTCGCACCGGACTGGCGAATGTGGTGACGGGTGTGCTGTTCCTGGCCGCGATGTTCCTCACCCCGCTGTATGAGGTCGTGCCGATCGAGGCAGCGGCCCCGGCGCTGGTCGTGGTCGGTGCAATGATGATCAGCCAGGTTCGCGACATCGACTTCACCAAGTTCTCGATGGCGTTGCCCGCGTTCCTCACCATTGTCGTCATGCCGTTCACGTACTCGATCGCCAACGGTATCGGCGTCGGATTCATCTCCTGGGTTGCCCTGAACGCCGCAGGTGGTGGCATCAGAAAGATTCATCCCTTGATGTGGATTGTGTCGCTGCTTTTCGTGGCCTACTTCGCGGTCGATCCAATCACCAACGCGTTAACGTAAACGCACGCCCGCCGGTCCCGTATTGTCAGTGCAGTGACCACGGAAACCCGAGCACTCGCCAGCGACCTCTCCCTGGCTGTCGTGCGCCTCACCCGCCACTTGCGTGGACGGCGCGCGGATGCCCAGGTCTCACTCACTCAGTTGTCGGCCCTGGCCACCCTCTCGCGTGAGGGGGCAATGACTCCGGGCAGTCTCGCCGCCAAGGAAAAGGTCCAGCCACCCTCGATGACCCGTGTCATCGCCTCGCTGGTCGAGCTGGGTCTGGTCGAGCGTGCACCGCACCCTACAGACGGGCGACAGATAATCGTCACTCTCACGGACTCGGGACGCGCGCTGATCATCGACGAGACCCATGCCCGCGAAGTATGGATGAACGAGCAGTTGTCCGGGCTCGACGAGGCGGAGTTGAAGGTTCTTCGTGACGCGGTCGGCATCATCACATCCATCGTCGCCGATTCGGAGTAAACCCCGCGCATACGGCACGATGGACCGGTGGTTCACGTCATCGACACGCCGGATCCGGCCGACAGCAGGCTGGACGACTTTCGCGATCTCAACTCGTCGGATCGTCGCCCAGACCTTCCCTCGGGGAAGGGCTTGGTAATCGCGGAGGGCGTGCTGGTCGTACAGCGAATGCTGGCGTCTCGGTTCGACCCCATCGCTCTGCTGGGTGTCGATCGGCGGCTCGAGGAACTCGCGGTCGACCTCGAAGGTGTGGATGTGCCGTTCTACCGGGCTACAGCCGAGGTCATGGCCGAGGTCGTCGGGTTTCATCTCAACCGGGGTGTGCTTGCGGTGGCTCGTCGTCCCGAGCCCCTGGAGTTGGCCGATGTGCTCGGCAGTTCCAAGACGGTCGCGGTGCTCGAAGGAGTCAACGATCACGAGAACCTGGGTTCGATGTTTCGCAACGCCGCGGGCCTCGGTGTCGATGCGGTGGTGTTCGGCAAGGGGTGTGCCGATCCGCTGTACCGGCGAGCCGTACGGGTCTCGATGGGACACGTGCTGCGAATTCCGTTCGCCCATACGGTGAAGTGGCCGCACGACCTGGAGACGCTAAGGGAGCGAGGTTTCCAGTTGATCTCGTTGACCCCGAACCCCGCGGCGGTGACGTTGGCGGAGGCGATGGTGGGCGAGAAGGTGGCGTTGCTGCTGGGCGCGGAAGGCCCCGGCCTCACCGAGCACGCCATGCGGGCCACGGACATTCGCGCACGCATTCCGATGGCACCAGGAACGGATTCCCTCAATGTCGCGACCGCGGCGGCCATGGCGTTCTATGAGCGCGTCCGAACAGGTGGGTGAGGATGGGGCACCCGCACGCCCAGTATCAGGCGCATTCGACCGATCAGCCGGCGAGAACTCCGTGGTTCACCGGACTCGTGGTCGCGGGGTTCTCGGCAGCACTGGTGTTCGTGGCGGTCGTCGCCTTCGGTTCCCAACTCGCCCGCATCAACGTGGTGCTTGCTGTTGTTCTCGAAGTCGTTGCAGTGGTGGGGTTCGCGCCGTCGGCGTGGCGACTGCGACGAGTCCCGATCTGGCGCTGGCTTGTGTACGGCGCGGCAGCGGGGGTTCTCGGCGGGTGGTTCGTGATGCTCGTCGGCGCCGCATAGCGCGGGCGGACTCGATCAGAAGCCGAAGTACCGCCGCAGCGGCGCGCGTTTGCGGGTGTCATGCGCCGGTGAGGACCCATTGGTAGTAGCGCCCACGGTTTCGGTCTCGGGACTTACGCCCGGATGGTGAACCACGAACCCGAGCACTGTGATGCTATCCGGATCGACCAGGGTGTCTTCGGATGAGCCGGCGTATGTAAATCCCAGCCACGCCTGGTTGGCTCCCTCGGCGAAGTGCTGGGGGTGGAATGGCAGCGATTGCGGGTCCGGAAGAACCTCTGGGGGGTGCTGCATCGGAAAGTCGCCCGCCCAGAAGGGCTTCTCCCACACCAGAGGGACACCGAGATCTTCGTGGATGTGGACCGGTGTCGCGCTGAACGACCTCGTCAGGATTCCCTCATCCCACATTGCGAACGAGCCCCACGAGATATCGGGCTTGGAAGCCACGTAGTAGGTCTTCGCGGATCCGGTAGGGCGGATGTGCGTCTCGGGCAGGGTGGACGGCCTCGGAACCGCGAGATCGATTCCGCACACCACCGAGATGCCCGGAAAGCACCCGATGTGGACGGTTCCGGTCGCGCCGAGAGTAGCGGCCTCAGACAGTGGAACCGAGCCGGTCGGGGTGGATTCCATGGTGGGGAAGAGGCGGGCGGTGAGTTGCGCTGCAGCCTCTGGATCAGGCTGGGTACGGGTGCCCAGAACGGCGGCCGGCTCGGGAACGTCGGTGTACCAGATCGTCGATACCTTCGGCCACACGATCATCCCCCTCTTCCGGTATCTGCCTGAAAGAGTACGAACCTCCGCTAGCTCACTGTTGCTAGTTCACTTTCCTGGGCGATCAGCGTCCGCTGCTGCGCACACCAAGGAGGACATCGTCCCAGGAGGGAAGAGCGGGCTTGCCGCGCCTGTCCTTGTTGTTCGTCTGGTGCGGTGCGATCTTGGGGGCCTCGACTTCTTCCGAAGATTCGGAATCGTCCTCGGCTTCTTCGGCTTCCTCGGCCTCGATGATCTCTTCCCGCTCGATCGACGGCACCGGCACCTCGGCGGGGAACTCGGCGAGCTCGAGTTGTTCCGACTCATCTGAAGCCACGGGTGCCAAACCACGCAGGGGGCGACCGAAGTCAGGGTCGATCAGGTCGAACGCGGTGTCGTCGAGCGCGATGATGGTGCCGCCGTGTGCGTCCGGCTGATAGCGCCAGTGAGCGGCGTTGGTGGTGCGCCCGGCCTGCCACTGCAATTGGGCGACCCAGTGATTGTCCTCGTCACGCCACGCGTCCCACGTCGCTTCCTCGACGTTGTGGCCGCGTGCGCGAAATGCTTGCGTCACGATCTCGGAGAGAGTGGATACGGCGGGTCCGTTCTCACGCACCGGGTGGCCGCCCTGGGCCATCTCGGCTGCACGGGAACGTTCGAGCAGAACCGGATAGGCGAAGCGTTCCACCTTCGACAGGGGGACACCAGCCTCTTCGGCTACCTGTTCGACGGAGGCGCCGGCACGGATGCGGGCCTGAATTTCACGAGGTCTGAGCTGACTGTCCATTTGAATCTCAATCTGGCCGAGTCGAGCGATGTCCCCGCTGGATGCGGCGCGGAGTTTGTCATCGGCTGGAAGCCGGAATCTTTCGCCGGTACTGGCATCAGCGCACACGACGTGCGAACCATCGGGCTCGAGACCGATCACTCGAAGCTCTCGCACGTTGACCTCCTCATCGCGCCGGCTCGCGATTATTGTGCCGGCGCCAACTGTAATTCATTCGTGACCGCTTGTGCAGCAAGACACGCGCGACTATATCGCGACCCGAGGTCAGGCGGTCGCCGCGCTTCGTCGTTTCGCGACCGGACACGACGGATCACCCGAATGCCGTCAGTCCCCCACACCGGGAGTGCGGGGGACTGACGAGGACTTACTCTCGGCTCAGCCGAGGTGGATTCAATTTCGGCACAGCCGAGTTGGATTCACGTTCGGCTCAGCCGAGTTGCGAGACGACCCAGTCGATGCTCTTCGTCAGTTGTGAGACGTCCTCGGGATCGATGGCCGGGAACATACCCACGCGTAGTTGGTTGCGGCCGAGCTTGCGGTACGGCTCGGTGTCGACGATGCCGTTCGCGCGGAGGATCTTCGCAACCTGGGCCGCGTCGATCTTCTCGTCGAAGTCGATGGTGCCGACCACCTGGGACCGATGTGCCGGGTCCGCGACGAACGGTGTGGCGTACTCGCTCGCTTCGGCCCATTGGTAGAGCCGCGAAGACGAGTCCTCGGTGCGTGAGGTGGCCCAGTCGAGGCCGCCCTTGGCGTTCAGCCAGTCGATCTGGTTGGCGAGCAGCAGCAGAGTCGCGACCGCCGGTGTGTTGTACGTCTGATCCTTCGAGCTGTTGTCCACGGCGATGGGCAGCGACAGGAAGTCAGGAGTCCAGCGACCCGATCCCTTGATCTCCTCGACACGCTCTAGGGCCTTAGGGCTCATCAGAGCGATCCACAGGCCGCCGTCGGCAGCGAAGCACTTCTGAGGTGCGAAGTAGTACACGTCGGCGTCGGCGATGTTCACCGGCAGTCCACCGGCGCCTGAAGTGGCATCGATGGCGACAAGCGCGTTCTCCGAGCCGGCCGGACGCGAGACGGGAATCGCGACGCCGGTGGAGGTTTCGTTGTGCGCCCAGCCAATTAGATCCACAGAGGGGTCCGACACCGGCTCGGGTGCGCTGCCCGGGTCTGCGGATACGACGATCGGGTCCCCGATGAACGGGTTCTTCTTGGCAACCGAAGCGAACTTGGAGCTGAACTCACCGTTGGTGAGATGCAGCGACTTCTCACGGATCAGGCCGAAGGCGGCCGCATCCCAGAACGCGGTGGTGCCACCATTTCCGAGTACCACTTCGTAGCCGTCGGGGAGGGAGAACAGATCGGCGAGTCCGGACCGTACGCTGGCGACCACGTCCTTGACGGGCTTCTGGCGGTGGCTGGTGCCGAACACCGAGGAGCCGACCTCGACCAGGGACTGAAGCTGTTCGGGGCGAACCTTGGAGGGGCCGCAGCCGAATCGTCCGTCTGCGGGCAGGAGGTCTGCGGGGATGATCGGTGTGGGGGTCATAGCTTCTCTCTATTGCTCGAGATTCGAAGATGCGGTCAGCTGGGGTGGGTGATCTGGTCCCAGCCTTCGACGGACTCTGCAGAGCGAGGTCCGGGTCCGGTGTAGATGGCGGCGGGGCGGACCAGTTTCCCGAGACGCTTCTGTTCAAGGATGTGGGCGCACCAACCGGCAGTGCGGCCACAGGTGAACATCGCGGGCATCATGTGCGCGGGTACCTCGGCGAAGTCGAGGATGACCGCAGCCCAGAACTCGACATTCGTCTCGATTGCGCGGTCGGGACGACGCTCGCGCAGTTCGGCGAGGGCTGCCTGCTCGAGCGCGGCGGCCGCCTCGAAGCGGGGCGCGTTCAGGCGTTTGGCCGTGGCCCGCAGCACCCGGGCGCGGGGATCTTCGGCCCGGTACACGCGGTGACCGAAGCCCATCAGCTTCTCTTTGCGGTCGAGGATGCCTTTGACCACTGCGCGTGCATCGCCGGATTTTTCGGTTTCCTCGATCATGGGTAGCACGCGGGCGGGGGCGCCGCCGTGCAGTGGGCCCGACATCGCACCGATCGCACCCGACAGTGACGCGGCGACGTCGGCGCCGGTTGAGGCGATGACGCGGGCGGTGAAGGTGGAGGCATTCATTCCGTGCTCGGCGGCCGAGACCCAGTAGGCGTCGATGGCTTCGACGTGGGCGGGGTCGGGTTCGCCCTTCCAGCGGACCATGAACCGCTCGGTGACGGTTGCGGACTGATCGATTCGCGCCTGCGGGACAGCGGGCTGGTGGATGCCGCGCGCGGACTGGGCGACATAGGACAGAGCCATCACCGAGGCGCGGGCGAGGTTCTCGCGGGCGGTGACGTCGTCGATGTCGAGCAGCGGTTCGTAACCCCAGATGGGGGCCAGCATCGCGAGCGCGGCCTGGACGTCGACACGTACGTCGCCGGTGTGCACCGGCAAGGGGAACGGTTCGGCCGGCGGCAGGCCGGCACCGAAACGTCCGTCGACGAGCAGAGCCCAGACGTTGCCGAAGGTGACGCGCTTTGCGACGAGCTCTTCGATGTCGACCCCGCGGTAACGCAGCGCCCCGCCGTCCTTGTCAGGCTCGGCAATGTCGCTGGTGAACGCGATCACGCCCTCCAGTCCGCTGACGAAATCATCCGGTATTGCCGCGCTGGTTGCCATAGCTCGTGGACTCTCCTCGTTCGAGTGCCCCCGTCAGAGCGGCACTGTCTCGGTGTTCGACTCATTGCGCCGGGCGCACCTGCGGGTTCGGCAGGCACTTCTCCTCCGGACAATCGACCTTTCCACCCAGGCATCGCGCTGTCGCGGCTGCAATCCGAGGCAGGTCCGGTCACCAAAACTCTAGCCGGTGTCACCGAAGAGTTGATCAGTGCATTCCCGGGAGTAGCGTTCCTCTCTGTGTCTTCAGATGCTCAGCCGCCGAAACCGGTGGACAAGGACCTAGCCGCCATGCGCATTGCCTACGGGTATCAGGGCCTCGGTGGACGGTACGACGAGTCTGATCTCGACGTCGACGAGTTGAGTGACGGCTGGCTGCCGCTGATGCGCCACTGGATGGAGACGGCCGTCGAGGCCGGGATACCCGAACCCAACGCGATGACGCTCGGGACCGTCGACGCGCAGGGGCATCCGTGTACTCGCACGGTCCTCTGCAAGGGACTGAGCGCCGATGGTGTGCTGTTCTTCACCAACTACGCATCGGACAAGGCCCGTCAGCTAGCGGCCGTGCCCTACGCATCTGCGACGTTCCCGTGGGTACCGATCGCGCGGCAGATCACCGTCCGTGGTCCCGTCGAGCGAGTCAGCGCCGAGGTCACGGACGAATACTGGCACAGCAGGCCCCGCGGATCCCGCTTGGGCGCGTGGGCCTCCGAACAGTCGCAGCCGATCGGCTCGCGGGCCGAACTGGACAAGGCACTACGCGATGTGGCCGAGCGGTTCGGTGTCGATGTCGACATCCCCGTGCGGCCGAACTGGGGTGGCATCCTGATCAAACCTGAGGTCGTCGAGTTCTGGCAGGGTCGTGCCAACCGGATGCACAATCGCATCCGGACCTCGCGGGCCGATGATGACGGTTGGATCGTCGAGCGCCTGCAACCGTGAACCGGATACTGGCGGACACGACTCCTCTCCAAAACCGTGATTACCGTCGGTTGTGGCTGACCGGAATCGTCACCGTCATCGGTGGGCAACTCAGTATCGTCGCCGTGCCGCAGCAGGTGTACGAAATCACCCGCAGTTCGGCGTACGTGGGTCTGACGGGCGTGTTCGCGCTGGCGCCGCTGCTCGTGTTCGGGTTGTGGGGCGGCGCATTGGCCGATGTCATGGACCGCCGCACACTGCTGACGTTGACGACGGTCGGGCTCGGTCTCACCTCGGTGCTGTTCTGGATTCAGGCCGCGCTGGGTATGAACAATGTCTGGTTGGTCTTCGGATTGCTTGCGGTGCAACAAGCTTTCTTCGCCGTGAACCAGCCCACGCGCAGCGCCATCATCCCGCGACTGATCCCGGTGAAGCAGTTGGCCGCAGCCAACTCGCTGAACATGACGGTGGTGCAATTCGGTGCCATCGCCGGGCCGCTGCTGGCCGGGGTGATGATCCCGACGGTCGGGTTGCCGACGCTGTATCTGGTCGATTCCATTGCCCTGCTCGCCACACTGTGGGCGGTGCTGCGCCTTCCCCCGATTCCGCCGACGGGCCACTCGCGGCGAGCTGGGCTTCGCGAGGTGTTCGACGGCTTCGCCTACCTCGCGACGCAGAAGGTGCTGCTCGCTTCGTTCGTCGTCGACATCATCGCGATGGTGTTCGGTATGCCGCGAGCGTTGTTTCCACAGATCGCGAACGATACGTTCGGCGACCCGGCCACCGGTGGCTTCGCGCTCGGCCTACTGTTCGCAGCAATGTCCGCCGGTGCCGTGGTCGGTGGAGTGTTCTCCGGGTGGTTGCCCAGAGTCCATCGTCAAGGTCGTGCCGTGGTTGTGTGCATCGTCTTGTGGGGTCTGGCAATGGTCGGGTTCGGAGTGGTCGTGGGGGTCGCGGCCCCGGGAGACAGTCCGATCCTGTTGTGGGCGGCTCTGGCGTTTCTCGCGTTCGGAGGTGCTGTCGACATGATTTCTGCCGCGTTCCGGAGCGCGATGCTGCAAGCGGTCGCCACGGACGAGATGCGTGGACGGCTACAGGGTGTCTTCATCGTCGTGGTCGCGGGTGGGCCCCGAATCGGCGACGTGTTGCACGGCGCTGCGGCGGCAGCGGTCGGAACGAGTGTCGCCGCCGCGGGTGGTGGCGTGCTCGTCGTGATCGGGGTGGTGATTGCGGCGGCCGCATTCCCCGCACTGATGCGCTACCGGGTCAGCCGTTAGGTTCCTGTGCGCCATCACATATTTCGTGCACACTGAACTGCATGGGAATAGCGAAGTTGCCGAGGCCGGACAGTCCTGCCGCGGCGGCCTTCGAGATCCGGGGAGGCGGCTATCGGGCAGACATCGCAGTAAAGGGGGCCGGGCTCCGGCAACTCGAACTCGACTGCCCCGAGGGGCCGATGGCACTCAGCGAGACGTGGGAGATCGGGACGCGCCCACCGCTGTCGGCCGGGTTGATACTGGCGCCGTGGCCCAACCGGATCCGAAATGGCCGTTTCACTTTCGACGGGATCGAACATCAGCTAGAGATCACCGAACCTGGGTTCGACAATGCGATCCACGGATTTGTCCGGTTCACGGATTGGAGCGTCGTGAACCACGCCGACGACCGGATCGAATTGGCGATCGACGTCCGCCTCCACAAGGGGTGGCCGTACCCGGTCAGGCTGACCGTCGACTATGCCCTTGATTACGACGGACTTACTGTGACGCATACCGCGACCAACACCGGCGCCATCCCGGCTCCGTTCGGGATGGGGTTTCACTCATTCGTCCGGGTGGGCGACTTCCCCCTCGACGAATGCACTCTCCGGTTGTCCGCCGGCACCCGGGTGCCGCTCGATGAACGCATGCTCCCGAACGGAGGATCGCAACCCGTGGCAGGTACCTACTACGACTTCACGAGTCCGCGCAAGCTCAAGAGCGTGGCCCTCGATACCCCGTTCAGCGCGCTCGACGTCGATGTGGACGGCAGGTCTCGGCACGAATTGCGCGCACCCGACGGCTCCGGAACCGTTCTGTGGGCAGCCCGTGAATTCGGTTGGCTGCAGGCGTTCGTTGCCGACCCCGACGCGGGTAGGCCGTACCCCGGCCGAGGGCGAGCGCTGGCGCTCGAACCCATGACGTGTCCGCCCGATGCCTTCAATTCCGGTATCGATCTACTCGTGCTCGACCCGGGGCAGAAGTGGACCGGGCGCTGGGGCATGGCCGCAATGGGTCGTTGAGCGGTGGCGTTCGGGCTGTGGGTGCCCACCTGGTGGGACGAGAAGTGGCCGGTTGCGGCGGGGCCGACGGGTTCCTCGGGGCTCTTCTTCGGTGCTGGCGGGGTCGAGGAAATGTCGGCTCGTCAGGGCCCGCCACGTGGAGGCCCGATGTGCGTCCTGTGCCCGCCGGCCGGTATCGGTGCAGGTGACAAGCCCCGCGCAGTCTCTTGCAGCAGGCCGCGTTCGTGTGCGTTCTCGTGTCACGCGAGCAATTCGGACGCCGTTCGAACACCCGCTGGGCGCATTCTTCGTGGTCGTCGCGCGTCGGGCGAACGAGCCCGCTCGCACGCTCCGGGCAGACCCTCCCTCGGCGCGCGGGCCGTGGAGCGACTAGTTTCTACCTGAATGAAGTTGTTACTCATTGGTTTGAGCTTGAGAGGGATGCTTCGTGCCTGACAATGACACAAAGCCCACGCTTACCTACCCGGGTGGTGAGCACACGATGTCCATTGCCAGGGCAACCGAGGGCAATGACGGAATCGAACTGGGCAAACTGCTTGCTGGTACCGGGTACACCACCCTGGACCCGGGCTTCGTCAATACGGCCTCAACCAGCTCGGCGATCACCTATATCGACGGTGAGCACGGAATTCTCCGTTATCGCGGCTACCCCATCGAGCAGCTGGCCGAGAAGTCGACATTCATCGAGGTCAGCTACTTGCTGATCTACGGTGAGCTGCCGACCGCGACGGAACTCGAGACGTTCACCAACCGGATTCGGCGACACACGCTGCTGCACGAGGATCTCAAGAGATTCTTCGACGGGTTCCCACGGAACGCGCACCCGATGCCGGTTCTGTCCAGTGCGGTAAACGCTTTGTCCGCGTACTACCAGGATTCCCTCGACCCGTCCGACCCGGACCAGGTCGAGCTGTCGACGACCCGCCTTCTGGCCAAGCTGCCGACGATTGCGGCGTACGCGTACAAGAAGTCTGTCGGTCAGCCGTTCCTGTACCCGGACAACTCCCTGAATCTGGTGGAGAACTTCCTGCGGATGACCTTCGGGTTCCCCGCGGAGCCTTACGAGATCGATCCCGAGATCGCCAAGGCTTTGGACATGCTGCTGATTCTGCACGCCGACCACGAGCAGAACTGCTCGACGTCGACGGTGCGGCTGGTCGGCTCCTCCGACGCCAACCTCTTCACGTCCATTTCCGGCGGCATCAACGCACTCTGGGGCCCGCTGCACGGTGGCGCCAACCAGGCTGTTCTCGAGATGCTCGACGAGATCAAGGCCAGTGACAGCACCGCCGCCGACTTCGTCCGCAAGGTCAAGAACAAGGAAGACGGCGTGAAGCTCATGGGCTTCGGGCATCGCGTCTACCGCAACTACGACCCTCGCGCGGCGATCGTCAAGAAGACTGCACACACGATCCTCGACAAACTCGGTGGCGACGACGAACTCCTCGACATCGCAATGGCCCTCGAAGAGGCGGCGCTTACCGACGACTACTTCGTCGAGCGCAAGCTGTACCCGAATGTCGACTTCTACACCGGTCTGATCTACCGCGCGATGGGCTTCCCGACCCGCATGTTCACTGTTCTGTTCGCGATCGGCCGCCTGCCGGGATGGATTGCGCACTGGCGTGAAATGCATGAAGATCCAGCTACGAAGATTGGTCGCCCGCGCCAGATCTACACCGGCTACACCGAGCGCGAATACAAGGACGCTGCAAGTCGCTGATCGCGAGCCAACGTGCCGAACATCATCGCCCTGACCAAGGAGCACACATGAGCAAGCCCGAGATCGATTTTCAAGAGGGGCCCCCACCGACCGACCTGACCATCAAAGACCTGGTGGTTGGTGAAGGTGCGGAGGCTGTTCCGGGGGGCACTGTCGAAGTCCACTACGTCGGCGTCGATTTCGAGTCCGGTGAGGAGTTCGACTCTTCCTGGAACCGCGGAGAGTCGATCCAGTTCCCACTTCGCGGGCTCATCAAGGGATGGCAGGACGGAATTCCCGGTATGAAGGTGGGCGGACGTCGCCAGCTCACCATCCCGCCGGAACTGGCCTACGGTCCCGCCGGCGCCGGCCATCAACTGTCCGGCAAGACCCTGGTGTTCGTGATCGACCTTCTGGACGCGAGGGCATAGAACTTTCTGCAAGGAACTTTCTGCAAGAAGACCCTGCCTCACCTCTCTGGTGAGGCAGGGTCTTCTTCGTTTCGTATCGTCAGCGCCGGACCGGTGTGAAGTTCGACGACCAGTCGAGCGCCGCCGAGCGGGCTGGTCTCCAAGAAAGCACTGCCGTTGTGTAGGGCAGCCTGCTGGGCGACGAGCGCCAAGCCCAGCCCGGACCCGCTTGTGGTGGCGTTGGAGCCTCGGTGGAACCGTTCGAAGACAGCTACCCGTTCGGGTTCGGGTACACCCGAGCCGTTGTCGTCGACGATGAGTGTGGCCCCCCTGCTCGAGCCGCGCACCGTGATCTTCACCGTGCTGGCGCCGCCGTGCCGGACGGCGTTCTTGATGGCGTTGTCCAGAATCAGGCGAAGGCCGCCGGGCATTCCGCGCACCGTGATCGGGGGTGCGTCCACCGTCACCTGTAGCCCGGGGTGGTGTCGCATGGCGTCTTCGGCCGCGAGGTCGCCGATGTCGACCAGGTCGCAGTTCGCGAAGTCCTGGTCGGTGGACAGTTCGCCGCGGGCCAGCCGCTCGAGATCCGACAGTGTCGATTCCACCCGGTCTTGCGCGCGCGCCACGTCTCGGAGGATCTCGTCCCGCTGCGAGGGCGTCAACTCGTGAGTGGTGAGGACCTCGAGGTCGGTACGCATGGCGGTGAGCGGCGTTCGAAGCTCATGTGCGGACACGGCCGCGAAGTCGCGCGCAACCGACAAAGCGGCGGTAGTCGCTTGCTGCGCGTCGGCGACGTCCCTCAGCATCGATTCGGCGGCCGCGGCGAGCTCATCCGCCTCCCGGACACCGGACGAGGCAGGTGTCAGTTCGGGTTCGCGGCGCACGATGCGGCCCGTCAGGTCCTCGAGCGGACGCACCGCACGCCCGCCGAACAACCATCCGAGACTGCTCGCCGCGGCGATCGCCAGAACGCCGACGAGGGCGACTTGGCGTTGCTGTTCGGAGGTGATGTCTTGGGCCTCCGAGTACGGAACGGCCAACGAAATGCGGGTGTCGAGGATCGGCACGGTCGCGGTGAACGCCCGGTACTTCGTGCCGTTCACCTCGACCGTCTGCCATCCGGGGTCGAGTTCGGGTAGCTGTGTGGGAGTGCTGACGAGCACGGTGTCGCCGCTGCCTGAACGGATGGTGATGGCGAACGCGCCGTAGTCACCTATCGCGCCGAGGAATAGTCCGGCGGTGGCCGCATTGGGGACCAGTACATCCGACGCCGATTCCAGCCGCCGGTCGAGTTGCGAGAGGTTGTTGCGGTTGATCGCCAGCGACACCAGGACCCCCAGCGCCACCACGATGATCGTTGCTCCGAGTGCAGTGGCGGCCGCCACGCGGGTGCGTAGCGAGAAGGAGCGCTTCACGACGGTTCCCGCAGCACGAACCCTACGCCCCGGACCGTGTGGAGGATGCGCGGCTGATCGCCGACTTCGAACTTGCGTCGGAGGTAGCCGACGAAGACGTCCACCACGTTGGTGTCGGCAACGAAGTCGTAGCCCCATACCAGTTCCAGGAGGCGCTCACGGCTCAGGACGATGCCGACGTTGCGGGCGAGGACTTCGAGTAGCTCGAACTCCCTCTTGGTCAGTGTGATTTCCTCGCCTGCCATGAAGACCCTGCGTGCAGACAGGTGGATTTCGAGTGCGCCGATGCGGATCGGTGGAGGTGCAGGTGAGTCGCTGGGCGCCGCTGTGGTTCCGGGCCGGCGCAGCATCGCGCGGATTCTCGCGACCAACTCGGCGAGAACGAAAGGCTTGACCAGATAGTCGTCGGCCCCCGACTCGAGACCTGAGATGCGGTCGTCGACGGTGTCGCGTGCACTGAGCACGCAGATGGGGATGTCATTGTTCATCGCGCGCAACGCCGTCACGACGCCCGTACCGTCGATGACCGGCATGTTCATGTCCAGCACCATCGCGTGGGGTCGCTGTTCGTTGACTACTCGCAGGGCGTCCGCTCCGTCGACCGCCGTGAGAACGGTGAATCCGGACAAGCGAAGGCCGCGTTCGAGGGATGTCCGCACATCCTCGTCGTCGTCGACCACGAGGACGGTGGCTGAGTCGCTGATGGTCACCCTTGCATTGTGCCGTGGGAACGACCATCGGGTGCGCGGATGGCCACCCTACGAAGCGCAACCAACCTGGGATGTTCGGTCCCGTCCGTATACTTGCCCGGGATGTATTCTTCGCTGCAAGCCTTCGAACTGACCGAAACAAGCCGTGACTGGCTCATTCACAGGCCGATGCAGATCGCGATCTATGTGTTGTTGGCGTTCGTTCTCCGCTTCATACTGCATCGGTTCATCGACCGCATGACACGCAAGCGGGCTCCGTCGGACACCCCCGCCTTGCTGAAACCACTACGTGATCGCGCGCCACGCGGGGTCAAAGAAGGCATCGTCAACGAACGCCGTGCCCAGCGCGCGACGACGATCGGCTCGGTTCTCAAATCCACCGTCTCGATTGTGATGCTCGTCTGGGCGATATTGCAGATCCTCGAGATCCTCGGGGTCAACGTCACCCCGTTCATCGCCTCCGCGGGGGTTGTCGGCGTTGCACTGGGATTCGGTGCTCAGAATCTCGTTCGGGACTTCCTTTCCGGCATCTTCATGCTCCTCGAGGATCAATACGGCGTCGGGGACGTGGTCGATCTCGGTGAGGCGACCGGCACGGTGGAATCGGTCGGTCTACGCGTGACCACGATTCGCGATATCAACGGGACGTTGTGGTACTGCCGCAACGGCGAGATCTTGCGCGTGGGCAACATGAGCCAGGGGCACGCGGTTGCGGTGGTCGATCTGCCGATCTCGCACTCGGCGAACGTGCACCGTGCCTGCGAAGTGGCACTGGCCGCCGTCCTCGAGGCCGCCGAAGATGCCGCGATCGCGGACGACATTCTCGATCCGCCCGAACTGCTGGGCGTGAACTCCGTGACAGCTGCATCGGTCACATTGCGCATCACCGCACGGGTGAAGCCCGGCCGTCAGTGGGCGGTGCAGCGTGCACTCACCCGGGCAGCGCTCACGGCGTTCGAGAACGAGGGAATAGAGGCCCCGTTCCTGTCGATGCTGCCCTCGACACGACCGGACATCTGATACCGCCCGATTCCTGGTACTTCACTCGGTAACGTCAGGCGAGTGGACACGGCCCTCGTCTGGTTCCGGCGCGACTTGCGCCTCAGGGATCTGCCCGTGCTGAACGCAGTAGCGGAGGCGGGCGCCCGTGCGCTCGGCCTGTTCGTCCTCGATGAGAGGCTGCTGAGGCCCGCGGGTGAGGCGCGCATGCGTTGCCTGTTCCGCAGCCTCAGCGAACTGAACGAACGACTCGAGGGCAGATTGCTTTTGGTGGAGGGTGATCCCGTCGATGTCGTGCCCGCGGTCGCGCGGGAGGTGTCGGCATTCGAGACTCATGTGAGCGCCGATTTCGGCCCCTACGGACGTGAGCGTGATGCGGCCGTAGCGGAGCGTATCCCGCTGGTTGCCACTGGCTCCCCGTACGCAGTGGCACCGGGAACGGTCGGCAAGACGAACGGGCAACCGTATCGGGTGTTCACCCCGTACTTCAGGAAGTGGCTGGGGCACGGGTGGCAGATGCCGGCCCGGACCGGGCCCGAGACCGTCGAATGGCTGAACCCGGACGAGGTGCCGGTCCGGCGGGCGACGATCCCCGTACCCGGACCCGGCGGGTGCACCGCAGGCGAGGTGTCGGCACTGAAGCGGTGGGCGGAGTTCCGCGAAGACGGTCTCGCCGATTACGCGAAGATGCGGGATCGGCCCGACCTCGATGCGACGAGCAGGATGTCGGTCTTTCTCCGATTCGGCAACATTCATCCGCGGACGATGCTTCACGACCTGGCGAGCAGCCGGGATAGGGGCGCCGAAATGTACCGGCGACAGCTGGCGTGGCGAGATTTCTACGCCGACATCCTGTTCCAACGCCCGGACAGCGCCCGCGGCAACTACGACCGCCGCTTCGATCACATCCGCTACGACAGCGGGCCTGACGCAGAGCAGGCATTCAGCGCCTGGTGCGAGGGCCGCACGGGGTTCCCGATCGTCGATGCGGGAATGCGGCAACTGAATGCGGAAGGGTGGATGCACAACAGGGTGCGGATGATCGTTGCGTCGTTCTTCGTGAAAGATCTGCATTTGCCGTGGTGGCGCGGTGCAGGTTATTTCATGAAACACCTCGCTGATGCGGACCTGGCCAACAACCAGCACGGATGGCAGTGGACCGCGGGGTCGGGTACTGATGCGTCGCCGTACTTCAGGATCTTCAACCCGACGACTCAGGGGGAGAAGTTCGACCCGGACGGTGAGTACGTGCGTCGGTGGGTACCCGAGTTGCGTGGCGTTCACGGAAAGGCTGTCCACGCCTTGCCGGACGGTCGGCCTGAGGGCTATCCACCGCCGATCGTCGACCATGCCCACGAACGGCAGGAGGCTCTCGCTCGCTATGCCGAAATCAAGGGCCTGTGAGGCGAGTTCGATGGGACGATGCGGCGGCGGACCACACAGGTCAGCTGCGCAGTTGCTTCTCCAAGATCTCGAGCACCGTGGTGTCCTCGATGGTGGACGGCACCGTGTATACGTCCCGGTCGACGATCTGGCGCACAGTCTTGCGCAGTATCTTGCCCGACCGCGTCTTCGGTAACGCCGGCACGACAGTCACGTCACGGAACGCAGCGACGGCTCCGATCTGATCGCGCACCATCGCGACCAGTTCACTGCGCAGAGTGTCGGGATCAACGTCGGCGCCTGCCTTGAGCACCACATAGCCGCTGGGCCGCTGCCCCTTGAGCTCGTCCCGGATTCCGACCACCGCGGACTCGGCAACGGCTGGGTGCCCGGCCACGACGGCCTCGATGCTTCCCGCCGAGAGTCGGTGTCCGGCAACGTTGATGACGTCGTCGCTCCGGCCGAGCACGAAGACGTACCCGTCCTCGTCGATATACCCCGAATCGCCGGTGAGGTAGTAGCCGTCGAACGCCGCTAGGTAGGCCCGCGTGTATCGGTCCGGGTCGCGCCACAGCCCGGTGAGCGCTCCGGGTGGCAGGGGGAGCGCGATCACGATTTGTCCCTCGGTGCCAGCGGGTAGGGGATTGCCGTTGTCGCCCAGCACTTCGACCCGGTAGCCGGGTACCGGAACGGTGGGGGAGCCGGGCTTGATCGGCATCGGTTGCAGGCCGAGCAGGTTCGCACAGATCGCCCAGCCGGTTTCGGTCTGCCACCAATGATCGACCACGGGCCGGTCCAAAATCTTCGTCGTCCAGGCGTACGTGTCGGGGTCGAGGCGCTCACCGGCGACGAACAACGCCTTCAAAGAGGAGATGTCGTACTTTGCAACCTCTCGCGCGTCCGGATCTGCCTTGCGGACGGCCCTGATCGCCGTCGGCGCGGTGAACAACGCCGACACGCCGTGATCGGAGATGACCCGCCAGAACGCGCCAGCGTCCGGGGTTCCGACCGGTTTGCCTTCGTAGAGTACGGAGGTGGCGCCGGCCAGGAGAGGGCCGTAAACGATGTAGGAGTGGCCGACCACCCAACCCACGTCGGAGGCGGTCCACCACACGTCGCCGGGGCCGATGTCGTAGATGTTTTTCATCGACCACGTCAGCGCGACCGCATGCCCGCCGTTGTCGCGAATGACGCCTTTCGGCTTCCCCGTGGTGCCGGATGTGTAGAGGATGTACAGCGGATCCGTCGCGGCTACCGGAACAGGCTGCGCGGGTGAAGCGTCCGCGATCAACGTATCCCAGTCGAACCATGTGGCCGCACTACCCCGATAGTCGGCCGCCGAGCCGGGGATCTGCTCCCTAGCCTTGACGATGACCGTGTGTGGAGGGGTCGCTGACAACTCCAGCGCCTTCTCCACCATCGGTAGGTACTCGACGATGCGCCCCGGTTCGAGTCCGCCCGATGCGGTTACCAGCACTACCGGGCCTGCGTCGTCGATACGCGTCGCGAGTTCCTTTGCAGCGAACCCGCCGAACACGACCGAATGCACCGCACCGATACGCGCGCACGCGAGCATGGCGATGGCCGCCTCCGGGATCATCGGCATATAGATGATCACTCGATCGCCGGTGGCCACACCCCGCTCGGTGAGGACTCCCGCGAACCGGGACACTTCATCGAGCAACTGTGCGTACGAGTATGTGCGGGAGGCGTCCGGGGCCATTGCAGAGTCGTAGATCAGCGCCGCGCGGTCACCGTGTCCGTCTCGTACGTGCCGGTCGAGGGCATTGAAGCAGGTGTTCAGGGTCGCGCCGGGGAACCATCGGTACGTCGGGGCGGCGGAGGCGTCCAGGGCGCGCGTCGGTGGCTTCTCCCACTCCACGGCCTCGGCCGCACCGAGCCAGAACTTCTCGGGTTGCTCGATGCTCTCGCGGTAAACCTCCGCGTAGCTGCGGCCCGAGTGCCGGGTCGTGGAGTTCATCGATGTCCTCTCGCCGCACGGTTTGTGATGTGGGACACCCTATGTGATGACGGAGGTGATGTGCCGTGAGGAACTCGGTGTCGTGAGGAAATCGGAGATTGTCGGGTGGGAGCTCAGATGCCGCATTCTCGCGGCGGGGCTACCCTGTGGCCAGGTGGTTAGCAAAAGTAAAGAATGGTCAATGATCGTCAGGGGTGGGGCTCGAGCTTGCCGCCTCGGAAATGATCATGCGCTGAGGAGCGCCGGCGGCAGTTGGAGGAGTTTATGTGTGGAATCGCCGGATGGGTGTCGTTCGAACGCGACCTTCGCATCGAGCAGGCCACACTGGACGACATGACCGAGACGATGAGCTGCCGAGGGCCGGACGACCGCGGTACATGGGTCGTAGAGCATGCGGCGCTCGGCCATCGTAGGCTCGCCGTCATCGACCTGCCGGGCGGTCGCCAGCCGATGAGTGTGGAGACCCCGGATGGTGCGGTTGCGATGGTCTACTCCGGTGAGACCTACAACTTCGGTGAGCTGCGGGAGGAACTGTACGGGCGCGGGCACCGGTTCCTCACTGACTCCGACACCGAGGTCGTTCTCCACGGCTACCTCGAGTGGGGGGAGGCGGTCGCGGATCGCCTCAACGGCATGTACGCGTTTGCCATCTGGGATTCCCGCGTCGACACGCTGGTCATGATTCGCGACCGGATGGGTATCAAGCCGTTCTACTACTACGAGACTCCCGACGGGGTGTTGTTCGGTTCGGAACCGAAGGCGATCCTTGCTAACCCGATCGCTTTGCCGACGGTCACGATGGACGGTGTCCGGGAGATGTTCGCGTTCGTGAAGTCGCCCGGTCATGCGGTGTGGGACGGCATGAACGAGGTGGTTCCGGGCACCATGGTCACGGTCTCTCGGGCCGGGCTGCGCACCCGCCAATACTGGTCTTTGCAAACGCTTCCGCACACGGACGACCGGGAGACCTCGGTCGCGCACGTCCGCGAACTCCTCGACGACATCGTGCGCCGGCAATTGGTTGCCGATGTGCCACGCTGTACTTTGCTGTCCGGCGGCCTCGATTCCTCGTCGATGACCGCGATAGCGGCCGAGCAACTCGCGGAGGTGGGCGAGACCGTACGGTCGTTCTCCGTTGATTTCGTCGGTCAGACAGAGCATTTCATCCCTGACGCATTGCGGGATGCCCCCGACACTCCGTTCGTGCACGATGTTGCCAAGCGCTCCCGAACCGACCACCGGGACATCGTGCTCGACTCCGAGCTTGTGGCGGACCCCGCGGCACGAAGGCAGATGCTCATCGCACGCGACATTCCAGAGGGGGTAGGGGACATCGACACGTCGCTGTACCTGCTGTTCAAGGAGATCCGCAAGCATTCCACGGTGGCGCTGTCCGGTGAGTCGGCCGATGAGGTCTTCGGCGGATACAAATGGTTCTTCGATCCGAAGGTGCGGGAGGCGAACACCTTTCCATGGCTCGTGCGATACGACGATCATTTCGGCGACGATCGTGACATCCTCACCCCGGAGCTCATGGCGGAGCTGAACATGGATGAGTACGTGCAGGATTCGTACGATTCCGCCGTGGCCTGCATCGACAGGCTCGACGGCGAGTCCGACTTCGAATGGCGTATGCGCAAGATCTGCAATCTGCATCTGACGCGCTTCGTGCGAATCCTGCTCGATCGCAAGGACCGCGCGAGTATGGCCGTCGGCCTCGAGGTTCGGGTGCCGTACTGCGATCATCGACTCGTCGAGTACGTATACAACACTCCGTGGTCGCTGAAAACCTTCGACGGCAAGGAAAAGTCACTGCTGCGGGCAGCGGCCCACGATGTGCTGCCGCAGTCGGTGATCGATCGGGTGAAGTCGCCGTACCCCTCTACCCAGGACCCCAAGTATGCGGTCGTACTGCAGCAGCAGTGCAAGGAGCTGCTCAGCGACCGCTCACACCCGGTGTTCGGACTGATCAGCCCGGATTGGCTGTCCCGGGCCGTGTCCGTCGATACACCGCAGGTCACTCCGATGTCGCGGCGCGGGCTCGAGCGCACCCTCGACGTCGCGGCGTGGATGGGTATTTACAAGCCGACACTCAAGCTGTCTTGATCTCCTCCCGAGTGACAGCCGGCGGCCATTTCTCTGTGTGCAGAACTTGCCAGAAAGGGCTATCTTGGAGATAGGTGGTTAGCCAAAGTAAAGAATAATAAATGCCGACCATGCAGCGGTCTGGCGTTCGCCACCTCGCACATGACCACGCGCTGAGAAGAGCGCTGGCGGCAGTTGGAGGAACGTATGTGTGGAATCACCGGATGGGTCTCGTTCGAACGTGATCTGCGCGTCGAGCAGCCCACCGTGGAATCCATGACCGAGACGATGAGCTGCCGCGGACCGGACGACCGCGGTACGTGGGTGGTAGAGCATGCAGCTCTCGGTCATCGAAGACTCGCCATCATCGACCTGCCGGGCGGCCGCCAGCCGATGAGTGTGGACACTCCCGATGGTGCGGTCGCGATGGTCTACTCCGGTGAGACGTACAACTTCGGTGAGCTGCGCGAGGAACTGAGCGGGCGCGGGCACCGGTTCGTCACGCAATCCGACACCGAAGTCGTCCTCCACGGCTACCTCGAGTGGGGAGAAGCCGTCGCGGAACGCCTGAACGGCATGTACGCGTTCGCGATTTGGGATTCCCGGGTCGACAGGCTGGTCATGATCCGCGACCGGATGGGTATCAAGCCGTTCTACTACTACGAGACGCCCGACGGCGTGCTGTTCGGTTCGGAGCCGAAGGCGATCCTTGCCAACCCTCTCGTCGAGCCGACGGTCACGATGGACGGTATTCGCGAGATATTCGCGTTCATCAAGTCACCGGGCCATGCGGTGTGGGACGGCATGAACGAGGTACATCCGGGAACCGTGGTCACGGTCTCGCGGGCCGGGCTGCGCACCCACCGATACTGGTCTCTGCAGACAAGGCCGCACACCGACGACCAGGAGACGTCGGTCGCGCACGTCCGCGAACTTCTCGACGACATCGTGCGCCGGCAACTGGTCGCCGATGTGCCCCGCTGCACCCTGCTGTCCGGAGGCCTCGACTCCTCCGCGATGACCGCGATAGCGGCAGAGCAACTGGCCGAGGTGGGCGAGACGGTACGGTCGTTCGCCGTTGATTTCGTCGGTCAGACCGAGCATTTCATCCCTGATGAACTGCGGGGCACCCCGGACACTCCATACGTCCACGATGTTGCCGAGCGTTCACGGACCAATCATCGTGACATCGTGCTCGACTCCGAGCATCTGGCGGATCCCGCCGTACGACGGCACATGATCAGGGCACGCGACATCCCAGTGGGAATGGGGGATATGGACACCTCGTTGTATCTGTTGTTCAAGGAGATCCGCAAGCATTCCACGGTGGCGCTGTCCGGTGAGTCGGCGGACGAGGTCTTCGGTGGCTACAAGCACTTTTTCGATCCGATGGTGCAGCAGGCGAACACCTTTCCGTGGCTCGTGCGGTTCGCGGAGCACTTCGGCGACGACCGTGGCATCTTCACCCCGGAGGTCATGGCGGGGCTGAACCTGAATGAGTACGTGAAGGAGTCGTATGACTCCTCCGTGGCCTGCATCGACAGGCTCGATGGCGAGTCCGATTTCGAGTGGCGAATGCGCAAGGTGTGCTACTTCCACTTGACGCGCTTCGTGCGGCTACTGCTCGATCGTAAGGACCGCGCGAGCATGGCCGTCGGCCTCGAGGTTCGGGTGCCGTTCTGCGATCATCGACTCGTCGAATATGTGTACAACGCGCCGTGGTCGCTGAAGACCTTCGATGGCAGGGAGAAGTCGCTACTGCGGGGCGCGGCCAAGGATGTGCTGCCGCAGTCGGTGGTAGACCGGGTGAAGTCGCCGTACCCGTCCACCCAGGATCCGCAATACGCTGTCGTATTGGAACAGCAGTGCAAGGAGTTGCTCAGCGACCGCTCGCACCCGGTGTTCGGCTTGGTCAGCCCGGATTGGCTGTCTCAGGCCGTGTCTGTCGACACCCCGCAGATCACGCAGATGTCGCGGCGCGGGCTCGAGCGCACCCTCGATCTCGCGGCGTGGATGGACATCTACAAGCCCACCCTAAAGTTGTCTTGATTGTTTTCAGCCTGTCGAGAGCGCAACGTGTCAGGGCAACACCTCTGGTTCGGGGGTAGTCCCGGGCACGTTGCTGCGCTCGACGAATAGGGCCTTCTCTACGACTCGAACATCCCACGGCGTTGTCGCCGACCGAGGCGGTGTCGCCGGTGGCGTGTCCGCCGTCGGCGGTATTGCGCTTCCACGTGCACGCCGAGCCTTCCACGCCAGGGTTGAAGTAGATGCCGGGTTTGACCTCGCTGGGGCCATCGCCTACGTCGAAACTGCCATCGGCGGGAATAGTCGGCTTGCCTAAGCTCCCCAACGATCCCGATAGCGCCGTCGAGCCGGAAGACTCGGTGGAGGGCACACCGAGGAGAACGCTACAACCAAATTCGAGGAACACCAGAAGGACACGCGGCCTCCGTGGTCGCCTACCGAGTCGAGCCCAGATTCCGATAGCGGGCGTGTCGTGCCGCAGTTCGCTCCTTCTCGGGAGCCTTTGCCAGGGCACGGATTTCCCGGGAGATGGTCTCGCCGACCCGTTTGGAGAAGTCGACGGGTTCGTCTGCGGCATCGGGATACTCGGGAATGACCGCGTCGATGACGCCGTCGCGCAACAGGTCGAGCGAGCGGATGCCCTGGTAGGCAGCCATTTCCGGTGCGTGGGTGGTGTCGCGGTGAACAATGGCGCTGGCGCCCTCCGGTGGGAGAGGGGCCAACCAGCCGTTCTGGGCTGCGAGGACCCGGTCGGCGGGGAGGAAGGCGAGCGCTCCGCCACCTGTTCCCTGGCCGAGCAGCACCGAGACGGTCGGAGTCTTCAACGTCACCAGATCGGAGATGCAGCGCGCGATCTCGGGAGCCAGTCCACGCTCCTCCGCCTCCTGCGACAATGCCGCGCCGAGGGTGTCGATCACCAATACCAGTGGAATCTGCAGTTCCCCGGCCAATCGCATACCCCGTCTGGCCTGGCGCAGTGCGGCGGGGCCCATCGTGTTCCGCGCAGACTGTCCGGCGCGGTCCTGGCCCAGCAGCACACACGGTGTGCCGCGGAACCTGACCAGTGACAGCAGGACGGTTCCCTCGGTCTCGCCCTGCCCGGTACCGCTGAGCGGCACCTGATCGGTCGTGGCATGGCGGAGCAGGTGGCGGATTCCCGGACGGTCGGCGCGCCGTGACAGCAGCACCGATTGCCATGCAGGGATATCCGGGATGTCGGGTAGGGGTAGCGCCTCGCGAGTGCTCGACTCATCCGGGGGGTCGACCAGGACTCGTAGCGTCCGGTGAACGAACGACCGGAGCCGTTGTGCTGGTACCACCCCGTCGATGACGCCGTTGCGGTACAGGTTCTCAGATGTCTGCACGCCCTCCGGGAATTTCTCGTCGTACAGAGCCTCGTAGACACGGGGACCGAGGAACCCGATCAGGGCGCCGGGCTCGGCCACGGTGATGTGCCCGAGTGACCCCCATGATGCGAATACTCCACCGGTGGTCGGATTTCGCAGATATACGAGATACGGCAGATGCGCTGCCTTGTGCGTGGCGACCGCGGCTGCGATCTTCACCATCTGCACGAAGGCGATGGTGCCCTCCTGCATGCGGGTTCCGCCCGAGGTGGGTGAGGCGAGCAGGGGGAGACCTTCGCGAGTGGCGCGTTCGATGGCGGAGACGATGCGCTCGGCCGAGGCGACTCCAATAGATCCGCCCAGGAAGGCGAACTCGCATGCGATGACCGCGACCGGGCGGCCTCCGATTGCACCGGCTCCGGTGATCACCGATTCGTCGACGCCTGCCTTTTCGGCAGCCGTCGTCAGGTCGTCGCGGTACTTCTCGTTCGGCCGTGTGTGGACGGGGGCGGTGTCCCATGAGATGAAGCTGCCGGCATCGAGTACCAACTCGAGGAGGCCACGGGCGGGCATCTTGTCGGCCATGTCTTACGAGGATAGTGATGAGAGAAAGGGCAGGTCTTCGAGAATTGGACAGACCCCTCGCCTACGGTTGATCCGAAACTGTTCGGACGCCCGGGCTCACACGAGACCGGCATGGAAGAAACGGGTGCTCGATGTCTGCTTCGGAGATTCGCTTGGATCGGGTGATCGCTGCACCGGTCGGCTCGGTCTGGAAGGTTCTCACCGATCTCGACAACGCAGAGGCGGTGCTGAGCGGCGTGAAGAAGATCGAAAGGCTGGACGGGACGGGGTACGAGGTGGGCACCCGTTGGCGGGAGACCCGGGTGATGTTCGGCAAGTCCGCGACCGAAGACATGTGGGTTGCGGAGGTCGACCCGGAGAAGCGCACCGTCGTGAAGGCGACGTCCGACGAAGCGGACTACTCGACGGTCTTCACTCTCGAGCCTACTGGGGACGGCACGACATTGACGATGCGGTTCTCGGCGATCGCCGCGGACCCGGGCGCTCTTGCCAAGGTCATGATGAAGGTGCTGGGGCCTCTCGCAATGAGAGCCACCACCAAGGCGATCCGGCGCGATCTGGACGACATCGCTGCAGCAGCAGTGAAACTGGCCGGCTGACGCCCGTCGCCGATCACGTTGCCGACTCGGACAACATGATCGGCGACGCACGGAGTTCTATCGACCTAGCGCTTCCTTCCACGAGACGACCTTGCCGATCCTCAGGATCGAGCGTTGGTAGATCTTCGCGGCGAGAACGCTGAGTCCGGCAGTGACCACCAACATGAGCGCGATGGTCGCGACCACCTGCGTCGGCGACGCTACTCCCGATGCGATGCGGAGCGGCATCAGGATCGCGGAGAACGGCGGAATCCAACTGAGCACGTTGCTCAGCGTGCCGTCCGGGTTGCTGACAGACGAAAAGGCGCTGAAGAACATGATGACAATGAGAACCACCAATGGCGACGCGGTGGAGTTGACGTCCTCTTGTCGCGACACCATCGAACCTGCGGCGGCATAGAGGACTGCGAAGAAAGCGAAGCCGAGGACGAACCAGCCGAGAGTGCTGGCCAACACACCGAATGCCGTCCCGGTCAAGGTGAGGACACCCGTTGCCAGTCCGGCAGAGACGCCGGCCACTCCGTACGCTGCCAACTGGACCAGGCCCACGGCTCCGATGCCGATCACCTTGCCCCACAACAGTTGCAACGGGCGCAGCGTCGAGAGCAGTAGTTCGACGACGCGACTGGACTTCTCTTCGACTACACCCATCGCCACGTACATGCCGAACATCATGATCTGCATGTACAGCAGGACGACGACGGCGACCGACAAGGCAACGCGCTGACCCTGTTCGGGATCGGGCGGATCGAGCGCGTCGACGGTCACGCTCGCCTTGCCGGTTGCCTCGGCCAGTTGCGCGGGGTCCACACCCTGCGCGGAGAGAGCAGCGATCTCTGCCTGTTGCGCCACAGCCACGTCGATGACTGTGCGGAGACCTGAGTTGATATCGGATTCGGTTACAGCAGTGTAGGATCCGTCAGTTCCAGGAATCAGGGCGATATCGAGATTGCCAGCTTCTACCCGGTCACGCGCAGCGTGTTCGTCCGGGGTCTCTGTTACGTCGACCGGGGTACCGACGGCGTCACCCGTGGCAACAAGGGTTGAGGCGATTGACTGGTCGCCGACCAGTCCGATCGTGGCGGGTTGGTCGTCACTGCCCGAAAAGATGGAATGAACCAGGATGCCACCGACGATCGCGAGCAGGATGATCACGTTGCTGATCACGAAGCTCTTCTTCGACACCTGGGTGAGGAACTCGCGCCGGGCCACGAGGCCGATCGCGCGAGCAGGATGCAGTGGGGCGCTCATGCTGCGACCACCTCTCGGAACAGATCGGTCAGGGAAGGCCGGTGCAACGAGAACTCGTGTACCGGACCGGTTTTCAGTGCGGTATGGAGGATCAACTGGTCATCGACGCCGGGCGCGAGTGACAGTAGCGTTCTGCCGTCGAGATGACTGATCGTGTTCACACCCTCGATGTGGTGGGCCCATCCGACCGGTGCCTCTGGGGCGTGTACTTCGAGTCGTGCCGGCCCGCCCTCGCGCAGTTCGTCGACGGTGCCGATCGCCCGCATCCGGCCATGGCTGATGATGCCCACGCGGTGGCACAGGCGCTCGACAAGCTCGAGCTGATGACTCGAGAAGATCACCGGCACTCCGGTATTCGCCTTCTCCACCAGAACATCGCTCATGACATCGACTGCCACGGGGTCGAGTCCGGAGAACGGCTCGTCGAGAACCAGGACCGAAGGATCGTGTACGAGGGCGGCGGCCAGTTGGACGCGTTGCTGGTTGCCGAGGGATAACGCGTCGACGGTATCGTCCACTCGATCTGCAATGCCCAGCCGAGTTGTCCACCGCGTGACGGCTTCGCGGGCCGCGGAGCGGGGTATGCCATGTAGCTGCGCAAGATACGCAAGTTGACTGCCTACCTTCATCTTCGGGTAGAGCCCACGTTCCTCGGGCATGTAGCCGATGGTGCGTCGCACGTCCAGGTCCACAGCCTTGCCACCGAGGCGGACCTCGCCGGAATCTGCGGAGAGTACTCCGAGGGCGATCCGCATGGTGGTCGTCTTGCCGGCGCCGTTGCTGCCGACAAACCCGAAGATCTCGCCGGGCCGTACTTCGAAGGAGAGGTCGTCGAGTGCGACGGTCTCGCCGTAGCGTTTGGATATGCCGTCGATCGCGAGTGTGTGAGGCATTGAGTCCTTCCTGGTGCAAGCGGGCAAGAGATTTTATGAAGGTAGATCGTCGGGCTCGGGGTCTGGCTGCGTCCAGCCGAGAATCATTGCGGGCAGGCAACCTCCGATGATCACCGCAGTGAGCACGAGTAAGCCGGCGGCGTAGGCCACGTTGTACTGGTCGCCATCTTTGATCCCGAGGACCAGATACAACGCGGGAATCGATGTCAGAACCTGGGTGACCGTGAGTCCGATCGAGCGGGCACTGTTGCGCTGCTGTATTTCCCACTCGTCGAGAGCGTCGCGTGGTGCGTCACCTAGCCGCCCCGACACGATCTGAAGCGTCGTCCACAGTGGGATGAACAGGAGGCACCCTGCCAGCCACAACAGTCCTCCGCCCGTGATGTCGAAGTGGCACACCATGCCCGCCGCGGTCATGAGCAGAAGCGTCGCCACCAGAGCCGTGACCACGATTCGTCTTCGGGTTCGCGTCCGCCAACCTGGCAGCCAGGTGCGGTAGTGCCTCTCGTTCCTGAGGAACTGGCGCGTCCTGAAATCCTGGTACCGCTCGATCAGGTTGGTATCAGCCATGGGAACTCTCCCCCTCTTCGTCGTCGGCCGCGCGCCTCTTGTCGCGATATAACTCGGTGGACAGAGGCCCGAACTCCGTGCGGGAGAAGATCGCCTCGACCGGAAGCTCGAAAACCGCCGAGATGCGGAGCGCCAGGTCGAGGCTGGGGTAGTGGTCCCCGCGCTCGAGTGCACCGACGGTCTGTGGATTCACTTCGATGAGTGCAGCTAGCTGAGATCGGCTCATTCCTCGCTCGGCGCGCAGGACGCCGATGCGGTTGTAGATAGGGAGAGAATCCCCCCGCCGTACTGGACTCATGCAACAAAGTATTAGGAAAACACAACGAGTTGTCAAGGTTTTCTTTACCGGTGGGTTGATCTCATCGTGGAGGGAGCCTCCGGGTGCTGGTGTCGGCGATCCACGTGGCTGAAGCCGGAGAAGTCGGTCGCGGTAAATTTGGTGGCGAGTGCACTCGATTCGCGCCCGACGGCAGGAAAGGCCAGGATTAATCACGTGACGTACACCATCGCAGAGCCTTGCGTCGATGTCCTGGACAAGGCCTGCATCGAGGAATGTCCCGTCGACTGCATCTACGAGGGCGGCCGGATGCTCTATATTCACCCCGACGAATGCGTCGATTGCGGTGCCTGCGAGCCGGTCTGCCCCGTGGAGGCCATCTATTACGAGGACGATGTCCCGGATCAGTGGGTCGAGTACACGAAGGCGAACGCCGACTTCTTCGAAGAGCTCGGGTCGCCGGGGGGCGCGTCGAAGGTCGGTAAGACCGATTACGACGTCCCGCTCGTCCGGGCGCTTCCGCCCATGGCCGACAGCGACTAGCCGGCCCCGAGAGGTCGGCCGCCGGGTGCGCCGGAGGTCAGTTCTTGACGAGCCGGAACCATCGAGGGTCGACCTTCTCGATTGCCCGGGGTAGGCCGACGATGTCGGCGTCGACGTCGGTCACAAGTTTCCATTTCTCGAACGCCCGTTCCACATCGGAGCGGGAGACACCCCTCGGCAGCGGACCGCGGTAGCCGGGGCCGAATGCGAACATCAGCAGCGCGGCGTGGGGTTCGCTCACAGCTGTGACATTTTCGACGTATGCGACCCGGTCTTGGTCGCTCAGGCCGTGGTAGCACCCGACGTCGAGGATCAGGTGATAGCCACGTCCGACGGCATGCTCGAGGTCGGTGGCATCTGCATGTACGAATTGAACCTCGACACCCGCTTTCCGGGCCCTGGACCGCGCTTTGTCGAGGGCTAGTTTGACATTGTCGATCCCGGTCACCTGCCAGCCGCGCTTGGCCATCGCGATGGCCTGGTAGCCGGTGCCGCATCCGATATCCAGAACCTTCCCCGGTGGTACGTCGAGTGGATCGAGCAGTGCTTGGATCTGATTCTCGAAGATGGGTCCTGCCGTCACCCAAGGCGTGATCTTGAACCGATAGGCCAGTTTGTAGCCAAGGCCCATTTCGTCCCCCTTCCGCACGCGTGTCCTCACCCCTGCACCGATGCGGTCGGAGTACCCGGATTTATCGAAATGACACGCAAACGTCCACATTCTGAGACGGCGGAAAGTGTCTGCGACGCTCCTAGATCAACCGAAAGTCCTCGAAGTCGAAGCCCGGGACCACGACGCAACTGACAAGGGTCGGTTCGTCGCCTTCAGATCTTGCGCTTTGCCAATGTCGCGGCGGGACCAGGAGTTGGGGTTGCTCGCCGGCTGCCACGTCGGATCCGAGGATCTGGGCGGTGGGGGAGGCGGGTTTCGGTCCGTCGCCGCCGAGTTCGAGCACCAGCGGGCTGCCACGGTGGTACAGCCAGATCTCGGCACTGCGCACCGTGTGCCACACCGATCGCTGACCGGGCATCAGGAGGAACAGGATCGCGGTTCCGGCCGACCGCGGTCCCGGATAGTCGGGCAGGTTGGCTTCAGGGACGGTGATGTCGCTGCGCCACGTCTCTCGGTACCACCCGCCTTCCGGGTGCGGGGTGAGGTCGAGCGGTCGTGCCCAATCAGGTAGCTCCGCCATCCTTCACATTCTGCCGGGCGCTGGGGGCCCAGCGACCGAGAAATCGAGCGACCAGTCGGCAATTCTCGCGTGGCTACTGTGGAGAAATGCAGCGGTTGCGGCGCGTCCTTGTTTTCCTTGTCATGTTCACCGTGATGTGGGCGCCCACCGTCGGAGCAGATCCCACGCGGGTAGGCCTGAGCCCGGGTGCAGTGGTGGCGTCGTCGGAGCTGCCGGCGGATTTGTGGCTCCCCGGCACCGGTTCCGCGTACAGGATGACCTACCTTACGACCGATCGGGGTGGTATCACTCCGTCCACGGGGATGTTGTTCGTGCCGCCGGGGCTGCCACCGCCGGGTGGCTGGCCGGTGATCGCCTGGGCTCATGGAACGGTCGGGGACTCCGACGCCGACGCCCCTTCGGTGACGGGTGTCGACAAAGCGTCCAGCGACTACGTGAGCGGCTTGCTGCAGAGCGGATACGCGGTCGCGGCGACCGACTACGTCGGCATGGGTACGCCCGGTGTGCCGCCCTATCTCGACGGCAAGGTCGCCGGACGCAGCGTTATCGATTCGGTGCGGGCAGCCCGGGAGATCGACGCCGATTTGTCCCCGACGTGGATGGCGGTCGGTCTTTCGCAGGGCGGGCAGGCTGCGGTGTTCGCAGCGCACGCCGCCACGACGTACGCGCCGGAACTCGACTACCGCGGGGCGGTTGCGAACGGGGTGCCGTCGAACATCGAAGTGGTATCCGCCTGGGCCGGTCCGTCGTTTCCGCCGCAAGGACTCGAAGGTCTGACCTTGTTCATGTCGTACGTGATCGCCGGGCTCCGTGACGCTTACCCGGAGTTGGACGTCGACAGCTACCTCACACCGCTCGGGAAGCAGCTCGTCGACGCGGGCCCAGAAGTTCCTCTCGAGCAGTTTCATACCATGACGCAGAACGTGTCGGTGGCGCAGATGTTGTCACGGTCGATCGACACACCGGAGTTGCAGTCTGCGTTGCGCGAATATCTGGAAGTGCCGGTATCCGGGTACGACCGTCCGTTGATGATCGCCCAAGGGCTTACCGATACCGTCGTCCCGATACCGCTTACCGAACTATTGGTCTTCGAGATGCGCGTGGCCGGAACAGATCTCGACTACCGAGTGTATCCAGGTGGGCATGTGGACAGCATGTACCAGGGAGAATCGGACCAGGCCGCGTTCATTGCCCGGCTGATCCACGAGACCGCGCCGACTGGCTAGAGAGCACCGAGAGGCGCAACGAGGCCCAGATGGCGGGTGAGCTCGCGGGCCGCCGCCTGGCCTGCCCTGTTTGCACCGATCGTCGACGATGACGGGCCGTATCCCACAAGGTGGATGCGGGGATCCGACTCGACTCGAGTGGCAAGGCGCCCCGTCATGGTGATCCCTCCGCCTGGACCTCGTAGCCGGAGCGGGGCAAGGTGGTCGAGCGAACTGCGAAAGCCCGTGCACCACAAAATTACATCGGCTATCTGTTCGCGCCCGTCAGCCCAACGGACACCGTCTGCCGTTATCTCGCTGAACATCGGCTGTCGTTCGAGTGCGCCACGTGCGCGGGCGGCGCGGATCGCCGGTGTGACAGGCAGGCCAGTTACGGATACCACCGAGCCCGGCGGCAGACCGCGCCGAACGCGGTCCTCGACGAGTGCCACCGCGGCACGCCCCGTCTCGATGGTAAAAGGCTCGTCCCGGAACTCGGGTTCGCGGCGCGTGACCCAGGTGGTGGTGGTGATGCGGGATATCTCGTCCAACAGCTGGACCGCGGAGATTCCACCGCCGACGACCAGAACGTGCTGTCCCGCGAAATCCTGGGCCGAAGAGTAGTCCTTGGTGTGTAGTTGGCGGCCGGTGAACGACCCCGCGCCGGGATAGTGGGGAATGAATGGGCGCTCCCAGGTACCAGTTGCGTTGATGAGACCGCGCGTGGTGATGGTGCCCTTGTCTGTCTCGATCCGCAATCGTTGATCGCGTTCGCAGACCACCGAAGTGTGGACAGGGCGGTGTACCGGCAGTTCGAACTGCTCCTCGTACATCGCGAAGTACTCCGGAACGGCGCTCGATGCAGTCACCTCATCGACCGGACCGTTCGTATCGATGCCGACGGCCTCGGCGAAGCCGAGTCCCGGAAGATCGTGCAGTGCGTTGACCGTAGTGAGCGTCAGCGATGGCCAGCGGTACTGCCAGGCACCGCCCGGGCCGGCCGCATGGTCGACGACGACGAATCCGGACTCCGGTTCCACGCCGAATTTACGTAGGTAGTACGCCGCGGAAAGTCCTGCCTGCCCGGCACCGATTACGGCCACATCGACGTCAGTGTTCATGGTTCTCGTCATCTCCACTCTCACAACAATCGACGAGTCCTCAGTGTTCCGGCGCTCGCGTGGACTCGGCGTGTGGTTGGCTATCGATTGTCGAGCGTGGGCGTGGAGAATGTCCGGTAAGCAGTAATCGAGGCGGAAGTGAGTGGGCATGATCGGGACGAGTCGTGAGGGTGACGTGTTCACCATCGAATTGCAACGCCCCGAACGTCGTAATGCGTTGAACACCGAGATCTGTGAACTCGTTCGCGAGGAGACTGAGAAGTCCATCACCGACGGTGCGAGGGCAATTGTTATCACTGGCCAGGGCAGCTCCTTCTGCGCCGGCGCCGACCTGTCAGGCGATGCGTACGCGGACGGGTTCACCGACACCTTGTTCGAGATGCTGCACACCATCGATTCGGTGCCGGTTCCCGTCGTAGCGGCGATCAACGGCCCGGCAATCGGGGCGGGCACGGTGCTCGCCCTTGCTGCAGACCTGCGTGTGGTAGCCCCGGAAGCGCGTTTCGCCATCCCTGCCGCCAAGCTCGGGATTTCCGTCGACCGTTGGACTGTGCACCGTCTGGCCGCGCTGATCGGTGGGGGACCGGCCCGCACGATCCTGCTGGGTGCGGAGGAGATCGGCGCAGATGAGGCGCTACTGCGCGGCCTCGCCAACAAACTCGGGGACCTCGAGGTCGCACAGCAGTGGGCTCATTCGATCTCGCAACTCGCACCGCTATCGCTTCAACACCTCAAGATGGTGCTCAACGATGACGACACCCAGAGCCCGCCACCACCTGAGCAACTCGCCGCATTGCATGCGGCGTGGAAGAGCTATGACGCACAGGAGGCACGCAAGGCGCGCGCGGAAAATCGGCCACCGGTCTTCCGAGGCCGTTAGCGGCCGACAGGTCCACTCTCCACACGCCTGGTTACAGTGTCGGGGTGAACGTGAAGAGCGCTGTGACGACTGTTCTGGGCTCCGCCGCCTTCGGGTGGCTGGCGCGCGCTGCATGGGGGCTGCCCGCTCAGGTCGGTGCCTCGCGCGCGAAGGTGCGTCCGTACGCCGCGGTGTCACCGCGCTACCGGGACGGACAGTTCCACAACACCGAACCGGGTAGCGTATTCGTGCCCGAACCCGAGAGCGGAATCGTCAAGGCGCTGATCACTCGTGGCAAAGCCGGACGCCCGCGTAGGCCGATTCCGCTCGCCACACCTCTCGCACCGGTCGAGGCCGCTGAAGTGGCGGCCACCTGGTACGGCCATTCGAGCGTGCTCGTCGAGGTCGATGGGTACCGAATACTGACTGACCCGGTGTGGAGTCGGCGGGTGTCACCGTCCGCGATCCTCGGTCCGTCCCGCATGCATCCGGTTCCCGTGCCCCTGTCAAAGCTGCCGGTGTTGGACGCGATCGTCATCTCCCATGACCATTACGACCACCTCGACATGGCAACCGTTCAGCAACTCGCGGCCGCCCAGACGGCCCCGTTCGTGGTTCCTGTCGGCCTCGGCGCGCACCTGCGAACGTGGCGGGTGCCGGAGGAGCGGATCATCGAACTCGACTGGGACGAGTCCACTGCGGTCGGAGATTTGACGCTTACGTGCACGGAGGCACGCCATTTCTCCGGGCGGGGGCTTGTCCGCAATACCACCCAGTGGGCGTCTTGGGTGCTTGCCGGACCGAGTCGGAAGGTCTTCTTCGGTGGCGACAGCGGATACACGACGCGCTTCGCGGATATGGGTCGTCGGTACGGACCTTTCGACCTCACGCTCCTGCCGGTCGGCGCCTACGACCCCCGGTGGCCCGACATTCACATGAACCCGGAAGAGGCGGTGCAGACGCACGCCGATCTGGGTAACGGCGACGCCGAAGGGGGGCTGCTGATGCCCGTGCACTGGGCGACGTTCAACCTCGCGTTCCATGGGTGGTCGGAGCCGATCGTCCGACTGCTTGCGGCCGCGGAGGCGAAGGGCACGCCGGTCACGGTGCCGATGCCCGGCCAGCGGGTGGACGCGCTGAAACCGCCGGAGCCGACATCATGGTGGAACTCACTCGGGTGAGACGGCGTGCATCCGGCTTAGTGGTCGGTTCTTTGCGTAGCCTTTGACCATGGCCTTCGATGAAACCCGTGCCGACGTCGGCACGCTCTTCGAGCTCGACGGTTTGACGGCCGATCAGGTAGCCGAGAGGGTGGCGGCTGGGCAGACCAACGATGTGCCCGACCGGGCGACCCGGTCGGTGCGCGACATCGTGTATGCCAATGTGTTCACCCGGATCAACGCGATCCTGGGTGTTCTCCTCGTCATCGTGCTGGCGACCGGTTCGATCATCGACGGCATGTTCGGCCTGCTGATCATCGCCAACAGCGGTATCGGCATCATCCAGGAGGTGCGTGCCAAGCGGACCCTCGACAGGCTCGCGATCGTCAGTAGGGCCAGGCCGGCGGTGCGCCGGGAAGGTGTCACCTTGTCGATGGAGCCCCAGGAGGTGGTGCTCGACGACATCATCGAAGTCGGTGCTGGTGATCAGATCGTGGTGGACGGCGTAGTGGTCGAGGCGATGTCACTCGACATCGACGAATCTCTGCTGACCGGCGAAGCCGATCCTGTGCGCAAGAGCAGAGGCGACCAGGTCTTGTCGGGCAGTTTCGTCGCGTCCGGCAGCGGTTGGTACCAGGCCACCAAAGTCGGTCGAGATGCGTACGCCGCGAAACTCACGGACGAAGCCAGCAAGTTCACTCTCGTGCATTCGGAACTGCGCAGCGGCATCAACAAGATCCTGAAGTTCATCACCTATCTGATGGTCCCGGCGGGCCTGCTCATCATCTACAACCAGTTGTTCTCGAGCGGCCAGTCGTTGGCGCCGGCGTTGAACGGCATGGTGGCCGCGTTGGTGCCCATGGTCCCCGAAGGACTAGTGCTGATGACGTCGATCGCATTCGCCGTGGGGGTCGTCCGGCTCGGTCGACGGCAGTGCCTGGTGCAAGAGTTGCCCGCCATCGAGGGCCTCGCGCGGGTCGATGTCGTGTGCGCGGACAAGACCGGAACGCTCACCGAGACCGGCATGCGGCTATCCGAGTTGCGCTGTGCCGAGGTCGGGGATGCCGAATCGTCTCGCGCGGCCCTCGCCGCGATGGCTGGATCCGACCCCCGCCCGAATGCCAGTGTCCTGGCGATCAAGGAGGCGTTTCCGGACGACCCCGGATGGGGTGCGGCCACAGCGGAGGCGCCCTTCTCGTCGGCCAAGAAGTGGAGCGGACAGTCATACGGTGCTCGCGGCAACTGGGTTCTCGGCGCGCCCGACGTACTGCTCGACCCGGGTAGCGACATGGCGAGGCAGGCAGAGGATCTGGGCGCCTCTGGGCTAAGGGTCTTGCTGCTCGGAAGTTGCGACGTGTCTGTCGACGACCCCGGTGCTCCGGGAACGATCACTCCCCGTGCGCTGGTGATCCTCGAACAGCGGGTACGTCCGGAAGCTCACGACACGCTCGAGTACTTCTCGAGCCAGAACGTGAAGGTGAAGGTCATCTCGGGCGACAACGCTGTGTCGGTCGGCGCGGTGGCCGAGTCACTCGGGCTACCGGGCGGTGACCGTCCCGTCGACGCCCGCGGGCTACCCGACGACCGCGACGCACTCGCGCAGACTCTCGAGGGATCCACGACCTTCGGTCGGGTAAGTCCCGACCAGAAGCGGGAGATGGTGGGAGCTTTGCAGTCTCGAGGCCACACCGTCGCGATGACTGGGGACGGCGTCAACGATGTTCTGGCGCTCAAGGATGCCGATATCGGTGTGTCGATGGGCTCGGGCAGCCCCGCGACCCGTGCCGTGGCTCAGATCGTGTTGCTGGACAACAAGTTCTCTACCTTGCCTTACGTCGTGGGAGAGGGCCGCCGGGTGATCGGCAATATCGAGCGCGTCTCGAATCTCTTCCTCACCAAGACGGTGTACTCCGTGCTGCTCGCGTTCCTCATCGGAATCTCCGGTGTGATGTCGCAGATCATGCATATTGATGCGCTGCCGTACCCGTTCCTGCCCCGCCATGTCACGATGGCTGCCTGGTTCACCATCGGTATCCCCGCGTTCATTCTCTCGTTGGCCCCGAACCACGAACGTGCGAGAAGCGGTTTCGTGCCGCGTGTGATGAGACTGGCCATTCCGTCGGGCGTCATCATCGGCGTGACGACGTTCGTTTCGTATCTCCTCGCCTACGCGGGGCCGGGACAGACGGACACTCAGAAGGTCCAGGCGGGAACCTCCGCATTGATCACGCTCATCATGATTGCGCTGTGGGTTCTCGCCGTGGTAGCGCGGCCCTACACCTGGTGGAAACTGGTGCTCATCTTCGGCTCCGCCGGCGCGTATCTGACCCTCTTCGCGTTGCCCGGCACCCGCGAGTTCTTCGAACTCGATCCCACTAATGTTGGTGCCACGACGATGGCGATCGTGTGCGGACTCGTCGGGGTGGTGCTCGTCGAAATCGGATGGTGGGTGACGGGGAGGATACACGGCGAGCGCCGCAGGTTGTTCGCCTCCTCCGCAGATCTGCCTGGCGTGCACTGAGCCCCGTAAGGCGGTCCGAATTCTCGATAGTGCAGCACTCGGACTCGAGACGTGGCGGTATGGGGTTCGGCGAGTCGTGAGCCGAAATCGGGATCTCGGTTGTTAGCCTTTCCTGGGCTGGTGAGGGGTTCCGGTCGCCGGCCGTCGTCACTGCAAGGTTGATCCGCTTTGTTCCTCCGAGGCAGGAGAGAAATGTGAATCACCACAGTAGTTTCCGCGGTTTCTCGACGACTCGGAGGCGTATCCGGCGTCCGGTGTTCGGGCTGGCGGCCATCGCTCTGATGGTGTTCGGTGTCGCAGGCATGGGTACGGGGACCGCAGCGGCGGATACCGTCATCGCGACCGTTCCGGTCGAGAACGACCCCGTCGGGGTGGCGATCACTCCGGATGGATCGCATGCCTACGTCACCAATAGAAATGATGGTTCGGTGTCGGTGATCGAGACGGCTGGCAACACCGTCGTGGGATCACCCATCACCGTCGGGAACGGCCCGCGCGAGGTGGCGATCACCCCGGACGGGGATCATGCCTACGTCACCAACACATTTGATGACTCGGTGTCGGTGATCGAGACGGCGAGCAACACCGTCGTGGGCATACCCATCCCGGTCGGGGACGGCCCGTCCGGGGTGGCGATCACCCCGGATGGGGCTCATGTCTACGTCACCAACACGTTTGGCGATTCGGTGTCGGTGATCGAGACGGCGAGCAACACCGTCGTGGCCGGACCCATCCTGGTGGGGGACGACCCGTCGGGGGTGGCGATCACCCCGGACGGATCCCACGTGTACATCGCTAATTCTCAGGGTGATTCGGTGTCGGTGATGGAGACGGCCGGCAACACCGTCGTGGCCGGACCCATCCTGGTCGGGGACGAACCATCGGCGGTGGCGATCACCCCGGACGGGGCTCATGTCTACGTCACCAACACGTTTGGCGATTCGGTATCGGTGATCGAGACGGCCGGCAACACTGTGGTCCAGAACGTCACTGTCGGTATCTCGCCCCAAGGGGTCGCGGTGACCCCGGACGGTTCCCGCGCCTACGTCACCGACGGCGATAGCGGCGGTTCAGTGTCGGTGATCGAGACCGCTGGCAACACCGTTATCGAGACCGTCCCGGTCGGGGCAGGCCCATTCGGGGTGGCGATCACTCCGGATGGGAACCGCGCCTACGTCGTCAACGGTGACGACGACACGGTGTCGGTGATCGCCATCGAAAGGTGCCTCGGATCGCTGTGTATCGACTTCGGCTCGCTCACCGGTAGCGGCTCGGGGGCGGGGAGCTCGTTCAGCTGACACGTGAACCGTAGTGGCGGGCGGCGCCGTCACCTCGATCGCGGGGTGGCGGTGTCCCTCGCCTCGATTACGGGAACTGGTGATTGTTCGGTCGGTGACCTGGATTCGCAGGGCAGCCGCTCGAGGTCATGAGTATTCCGGCGAGCCTGGTTCGACATCGGGATTCGCGTTGTTAGCCTTTCCTGGGCTGGTATTGGGCTTCGGCCGCCGGCCATCGTTGCTGCAGGGTTGATCTGATTGTTCTTCCGGGGCAGGAGGAAAGTGCATCAACACGGTAGTTTCCGCGGGAATAGCCCGATTCGGGGGCGCCTGGCGCTCGGGTTGGCAGCCTTTTGTGTGATGGTGCTCGGTATGGCCGGAGCGGGACCTGCTGCTGCGGATACCGTCCTCGTTACCATTCCGGCTGGGGACGGCCCGGACGGTGTGGCGGTCACTCCGGACGGGTCTCACGTCTACGTCACCAACACCAATTCCTCTTCGGTGTCGGTAATCGACACCGGTAGTAACACCGTGGTTGGCACCGTTACGGTGGGAGATTTCCCGCGGGGGATTGCGGTCACCCCGAGTGGATCCCGGGTCTACGTCGCCAACGTTGATGACCATTCGGTGTCGGTGATCGAGACCGGTAGCAACACCGTGGTTGGCACCGTTGCGGTCGGGAATAGTCCGTCGGGGGTTGCGGTCGCCCCGGACGGGTCGCGCGCCTACGTCACAAACACGGGTGCTTCTTCGGTGTCGGTGGTCGACACCAGTAGCAATACTGTGGTTGGCACCGTTGCGGTGGGGGACTTCCCGATCGGGGTTGCGGTTGATCCGAGCGGATCCCGGGTCTATGTCACCAATACCGGTGACGCTTCGGTATCGGTTATCGAGACCGCCGCGAACAATGTGGTCGCAACAATTTCGGTTGGGGACAACCCGTTCGGGGTTGCGGTCGCCCCGGACGGGTCTCGGGTCTATGTCGCCAACAGCACTGGCGATACGGTGTCGGTGATCGAGACAGCCGACAATACGGTGGTCGACACCGTCGCGGCCGGGACCGGCCCGTCCGGGGTGGCGGTGGCGGTCACCCCGCTCGGGTCCCGTGTCTATGTCAGCAATGCCGGCGACGCTTCGCTATCGGTGATAGAGACCGCCGACAACACTGGCATCGAGACCGCTCCTGTTGGCGGCACCCCGATCGGAGTGGCGATCACCCCGGACGGGTCCCGCGTCTACGTCGCCAACCATGCAGGCGACACAGTGTCTGTGATCGCCGTGGGGAAGTGCTTCGGATCGTTGTGCATCGACGCCGGATGGTTGACCGGCAACGGTTCGGGCACCGGCAGGATGTTCAGCTGAGATGGACATGGACTCTGTTGTGTCGCTGCAGAGTTGGTTCGGTTCGTTCCCCTGGGACTGGAGAAGAATGTGAATCACGATTGTAGGTCTCACGGTTACCTCAGGAACTGGGGGCGCTTCCGGCGCCTGGCGCTCGGATGGGCAGCCACCGCCGTGATGGTACTCGGTGTGGTCGGGGTGGGAACGGATGTCGCCGCCGCGGACACCGTTATCGCTACCGTTCCGGTAGGGGACGCACCGCTCGGGATGGCGATGTCCCCGTTCGGGTCCCGTGTTTATACCGCCGATCGGTCCGGGGATTCGGTGTCGGTGATCGAGACAGTCGGAAACACCGTGGTCGATACCGTTACGGTAGGGAATGGACCATGGGGTGTGGCGGTCGCCCCAAACGGATTACTTCTATACGTCACCAGCACCGATGGCGCTATGGTGTCGGTGATCGAGACCGCCGGAAACACCGTGGTCGACACTATCGCGGTCGGGGACATACCTCGCGGGGTGGCGGTGTCGCCCGACGGATCCCGCGTTTACGTCGCGCATCTTTTCAGCGCCACGATGTCTGTGATCGATACCGCCACGAACGACGTGATCGACATCGTTTCGGTCGGCAACGGTGCTTCCGGGGTTGCATTGTCGCCCAACGGATCCCATGTGTATGTTACGAACGCTATAGCGGACACGGTATCGGTAGTCGAGACCGCCACGAACGCTGTCATCGCTACCGTGACGGTTGGCGAAAATCCGGATGGGGTGGCGGTGACTCCGGACGGTTCCCGCGTCTACGTCGCCAACATCGAGGGTGATTCGCTGTCGGTGATCGAGACGGTCGGCAACACTGTGGTCGAGACCATTGCGGCCGGGGAAGGGCCGTTCGGCGTCACGGTGACCCCGGACGGTTCCCGTGTCTACGTCACCAGCAGTGATAGTGACTCGGTGTCTGTGATCGAGACCACGGGGAACTCCGTGGTCGAGACCGTTGCGGTGGGGGACTTCCCGGCCGGGGTGACAGTGAGCCCGCTCGGGTTCCGCGTTTACGTCGCCAATGCCTTCGACGACACGGTGTCGGTGATCGCCGTCGATCAGTGCGCCGGGTCATTGTGCATCGATTTCGGTTCGTTGACTGGCAGCGGTTCGGGTGCAGGCAGCGCGTTCAGCTGACACGCGCCTCCTCTTATCTTGTGGCGGTGAGTACTTCGGCGAGTCCTGGGACGAAATCGGGATCTAGATTGTTACGCTTTGTCCGGCTGGTACAGGGATCCGGCCGTTTGTTGTGCCACTGCAAGGTTGATCCGTTTGTTCTTCTGACGCAGGAGAGAAATGTGAATCACCAGAGGAGTTTCGGCGGCTACTCGACGATTCGTGGGCGTGCCCGGCGTCTGGCGCTCGGCTCGGCAACCATTTTCGCAATCGTGCTCGGTACTTTCGGATTGGGGCCGGTGACAGCGACAGCGGATACCGTCATCGACACCATTCCGGTGGGGGAATTCCCGAACGGGGTGGCGGTGAGCCCGAACGGGTTGCGTGCCTATGTCGCCAACGGTGCCGATGACACGGTATCGGTGATCGCCACCGTCACGAACACTTTGGTCGACACCGTGACGGTGGGGGCCGCCCCCCGCGGGGTGGCCGTGTCCCCGGATGGGTCCCTCGCCTACGTCACCAACCGTGACGACGGCACGGTGTCTGTGATCGATACCGCTGGCAACACCGCCGTCTCCACCATCAATGTCGGGAACGGCCCCTTCGGGGTGGCGGTGGCCCCGGATGGGTCCCACGTCTACGTCGCCAACACCGGTGACAATTCTGTGTCGGTGATTCAGACCGTCGACAACACCGTGGTCACCACCGTCGGGGTCGGGATCTTCCCGATCGGGGTGGCGGTGGCCCCGGATGGGTCCCACGTCTATGTCACCAATCTCACTGGCGATTCTGTGTCGGTGATCCAGACCGTCGATAACACCGTGGTCACCACTGTTGGGGTAGGGAACGGCCCAATCGGGGTGGCAGTCACCCCGGACGGATCCCGGGTCTACGTCGGCAACAACAATGACGGAACGGTGGCGGTGATCGAAACTGTCGGGAACAACCTGGTCGGTACCGTCCCTGTTGGGGGCGACCCGGCCGGGGTGGTGGTCACCCCGAACGGGTCCCGCGTCTACGTTGCCAACAATGGCGCCGACACGGTGCAGGCTATCGAGAGCGCCGGGAACACCGTGGTCGACACCATTCCGGTCGGGAGCGGCCCGAGTTTTCTGGCGGTCACGCCGTTTGGGTCCCGCCTCTACGTCACCAACAGTGAGGATGACACGGTGTCGGTGATCGCGATCGACAGATGTCTCGGGTCGTTGTGTATCGACTTCGGGTCGTTGACCGGTAGCGGTTCGGGGGTGGGCAGCACCTTCAGCTGATAACCGCCTGCCGGGGACAAGTGGATGTCGTGACGTTGGTAGCCAAAGATGCAGCGAAAGTGTCTATCTCGTGTGGCCTGATGGGTTCCTTGGGTGGTCGATGGAATCAGCGTCGGGATCGGGAACGGTCTGTTAGCCTCCGGTGGGTTGATTGGTGTTCATACCCGACCGTCAACTCTCCCAGAGTGAATCTCGATCCGGGTTGTTCCTCGTAAGACTGGAGACGCATGTGAATGGACTCAGTAGTTTTCGTGGGTACCCCACGGTGAGTGGGCGCCCGGCGCGTTTGTTCTCCGGGTTGACAGTCACTGCCGCGCTGGCGCTTGGTATGACGGGTGTGGGGACGGCGACAGCGAATGCGGATTCCGTGATGGACTCCGTCCGTCTCGGAGCCGACCCTGTTGGGGTGGCGGTCAGCCCGGACGGAACCCGGGCGTACGTCGCCACCGTCGACAACGATTCGGTGTCGGTGATCGACACCGCCACGAATGATCTCATCGGCACCATCCCGGTCGGTGCCGGGCCGCTGGATGTGGCCGTGAGTGCGGACGGAAAATGGATGTACGTCACCACGCGCGACAATTCGATGTCGGTGATCGAGACCGCCACGAACGCCGTGGCCGATCCCGTGGCGGTCGGTGTGGGGGCGTACGGATTGGCGGTCGCCCCCGACGGAACCAAGGTGTACGTCGCCAACGTCGACGAAGACTCGGTGTCGGTGATCGACACCGCCACCCGCGAAGCAGTCGATATCGGCGGGGTCGGTGACGGGCCGATCGATGTGGCGGTCAGCCCGGACGGTTCCGAAGTCTATGTCGCCAACACGGTCGATGATTCGGTGTCTGTGATCGACACCGCCACGAACGCCGTGCTCACCACCGTCTCGGTCGGCGCCGAACCGCGGGGGATTGCGGTCACTCCGGACGGGTCCCACGTCTACGTCACCAACAGCAGTGGCGGTTCGGTGTCGGTGATCGACACCGCCACGAACGAAGCAGTCGCTATCGACGCGGTCGGGGACAACCTGATCGGGGTGGCTGTCACTCCGGACGGATCCCGGGTCTACGTCACCGCCTTCAATGATGATTCGGTCCGGGTGATCGATACAGCCACTAACACCGTCATCGAGACCTTGATGGTCGGGGACGGTCCGGAAGCTGTGGCGGTCTCTGAGGACGGATCCCGGGCCTACGTCACCAACAACAACGACGCTACGTTGTCGGTGGTCGCCATCGACAGCGGCAAGTGCACCGGATCGCTGTGCTTCGGCTCGTAAGCGGGTAGGAGCGCCGGAAGCGCAGGCAGCCGACACTTGCTCTGGTCCTAACCAGATGACGCCGCCACCCGATGGATCGGGTTGCGGCGTCGTTGATTTCGAAGACCCGTTTGGGTCCCGCGTCTACGTCACCAACAGCGACGCCCAGATGGCTCGTCTAGGGTCGTTGGCGGAACATGACCGAATATATTTGGAGCTCACCGTATGTCGTAACGTTGGTAGCCAAAGATGCGGCGACAGTGTCTGTCTCGTGTGGCCTGATGGGTTCCTTGGTTGGTCGATGGAATCGGCGTCGGTATTGGGAATGGCCTGTTAGCCTCCTGTGGGTTGATTGGTGTTCATATCCGACCGCCAACTCTCCCAGGTGAATCTCGATCCGGGTTGTTCCTCGTAAGACTGGAGACGCATGTGAATGGACACAGTAGTTTTGGTGGCCGTATCGAGACCGAGGGGAGCGCCCAGCGCCTGTTCCTCGGACTTGCAGCCACTGCCCTGCTGGTACTCGGTGTGACCGGAACGGGGGCGGCGACAGCGGCCGCGGATACCGTCACGAAAACGATTCCTCTCGGCGCTGACCCAGTCAGGGTGGCGGTGAGCGCGGACGGATCCGAGGTGTACGTCACCACCAGCGACGACAATGCGGTTTCTGTGATCGACGCCGCCACGTACTCAGTCTCCGGTACCGTTCCGGTCGCTGACGGGGCGGCTGGGGTAGCGGTGAGTGAGGACGGAACCCGGGCGTATGTGACTACCCGCAACGATTCGGTGGCGGTGATAGATACGGACACGAACGGTGTGACCGATACCGTCGAGGTCGGTACCCGGCCGTACGGGGTGGCGGTCACCCCTGATGGGGAACAGGTGTACGTCGCCAATATCGACGATGATTCCGTTTCGGTGATTCGCACTTCCGACAACACCGTCACCAATATCGACATTGTCGACGGCGGACCGATCGATGTGGCGGTCAACCCAGAGGGAACCCGGGTCTACGTCGTCAACGAACATGATGATTCCGTCTCGGTGATCGACACAGCCACCAACGCCGTCATGCATACCGTGCGGGTTGGGGACAGCCCCAAGGGAGTGGTGGTTACCCCGGACGGATCCCGGGCTTACGTCACCAACTTTGACGACGATACGGTGTCGGTGATCAACACGTCCGACAACACTGTGACCGAGATCGGCGAGGTCGGAGACGGCCCGCTCGAGGTGGCGATTACCCCGGACGGAACCCGGGTCTATGTCACCGCCTTCAACGACGATGCGGTGTCGGTGATCGACACAGTCACCAATACCGTCGCCGAATTCCTCGAGGAAGTCGGGGACGGTCCGGAGGGGGTGGCGATAGACCCGGACGGATCTCGGGCCTACGTCGCCAACAACAATGACGCTACCGTGTCGGTGATCGACATCGACCACGGCAAGTGCACCGGATCGCTGTGCTTCGGCTCTTGAGCAGCTAGGAGCATCGGAAGCGCACACAACTGAAAGCGGTTCTGCGCACCCGCGCGGCCACTGATTACGTGACGCCGTTACCCGATGGATCGGGTGGCGGCGTCGTTGATTTCGAATCGATTCGCGAAATGCGGGAGTGTCGGTGAGTCTCGAGTCGAGATCGAAATTCGGCTGCTAGCCTCCGATGAGCTGAGTTCGACTGCGGCCGCCAGTTCCTCCCACAGTTGGTTCGATCCGGTGCTTTCACCAAAGCAGGAGGCGAATATGAATCGGCACAGTAGTTTTCGCGAGTGCTCGACGAGAAGGCGGCGCGTTGTGCGTCTGTTCTTCGGGTTGGCGTCCACCGTCGCGGTGGTGATTGGTATGACCGAGATGGGTGCGGCGACTGCGGAAGCGGACACGGTTGTCGATAGCATGCGCGTCGGATTCGGCCCGAACGGGGTGGCCGTCACGCCGGACGGGGCCCGAATCTACGTCACCAATCTTCATGGCGACTCGGTGTCGGTGATCGAAACAGCGTCCAACAGTGTGTCCGCCACCGTCAGGGTGGGGAGCAGTCCGGAGAAGGTGGCGGTCACTCCAGACGGATCCCATGCCTACGTCGCCAACAGCGCCGATAATTCGGTGGCTGTGATCGAGACTGCCGGCAACACGGTGGCCGCTACCGTCCCGGTCGGGAGCATGCCGTTCGGGGTGGCGGTCACCCCGGACGGGTCTCATGTCTACGTCACCAATGCTATGGACGGGTCGGTGTCTGTGATCGAGACCGCCGGCAACACGGTGGCCGCTACCGTCCCGGTCGGGAGTCTGCCGTTCGGGGTTGCGGCCACCGCGGACGGGAGCCGTGTCTACGTCGCCAACCGGGCCGGTGATTCGGTGTCGGTGATCGAAACAGCCTCCAACAGTGTGTCCGCCACCCTCACGGTCGGGGACGGCCCGAACGGGGTGGCGGTGACCCCGGACGGATCCCGTGCCTACGTCGCCAACGCTAGTGACGATTCGGTGTCGGTGATCGACACAGCGACCAACACTGTGGTCGGTACCGTGACCGTGGGTGTCGGTCCGGAGGGGGTGGCGGTGACCCCGGACGGGGCCCATGTCTACGTCACCAACTTCAGCGACGGTTCGCTGTCTGTGATCGAGACCGCCAGCGACACCGTGGTCGATACCGTCACAGTCGGGGGTTTCCCAATCGGCGTGGCGATCGCTCCGGACGGGTCTCGGGCCGATGTTACGGACATCAATTCGGATTCGGTGTCCGTGATCGCCATCGACAGATGCTCCGGATCACTGTGCTTCGACTTCGGTTCATGAAGAGGGAAGCGAACACCTCGCCGGGATGACGCGCTAGTCGAGGCGGATCTTGCTCGGGTGACCTGATGCAGGCGGCGCGGCACAATCGGAACGGTGAACGGCGTTCTGTTGCTTCTGGTGATCATCGCGGCCATCGCGGTGACCAGTCTCGCCAAGCGTCGCGATCTGCAGGCACCACTCGTGCTCGTGACGATCGGGTCGGCCGCATCGTTCATTCCGGCGCTGCCGCGGCTCGAATTGAATCCCGACGTCATCCTGGGCGTGGTCTTACCGCCCCTGCTGTATTCCGCAGCACTGAAATTCTCGGTCCCGACGTTTCGGCGCCACCTCGCCCCCATCCTTCGCCTGGGTGTACTCACCGTCCTGGTGACCGCCGTGTCGGTGGCCTTCTTCTCGAACTGGCTGGTACCGGAGTTCACGCTCGGGGCGGCGCTCGTTCTCGGTGCCGTCGTCGCTCCGACAGATGCAGTCAGTGCCGTCGCCGTGGGACGAAGGCTCGGACTACCCAACCGTGTTCTCGCGATTCTCACGGGCGAGGGTCTGGTCAACGACGCCACCGCGCTGACCTTGTTCGCCGTGGCCGTGTCCGCCGTCGTCGGCACGACGATCCCGGTTGGATCCGTGGCCTTCTTCTTTTACGAGGTTGTCGGCGGAGTCTTGATCGGTCTGGTGCTTGCAACGATCGTCAGATGGGTGCGGCGTCGCATGTACGACTCCCCGCTGGAAACGGTGATGGGGCTGATGCTTCCCTTCGCGGCCTATCTTGCGGCGGAGGAAGTGCACGCGTCCGGTGTGCTGGCCGTGGTGACTGCCGGGTTCTTGATGGGACACAAGGCTACCGACGCGTCCGTGGCCACCAGGATCCAGGAGAGGTCCCTGTGGGAGAGCGTCGACCTGTTACTCGAGATGTTCGTGTTCGCATACATGGGGCTGCAACTGAGGTTCGTGATCGAGGACGTTCGTGACGTGGGATTGCCGGTTACCCACATCTTTCTCTATGGGTTCGCCGTGCTCGGGGTCGTAATGGGGGTTCGGCCGGTGTGGGTCCTGCTGCATTGGGTCCGAGGTCGACACGGTCTGTTGATCAGGAGATCGGGCAGGTCGCCGGAACTCGGGTGGCGCGAGAGCCTCGTCGTGTCGTGGGCTGGGATGCGCGGGGTGGTCACGCTGGCCGCCGCATCCGGTGTTCCCGTCGCGATCGCGAGCGGGGAGCCATTTCCCGGCCGGGAGGTGATCCAGGCTGTCGCGTTTGTGGTGGCGGTGGGTACGTTGCTGATCCAGGGCGCCACGATGCCTTTCCTCATTCGGGCCCTCGACCTGGCGGATCCTCTCGAACGACAACGCGAAGCGAATCAGGTGAGGCTGGCGCGACGGATCACGCGAGATGCCGGAGAAAGGGCGCTGGCGAAACTCGAGGAGCACCCGCCGGAGGGAATCGAACGCGATGATGCTGTCTACATCCTGGGCCGGGTGCGCAGGTCGATGTCTGCGCGACTTCAGGCAGAGAAGGCCGGGGACGCTGCCGAGCGTCGGCGAGTGGGTGCCATGTTCGACCACTACCGCCGCGCCGTCTTGCGCGCCCAGCGTGAGGCGTTGATCGCAGCGCGCGACGCCGGTGGGCTGGACGACGAAGTGATGCGTACCGTGTTGGAAGGTCTTGACCTGGAAGAGGCGGCAGCCGAGGAGCGGGTGCAGAGACATCGAGGGTGAGGTTTGAGATGAGGGTGCGTTCTGTGCGGACGGCCGTGGCTGCCCTCGCGGGGACCGTCGCTTTGGCGGCGTGCGGAACGAATGCGGCAACCATCAGTCCGTCGGTCGGGGAGCAGCCGGCTGCTACCTCGACCATTTCGGCTGCCCCCACCGGCGACCAGCGAGGCGCTGTCACCAGTGAGCACCCGGTGCAAGATATAGACGCCGCGATCACCGCACTCGGCGCGACGGCTACCCGCGTCGTCTACCGCTCCACCTCCGGTGTCGACGGAAGCGGGTCCGAAGTGGTCGGCACCGTATTCACTCCCTCCGGGGCCGCCCCGGAGGGAGGATGGCCGGTCGTCACAGTTGGGCACGGCACAACCGGTGTCACCGACGAGTGCGCACCCTCCTCGTCGCCAACGCTGCTGGGCACTACGAGCGTTGTGGTGCCGTTGCTTCAACGCGGCTACGTGGTGACGGTCAGCGACTACCAGGGCCTCGGCACCAGCGGACCACATCCCTATCTCGAGCCGAACACCGCGGCGTACGACTTGATCGACGCGGTCCGGGCAGCGCGCAACGTCGTTCCGGAGGCCTCGACGCGATGGGCTGCGCTGGGGATCTCACAGGGTGGTCAGGCCTCCTGGTCTGCGGCCGAACACGCGGACGAGTACGGAGACGGCCTCCAATTCGTGGGGTCGGCAAATCTCTCGCCCGCGGCGGATCTGTCGGAGATGGTGTCGAACGGCACCGCCGATCAGCTCTCGCTGTCTCAGAAAATGTTCCTGCCCTACCTGCTCGAGGGGCTCGGAGTCCTGCACCCCGACCTGAACCCGGACGACTACATGCGCGGCGCGCTGGCAGACAACCCTGACGTGACTCTGTCCTGCCTTTCGGCGAAGCTCGCTGAGAAGTGGTCGATCGCAACCCAACTCACCCCCGCTGACACGGGTCCGCGGACGGAGGCTGACGCGGAGCGGATGAAGGGGTGGCTTGAAGACATTGCGCTCCCGAAGCAGGGTGCGGCGGGTCCGATGCTCGTTGTGGTCGGTGGCCGTGACGATCTCGTTCGCCCGCAATGGACTTCTCAGGCCGTGAGCAAGGCGTGTGCGCTCGGCGATGTCATCGAATTCGAATCGAACCCGGACGAGGGGCACGCAGACAGGCGTGCTGTGCCCGGAGCAGTGCAGTGGATCGCCGACCGATTCGCCGGGGTACCGGCCCCGGACAACTGCGGGCAGGGGCCGACTCCGTGAGTGAAGACGATTCGACCGCCGACGGATGACCAGTTCCGTCGTTGCCATCGTCGTGGTGGCCGCCCTGATTCCCGTCGCCCTGCTCATGGCGGTGTGGCTACGCACCCGGCGTGAGTTGACTACGCCTACCGAGCGGGCCGTTCATGCGGCACTGCATACTGCGTCGTTGGCGGCCCGACCTTTGCGGCGTGGTCTCGACGAGACGTCTGCACAGGAGGCGGCGCCGCACCTGCGCTCATTGACCGGCGCGCAGGCTCTCGCGGTCTTCGATGCCGTCGGCAATCTGCTGGCGTGGAACGGCCCACACGAGGCGATGACGGAGCAACTGCGTGATGCGGCCACCCGTGCGGTCGACGGCCAGCGGCGCGTGCTCGTCGCCCGTGGTGGCCTCGTCCACGCAGCCGAAGATCACGCGGTGCGGGCACTGATCGCCCAACCGTTGATGACCGAGGCCACCGGTGTAGTCGGCGTGCTGGGTATGGTCACCACCGAGGACCCGGGGCCAGGCATGCTCGGCGCCATTACCGAAGTGGCCGGGTATGCGCGCAGCCAGATCGAACTGGCCGAACTCGACGACTCCCGCGCCCGACTCGACCGCGCGGAGGTCCGCGCATTACGGGCGCAGATCAGCCCGCACTTCATCTACAACGCGTTGAACACGGTCGCGTCGTTCGTGCGAACCGATCCGGCCCGCGCCCGGGAACTGATCCTCGAGTTCGCCGAGTTCACCCGCTATTCGTTTCGTTCGGCCGGCGAGTACACCGTGCTCGCCGATGAACTGCGCAACATCGACCGGTACCTGACCCTCGAACGGGCGAGGTTCGGCGAAACGCTCGGGGTGAAACTGCAGGTGGCGCCGGAGGTGCTCAACGTGGTGCTGCCGTTTCTGGCCTTGCAACCGCTGGTAGAGAATGCAGTCCGGCACGGCGTCTCCAGCAAGCCGGACGGGGGAACGGTGAGCATTGTCGCAGACGATGAGGGTGCCGACTGCGTCATCAGCGTCGAGGATGACGGCGTCGGGATGGACCCTGAACTGCTGCGATCGGGTTCACTGGAATCGATCGTGGAGCCGTCTGGTGTGAAGGAGGTGGCACATGTGGGTCTTGCCAACGTCGATGACCGATTGCGTGCCGCGTTCGGCAACGACTACGGACTCGTCGTGGAGACTGCGCCGGGTGCTGGGACCAAGGTCAGCATGCGGATCCCGAAGTTCAAGAGAGGGATTACTCCGTAAACAGGACTGGTTTGTGCGACCATTGCTCCGCTGTGAACCATCTAGACAACCCTCCCGCAAAACTGACCGGTACGAATGACTCGCTCACCGTGCTGGCGGTCGACGATGAGAAACCCGCTCTCGATGAGTTGGCATTCCTGTTGAACGCCCAGGACGCGGTCGGCGAGATCCGTCTCGCGAGCGAAGCGACTGCTGCACTGCGTGTTTTGCAGGACCGTGATATCGACGCGGTGTTCCTCGACATCAACATGCCAGGTCTCGACGGTCTCGAACTGGCCGGGATCCTGTCGAACTATTCGTCACCACCCCCGGTCGTGTTCGTCACTGCCCATGATGACCGTGCGGTTGATGCATTCGAGCTCGGTGCAATCGACTACGTGCTCAAACCCCTGCGCGAAGAGCGGATCGCCGAGTCGGTCCGTCGCATCGTCGAGAGTGTGAACCGCGAAGGTCGCGGCCGCAGTGGCGTCCAGGACGTTGGTGCGGTGTCGGACGAGGTCATCCCCGTCGAGCTCGGTGGTTCCACCACACTTGTGCACCGGTCGTCCGTCGAGTGGGTGGAGGCGGACGGTGATTACACACGACTACACACCGCAGACGGTTCACACCTCGTGCGCATCCCGATCTCTGCGTTGGAAAAGCGTTGGGCGGAAGCCGGATTCCTCCGTGTCCATCGTTCCCACCTGGTGTCGATGCCACTGGTCACCGGCACCCGGACGGTCGGCAATGGGCTCGTCGTGTGCCTGCGTGCGCGAGGTGACCGCCCGCCAGTGGAACTCCCCGTCAGTCGTCGACACACCCGGATGCTCAAAGACACACTGGTCCGAGCCTCCAAGCGGTCGTGGACGGCGCGATGAGTGCGCCCGCGCGCACACCGAGGCGGGAACGGGTCGTGCTGGCGCAGCGCCGCGGTGCCCGGATCCTCCGAACCAGGGTCGAGGTGGAGGAGCAGACCGAGGTCGGGGACGCGATGATCCGCGGCCTCGTGCGCACCCAACTGGGGTTGGCGATTCGGCTTGCGTTGCTTACGGTTTGCCTGTTGTGTTCCGTGCCGCTGGTGGTTTTCCTCTTTCCGGCGTTGTCGGACGTGTCGGTCTTGGGGGTCCGGCTGCCGTGGGTGGTGCTCGGGGTGCTCGTGTATCCGGTGCTGCTGACAACCGGATGGATCTATGTAAGGCAGGCCGAGCGCAACGAGCATCAGTTCGCCGATCTGGTGGACGACTGATAGTCCCGTGAGTGCGCATCAATCCGTGCCGTCGCTGACCCTGGCTGCTGTGGGCGCAGCTGCCGTGGCGACTGTTGCCATCGGCATCTACGGAGTGCGGTTGGCGCGTACAACGTCGGATTTTCTTGTCGCCTCACGCAGCGTCGGTCCTCGGTGGAACGCCGCCGCGATCTCCGGTGAATATCTCTCGGCTGCGTCTTTCCTCGGTGTGGCCGGCCTGATCGCCAAGTACGGCGCCGACGCCCTCTGGTATCCGATCGGATTCACCGCCGGTTACCTCGGGCTGCTGTTGTTCGTCGCGGCACCGCTGAGGCGGTCCGGCGCGTACACGGTCCCCGATTTCGCCGAATTCAGACTCGAATCCACCCGATTACGCACTCTCTCGATGCTCGTCGTCGCGACGGTGTGTGTGCTGTACCTCGTCCCGCAACTGCAGGGAGCGGGATTGACACTGAATATCCTCCTGGGTGTCCCGAGCTGGGTCGGGGCGGCACTCGTCGGACTCATCGTGATCGCGAACGTCGTGGGCGGAGGGATGCGGTCCATCACGTTTGTTCAGGCGTTCCAGTACTGGCTCAAGCTCACCGCAATCGCGATCCCCGCCCTGACGCTGTCGGTGTACTTCTTCGCCGATCGCCCCGACATGACCTCCGCTGCACCACCCATCGTGAGCGAGAAGACGACCGTCGATATCACCACCGACGTCGTGGTTCAGGTAACTGAGCCCGTGACCGTCGGTGGGTCGGGGACGATCGACGGAGCCGAGGTCGCCGGTGAGATCCGGCTAGAACCGGGTGAGCATCATCTCGGCAAGGGCACATCGATGATCCTGGAACAGGGTGCACCGGTTCCCGTGGTTGCGGGTGCTCCAGCCGACAACTCGGACTGGATTGCTCCAGGGTGGGGATTCGGGGGGCACCACCCCATGTATCAGGTGTACTCGCTGATTCTGGCCACCTTCTTCGGCACGCTCGGTTTACCGCACGTGCTCGTCCGGTTCTATACGAACCCCGATGGGCGGGCCGCGCGACTGACGTCGCTGGTCGTCATCGGCCTACTCGGAGTGTTCTATCTTTTTCCGACGCTCCTCGGGGCGCTGGCGCGGTTGTATGTTCCGCAGCTGCTCATCACCGGAACGTCCGACGCGGCTGTTCTGCTGCTGCCCGGTTCCGTTTTCTCCGGCTGGGGTGGACAACTTCTCGCAGCGCTCGTCGCGTCCGGGGCCATCGCGGCGTTCCTGTCAACGTCCTCTGGTCTGCTCGTGAGCATCGCCGGAGTTCTCAGCACGGACATTCTGCCCGGGCGGATTCGGGACTTCCGGATCGCCGCCGCCCTGGCTGGGTTGGTGCCGCTAGGGCTGTCGATGGCGGTGACGTCGCTGGACCTGTCGCGGACGGTCGGCCTGGTGTTCGCCATCGCAGCATCGACCCTCTGCCCGCTGCTGGTGCTCGGTATCTGGTGGCGCGGGCTGACCGCGGTCGGTGCGGCGACAGGCATGGTCGCGGGTGGCCTCGTTGCCGGGTCCGCGGCTGCCGTCTCGGTACTCGTCGGCTTCACCGATGACTTGTGGAACGGCTGGCTCGCGGCGATCGTCGCTTACCCAGCAGCGGTCAGCGTTCCCCTGGCCTTCCTCGTCATGGTGCTGGTCAGCAAAGTGACGAAGAATCAGGTCCCCGCCGATCTCGGTCGCATCTTCACCCGGATGCACGCTCCCGAGCGACTCGGTGTGGGTGCCGACAGGGAGCGTCGGCTCGGCGCCTCGTAGGTCGGGGGCGGGTCTCGGCACGCACGAACCGGGCACCGGAACGAGCGCCGTTCGTCGCTGTGGGGCGACCGCTCGGCGCACAGTCCGTCAGCTCACCGTGCGACGGGCGCAATCGTGGCACCTGTGTGATGCACCCCTCATTAGGGTCAGCGCGAAGTTCACCTCACATGCGATCAAGGAGCCAGTAGTGACTACAGCCGACCTCAGGGAGGGCCTGACGCAGCAGCGGATCGCCCCTGATGCGCAAGCGTTCGTAGACATGCAGTCGAGTCCGGAGTTCCAGCAGTTGCGACACCGTCTGCGCAGCTTTGTCTTTCCCATGACGGCGTTCTTCCTCGCGTGGTACGCGTGCTACGTCCTGCTGGCGACGTACGCGCATGACTTCATGGCCATCAAGGTAATCGGTAACGTCAACATCGGGATCGTCCTGGGCTTGGGCCAGTTCGTGACCACGTTCGCGATCACCGCCTTATACGTCAAGTTCGCCAACCGTGAACTCGACCCTCGCGCGCGTGCGATTCGTGAAGAACTGGAAGGACCCGTCAAGTGACGACCACACTCGCGGCCGGTACCGACGTCGGAAACCCGCTTCTCAATATTGCTATTTTTGCCGCGTTCGTGGTGGTCACGATGGCTATCGTGATCCGTGCGAGTCGGACTACCAAGAAGGCGTCCGACTTCTACACCGGCGGCGGCCAATTCTCCGGTCCGCAAAACGGTTTCGCCATCGCCGGCGACTACCTGTCGGCGGCGTCGTTCCTCGGTATCGCGGGTGCGATCGCGGTGTACGGCTACGACGGCTTCCTTTACTCCATCGGCTTCCTCGTCGCCTGGCTGGTGGCCCTGATGCTGGTTGCGGAACTGTTGCGCAACACAGGCCGGTTCACTATGGCGGACGTGCTCAGCTTCCGCCTGAAGCAGCGGCCCGTGCGAATGGCGGCCGCGCTGTCCACACTGGTCGTGTCGCTGTTCTACCTCCTGGCTCAGATGGCGGGCGCCGGCGGGCTCGTCGCCCTGCTGCTGGACGTCGACAGCAAGGTCGGCCAGTCCGTCGTCGTCGCCGTCGTCGGCGTGCTGATGATCGTCTATGTGCTCGTCGGCGGCATGAAGGGCACGACCTACGTCCAGATGGTCAAAGCGGTCCTGCTGGTGGCAGGCGCCGGCATCATGTTCTTCCTCGTCCTGCTCGCGGTGCGCGGCAACTTCTCCCAGTTGCTGGCCGACGCTCAGGCGACCGTTTCCGGCAGCGCGAACGAGGCCATCGCAGGCCGCGACGTGCTCGCTCCCGGCGCCAAGTACGGCATCAGTGCGATGAGCAAGCTCGACTTCATCTCGCTCGGCATCGCGCTCGTTCTCGGTACCGCAGGCCTTCCACACGTGCTGATGCGCTTCTACACCGTTCCCACCGCCAAGGAAGCCCGGCGCTCGGTCACCTGGGCGATCGGACTGATCGGCGCGTTCTATCTGTTCACCCTCGTCCTCGGGTTCGGCGCTGCCAAGATGGTCGGCCCCGACGCGATTCTCGGCGCACCGGGCGGCGAAAATTCGGCCGCGCCTCTGCTTGCGTTCGAGCTCGGCGGCACACTCTTCCTCGCGATCATCTCCGCGGTCGCGTTCGCCACCATCCTTGCGGTGGTCGCGGGTCTGGCGATCACCGCATCTGCGTCGTTCGCCCACGACATCTACGCGAGCGTGATCAAGCACGGAAAAGCTTCGGAAGAAGCACAAGTGAGAGTTTCCCGGATCACCGTGGTGGTGATCGGGCTTGCGTCGATCGTCCTCGGCATCCTTGCGATGGGGCAGAACGTCGCCTTCCTTGTCGCGCTCGCCTTCGCCGTTGCGGCGTCGGCGAACCTGCCGACACTGCTCTACTCGCTGTTCTGGAAGAGGTTCAACACCACCGGTGCGCTCTTCAGCATTTATGGCGGTCTGATCACCTGCCTCGTGCTGATCGTGTTCTCCCCAGCGGTATCCGGCAAGGCGTCGTCGATGTTCCCGAATGCGGACTTCGATTTCTTCCCGCTCGCGAACCCCGGAATCGTTTCGATACCTCTGGCATTCGTCCTCGGCATCGTGGGCACGTACATCGGCCGGCGCAAGACGGAAGATCCTGCCAAGCAGGCCGAGATGGAGGTTCGCTCGCTGACCGGCGTCGGTGTGGAGAAAGCTGTTTCGCACTGACACCCGAAGGGCGTGGTAAAGCAGGTTCGGGGGGGACCTGCTTTTCCACTGCTCTAGGCTGCCCGAATGGCGAAACTCACGGTCAAGACCGACGTCCCCCTCAGCCCGCAAGACACCTGGGACCGAGCGTCCAGTCTGCAGCAATTCGACAGGTGGTTGATGGTTCACGAAGCCTGGCGCGGCGAACTCCCCGATACCCTGACGGTGGGCACCGTCGTCAGTTCGGTCGTGACCGTCAAGGGCCTGCGCAACCGGGTGAAGTGGACGATCAAGGAGTACGACGCTCCCAGCCGCATCGTCCTGAAGGGCGATGGCAAGGGAGGCGTGAAGCTCGGACTCGCCGTTGAGGTCAAGGCGAAGAACAGCCTGTCCGAGATGGCGTTCACGATCGAGTTGGGCGGCGCACCCCTGTTCGGGCCCATCGGCTCGAGTGTCGCGAGGGCATTGAAAGGCGATATCGAGAAGTCGCTTCGGACGTTCGCCGAACTGTACGAGTAAGCGATCGACTCGGCAGGTGGCGATCCACCAAAACGAGCACGTCGCGGCGCACAATATGTCGCACAATATGTATGTATTGGCGGCGGGAGGTGTGCATGACGGCGGGGACCCGACAGATCACGATCGGCGGACATCGACTGTCGCTGACCAACCTCGGCAAGGTTCTCTACCCGGACTCGGGAACGACGAAGGGTGAGGTGGTCGACTATTACACCCGGATCGCACCCGCCATGCTCCCCCATATCGCCGACCGTGCCGCCACGCGCAAGCGGTGGCCCAACGGGGTGGACAGCGAGTCGTTCTTCGAGAAGAACCTGGCGTCCTCGGTGCCCGCGTGGCTCGAGCGGCGGTCCCTCGAGCACTCCGATCGCACTGTGCAGTACCCCCTGCTGAATTCGGTCGCTGCCCTTGCCTGGGCAGGGCAGCAGGCCGCCCTCGAACTGCACGTGCCGCAATGGCGCTTCGAGGGGCAGCGACGTGGGTCGGCCACCCGTATCGTGTTCGACCTGGATCCCGGTCCGGGAGCGGGGCTGCCCGAGTGCGCGGAGGTGGCTCGGGCGGTGCGGGATCTCGTCGCGAACCTTGGCTGGACCACATTTCCAGTTACCAGCGGTAGCAAGGGTATTCATCTATACGTACCGCTCGACCGCAAGCTCGAAGGTGCGGGTCCGTCGACTGTAGCGAAGCAGGTGGCGACGGGCCTCGAGGCACTGCGTCCCGAACTCGTCACCGCAAGCATGGCGAAGGCGGTGCGCGCCGGCAAGGTATTCGTCGACTGGAGCCAGAACAACCCGTCGAAGACCACGATCGCGCCCTATTCACTGCGGGGCCGCTCCCAGCCGTGGGTCGCGGCGCCGAGGACCTGGGATGAACTCGACGACCCCGATCTACGGCAGTTGCGGTTCGAGGAGGTCCTCGAACGATGGGAGTCGGACGGCGACCTGCTTGCCGGTCTCGACCCGCCGTGGGAGGGTGCGGCCACCCTCGCCGAGTATCGACGCAAGCGCGACCCTGGGCGCACACCCGAGCCGATGCCGTCCGTGGTGAGGCCCGGAGATAACAGCAGATTCGTCATCCAGGAACACCACGCTCGGCGTCTTCATTACGATCTCCGCCTCGAACGCGACGGTGTCCTCGTGTCCTGGGCGGTGCCCAAGAACGTGCCGACTACGCCGTCGGAGAACCGACTGGCCGTGCGCACCGAAGACCATCCGCTCGAGTACCTCACGTTCGCGGGAACCATCCCGAAGGGTGAGTACGGCGGCGGCGTGATGACCATCTGGGACTCGGGGACGTACGACGCAGAGAAATGGCGGGACGACGAGGTGATCGTCCGGTTGCGCGGTGAAAAGGCAAGGGGCCGTTTCGCGCTGATCCACACCAAGGGTGACCAGTGGCTGATGCACTTGATGAAGAACCAGGAAGCCTCCGGACCCGGATCGTCGGACCTGCCGCGTGGGCTCTCACCCATGCTCGCCACTCCCGGGACCCTCGACGGACTGGAATCCGACGCGTGGGCGTTCGAAGGAAAATGGGATGGGGTCAGAGTGATCGCCGAGGTCAGTGGTGGTCGTCTGCGGTTGATGAGCCGGACGGGCAACGACAAAACCGGTGACTACCCGCGATTGGGTTGGCTGGCAGAGGCTCTCGGTGATCACGAGGTGGTCCTCGATGGCGAGGTGGTCGCGTTCGACGATCGAGGGGTATCCGACTTCGGTCTGTTGCAGCAGGGAGGCGAGCCGCACTTTCTGGCATTCGACGTGCTGTACCTCGACGGGGTGTCGTTGCTGCGTAAGAAGTACACCGACCGGCGCCGGGTCCTCGAAGCGTTGGCGGCCAAGGTGGATGACCTGGTGGTTCCCCCGCAACTGCACGGTCCTGCGCAGGAGGCGCTGGATTTCAGTCGAGGCAAGGGGTGGGAAGGCGTCGTCGCCAAGCGCCGCGACTCGGTGTATCTGCCGGGCAAGCGCGGGTCGAGTTGGATCAAGGTGAAGAACTGGCGCACACAGGAAGTCGTGATCGGAGGGTGGCGCCGGGGTCGGGGCGCGCGGTCGGAGGGGATCGGGTCGTTGTTGCTCGGCATCCCCGACAGCGGTGGACTTCGCTACGTCGGTCGGGTGGGAACCGGATTCACCCAGCGCGACCTACGGGAACTCGCGTCGATGCTGCACCCGCTCGAAACTGCGACCAGTCCGTTCATCGACACCCTGCCCACCGCCGACCGCAGGGATGCGGTGTGGGTGACGCCCACACTGGTAGGGGAGGTGCGGTTCATGGAATGGACCGAATCCGGGCGGCTACGACACCCGAGTTGGCGCGGCCTCAGGGACGACAAGGCGCCCGAGGACGTGAAGGTAGAGGTGGATCGAGTCTGACCGGGCTAGTTGTACTGTTAGCGTCGGTCTTCGAGTGAGAGCACGGCCACCAGGAACTCGGAATCGTCGGTGAACGGGCGCAGATCCCACGTCGAGAGCAGCACATCCACAGCGAGGCCGCCGGCAGTGGCGTCGTCGAGAAACTGCGGGAACTCGTATTCCCTGCCGGCGCCGAATCCCACGACCACGCGGCCGGTGGGGGCGAGATGGCGGGCGAACCCGGACAGCACCGCTTCGCGGGTGGACGGGGCGAGGAAGGTCATAACGTTGCCTGCACACACGATGACGTCGAAGTCGGCTGCTACCCCACGGGCAGGCAGGTCCAACTCGGCCAGATCGCCCACGAGCCATGTCGGGCCGGGATAATCTTCCTCCGCTGCCGCGATCAGCACCGGATCGAGATCGACGCCGACCACGACATGACCGGCTTTGTGCAGGTAACCTCCCAGGCGTCCCGGCCCGCACCCTGCGTCGAGAACCCGTCCGCCGCGGCCGAGCATCGCGTCGATGAGACGCGCTTCGCCGACGATGTCCTTGCCTTCGGCCGCCATGGCGCGGAACCGTTCCACGTACCACGTGGAATGGGCTGGGTTGGCGGCAGTGATCTCCTCCCACTGGCTGAAGACGCGCTCACCGGGGGTACGTCCACTCATCGTCCGGTTCCTCCTCGATTCGGCCGACCTAACGAGCGTACGTACACGGTAGCCCGACGACCTCGGGGCGCCGACAGGACGGCCCGGCAAGCCCGAGGTCCGATCGTGATTGATGGCGATGGTCGGTGGAGCTACTGCCGTGTAATCGCTTGCGGTGGGCTGTGATACCTTGATTAGCCACTAACAATGGCCCTCAAATGGATTGGAACTCTTCATGATCCGTCGTCGTATCCCTCTGACCGCTGTAGCTCTCGCCGTCGGCGCCCTGGCGTTGTCCGGCTGCACAGTCGTCAGCAACGAGCCCGACCAGGCTGCGGTGGACTACAACGGCGGACCGTTCCAGGCCATCCAGTTCGACTCCTGCGTCCAGCCCTCCGAACGCGCTTTCAAGGCGATCACGGACAACTACTATCAGTACCCGGCAGGTCAGCGAACCTTCGTCTTCGACAATGCCACCAACGGAGACGGGAATCCCATCGGGGACAACCTCGCATACACCGCGCCGTCCAAGGATCAGATCCAGCTCACTGTCTCCGGGCAGATGCGGTTCCAACTCAACACCGAAGACTGCAGCGTCTTCCAGGAGTTCCACGAGAAGATCGGTCGCAAGTACGACAACGGTGAAGACTGGAGCACTCTCCTGAGCGTCTACCTTTCCCAGCCGCTCAATCGCGCGATCACCGACGCCACCCAGCAATTCGGATGGGCAGACCTGTACAGCAACATCGATGGGGCACAGGGCAAATGGGAGTCCAAACTGAAGGAGCTGCTCCCCACGTACATCGAGCAGGCCACCGGGAACGCTGCCTACTTCCCTGCTGACAAGATCGGCATCACGCTCCAAAAGCCCGCGGTCTCCCCGGAGATGCAGAAGTCGATCGAGGGCGTCGCCCAGGCGATCCAGGACAACCGCAGCCAACAGGAACGTAATACACAGGTCCTCAGCGAGGCACAGGGTCTCGAACCGCTCAAGGCGTTGTTCAACAATGACCAGAACGCATTGGTTGCCTACCTCGCTATCAAGGCGGGCAAGCTCAACGGTGTCCTCCCGATCCCCGCGGGCAGCCCGGTCATCGTCCAGCCGAACTGAGTTGCTTGTAGGCCTTTTGGGGCGTTCGCTAAAAGTCTCGAGCTTCCAATGCCGTTCTTTCCGAATAGCGTCCGAACTGAAACCCACGGTCTCGGATCGGCCGCTAGAGGGTTGAACGGGGTGCTAGCCTCACGCGGTGATGACCGGGAGTGAGCTGCTGGATCGGTTGGTCGACAGGTACACAACCCATTTGGATGAGGATGCTCGTCGGCGGCTGGAGTATCACATTGAGCAGGATGCTGTCGTCCAGCTGACCGCTTTCATCGGTACCGGCTTGAAGCGGGACGACCTCACGGATGAAGAGGTTGATTGTGCACTCGAGCTGGCCCGACAGAATCGGCTCCTGAAGGACAGCCCTTACTAGGCAGAAGAGCTGGCGAAGGTGAAGGCTCGCCGAGGGACTGCCTAGCCGCCCGCACCGGCTGACACGTCCGCAATAGTCTTGTCTCCCTGGGGGAGGGGCTCGAGATTCGTTGCAAGATTCGCAGTGCCGACGTCGCGAGAACGATGGCCAATGCCGCCGGGCGATCTTGGGCGAACGCCCGGTATGTATGTTCATTGGGTGTGGCTACCTCCCGTGGCCACTCCGTGCCCGGGGGGTGCGGATTTTTCCGAAGGGGCACAACACTATGACTACCATTGATCGACAGCGTTCACACATCGGATTGCCACGGGCGTCAACGGCACTCAGAGGCACCCTTCTCACCGTAGCCACACTGCTTACTACTGCTGTCGGCCCGGTGGACGCTGACGTCGTCACCGCCAACATCCCGGTTCACAATTGGCCGTACCAGGTGGTGATCACCCCAGACGGAGCCCGCGCCTACGTCTCGAGCCGCAACTCGGTACAGGTGATCGACACCGCTACCAACGTGGTAACCGAAACCTTCCTGGACGGCGAAAGTCCGGAAGGCATAGCGATCACTCCGGACGGTGGCCGCGCCTACATCGCCACCGATGAGGACCACGTGCGAGTGATCGATACCGGCACCAACACGGTCATCGAAACCATCGCAGTCGGCGACTGGCCGCTCGGGGTGGCGCTCACCCCGAGCGGAGACTTCGCCTATGTGACCAATTTCAATGACGACACGGTGTCGGTGATCGACACAGACACCAACACCGTGGTCGAAACTGTCGATGTCGGCGACCGTCCGAGAGTGGTGGCGGTGAACCCGAACGGGGATTCGGCCTACGTCGCCAACATGGGGGGGCAAGTGTCGGTGATCGACACCGCCACCAATGAAGTCACCACCAATGTCCCGGTTGGCGACGAGCCGCTCGGGGTGGCAGTCACCCCGAACGGGGACTACGCCTACGTCACTAATACGGGGCAAGTGTCGGTGATCGACACCGCCACCAATGAGGTCACCGCCACCATCGGCGACGTGCGCTATTCGCGCGAGGTGACGTTCACTCCGGACGGTGCTCGCGCCTACATCACCACCGATCAACACCGAGTGCGGGTGATCGATACCCGCACCAACACGGTCGCCGGCTCCATCCCTCTCGAGAACTCCCCTGGTCATGCGGCGATCACCCCGGATGGCACCCACGCCTACATCACCAACCAGAGCAGCAGAGGACCGGTGTCGGTCGTCGCAATCGAAGCCGAGGTGGAGACACCACCCGCCCTGACGGGTACACCGCCCGTCGGCTTCGCTAACGAGCCTTACCATTACGCGTTCACGGTGACTGGAAACCCGGCACCGATTGTGCATGTGACCGATGGTGTCCTGCCCTACGGCGTCACGTTGAGTGAGCAGGGTGTCTTGTCAGGCACGCCACCGATTCCCGCGACCTACAACTTCACTCTGACCGCATTCCAATTCGACGGCTCCGGAGACCCCGCGGTCCTCGAGGTTTCCGTCGAGATCAAAGACAAGCCCTCCGTCCCGTGGGGAAGCTTCACCGGCAGCTGACGAAATCCCGTTCACGATGGGGGCTGAGTCCAAGGCCAGGTGCCAAAATGCTGCGGTGCGCGGCTATGAGTCCTGTTCTGCAGCACAACAATGCCCCACCCGCCGCTGTGCGGGTTGACACGGTCGTCGCAACACTCTGAATCCAGCAGGTTGCGGCGACCGTGCCGATCTCGAGGGATTGTGTTCGGTTCGGATATCGGTTGCGACGAGCGCACCGACTCCCTTTTCGACACTCCCGCCGGTGGTGGCGCTGACCAGTGATGACTCGTCAATCAGTGCGACGATCACGGACCCGTTCCGTCTATGTGCTCGGAGTCAGCCGGAACTGTGCGCTGGACGGTGGAGACGATCGGCAGCGGTTTCCATCCGAGACTAATCGGATCGTCGTAGACGTGTTCTAGGGGAAAACCATTGGACTCAGGTCACCGGAGCCAGGGCGATAGCCGGACTGAAGCTATCTCCGAAGGGTCGAGGTAGGGTCGGTAAACCGTTGCTGTACCAGGTGGACTACTCGTGATCGCCTTCAGTCCCCGAAAAAGCGAGGAGAGTCTGCAGATTTCCATCCAACGACTCGACCAGCTCATTGATGGCAGCTGTGACCGCGCGCGTCTGGTCTCTGAGATCCCGCATATGCTCAGCCGAGACCTCGTCTCCAACGGCGTTTGCCAGTAATGCGCCGATCTCGTCATCGACACTCAACGCACGCCGTGCGGCCTCATAATGTTCCAGTTCCGAATCCAGCGCGATCAAGCTATCGAGGTATTCATTGAGGACGGCGACACGCTCGGTGAGTCGAGTCCAAACGAGATCCAGTTGCTTACGGGTGACAGCAAACGCACGCTGAGCAGTTCTGGCCGCAGCTGATTTTCCGGCAGGTTCGCTTCCCAATCGGTCGGTTGCAATTCGCAGTGCCAAACAGTGCTGGACAATCTGTTCGCGCTCTTCGACCAGATTCAACTGCACCCGATGGGTGTCGAGGTACTCGGTGCCCCATGCGCGTGTCTCCGGAATAGCATTGCTGATTCCTATTGCCACGGCGAGCAGTCGGTCGATTCGAGCTGTACCGAACGCCTGGGATGCGATTCGGGTGACCTCACTCGACGAGATGACATTGCCACGGCCCGAAGACTCGAACGAGGAAAGCTGTACTACGACCGTCGCTTTCGAGAGGTCCATCCTCTCCTTCCTCGACAGCTCACGGTTGCGACGAAACCCGAGGACGAGGATAGCGACCAGAGTAATTCCGGCAACAACGCTACCTACGGTGGGGTTGAAACGTAGTGCCACGAAAGCGAATGCGATCCCAGCAATAATCATCGCACCGGGGAGCAGGTAACCGGAATCGGGTTCCGATGAAAAGGGACCGAAATCGGGTTCCGATGTATGTTTAGGCGCAAGTGGGAGCACCCTTACCCCCCTGTCCCGCAGCTTCTCGATACGAGGCTTGATGTTGGAGGGCAGGCGATTGTTGTCGAGATACCGGAGACGATTGGTTCTGTCGATTTCCCACTCGATGCGATTCACGTACCAAGTATTAATCACCAATGACCTTGTCTTTGATCTTTTCGGGGGCACCCTGTCAGTTGAGGTCGAGCCCGCAGACGGCACGGGAACCCCGATGGCAGCACGTCGGGCAGCTTTGGAGGCCTGAACTTCTTTGGAGGCCTGAACTTCGGCTCCTGATCCAAAGAGACGACGAAAGCCCGCCCGCCGACGGGGCTTTCGGTCTGCGCAGGACGCAGATGGTTTGGAACTCAAACAGACACGCCGCCCATGAGCGCTGTGCTGCGGGATCGGAATCGCCGGTCCCGCCCCGACCGACACCCGCACCGCTCCGGAGGCTCACGAGGGCACGAAAAAGCGCCCCCGACCGAGGTGGTCGGAGGCGCTCTGGCCGGCCTGGGTGGTCGTGGTGACCAGGCGGGTGGGTGACCGCTGATTGGTAGGTCAGGAACGAACCAGCGTGAGAATGAAGACTCGCCGGATGTCGATCTCGGCCACTCTCAAACCCCGCCTGTCAATAGGCACCTGCGTAGTTGTACCCGCCGTAGCTGCTGTAGTTCTCGTCCCGGGCCTGAAGGTATTCCGCGTGCTCCCGCCCCCCGAGGCTGCCGAACAGTGGCGCTGTCGCCGGGTAGACACTGTAGATCGCGGCGTACACGTAGGCCGAACTCTCGTTGGTAATCCATGCGGAGACGTAGTGGCCGTACTCGTCGTAGCCGAGGTACACGTCCACGGTCCCGCAGTAGAGCGAATCGTCGACCTTGTTGGGGAGGACTGCGTTACGGATCTGCTTCGTGCCGTAGCTATCCTCGTACTCCAAATTGTTGCCGTACTGGTTCGCGCTGCAAAACACATACTTCACATTTGATGCGGAGATAGAGACCGCTTGGGCGGGTGGAGCCGAGAGCGTGGCAGCGCCGAGAGCGCCCGCGACCAGTGCCGCTGCTGCTGCGGCGGTGGTGGCAAGTTTCTTCCTGTAATCCCCCGGTTTATCGATGTGCCTGTTGGTGCCTGCAGGCATCTGTTGGTGGTGTTGATGCTGGTGTTGCGAGATGCGAATCTACAGCACGAGGTTTTTGATGGGTTAGATGTGGTGCAGCGACAGGCGCACGCCCAGACTCACCGGTGAGGGCAGTCGGGGCACGCCGGAGACGCACGCGGCGTAAATCCGACCGATCTGCTTGGGGTGTTTCGCTTTTCAGGTGTCGAGCAGCTTGGTAGTTCAGGTGCGTAGATACGCGAGTGCGATGATGAAGACGACGATCTCGATCACTCCCCAAATTATTGCGGCACTGGCAGGCCCTTCGCCGGACTCGTGGGGTCGCCGTTCGATCTCGCGGGCTCTCATGAGGCCGAAGACGACCGCCACTGGGGCGAGTCCGACCAACGCGGCGAACAGGCCGATCATCGCAGCGGTGTTTGTTCGCACCGGAAACTGCTGCTGTTTGCCGACTTGGCGATGGTCGTACCCTCGCTTCTCAGTGGCCCCGGATCCGCGGAGCGATCGGCTACGAATGGGTGTCGCTGCACACTCGAGGATGCGGTCGGAAAACGCATTTTGTGAATACGCGATGGATAGATCGTCGGATCGTCTCCGAGAGTGGAATTGCAGCTCGTTTGCCAGCTGTTATGTGCCCTCGGCAGGATTCGAACCTGCGACCTACCCTTTAGGAGAGGGTTGCTCTATCCCCTGAGCTACGAAGGCGCGATGCGCGCACCGAAGCGCACACCGAGGTGAGTGTAGCGGGAATGGTGGTTGCTCGCGATGGGCAGGGCACTTGTACGAGAAGTTCCGGCACTGGGAGTCACGACATGTCCGACATCGATCTGACCGAAGTTGCTGCACGGCACAACGGTTCGCGCACATTGCAAGGCTATCTCGTAAGACCGCCGGGGGAGGGGCCGTGGCCGGGGGTAGTGATGGTGCACGAGGCGTTCGGGCTGGAGGACGTGATGCGGAGGCAAGCCGACCGGCTCGCTTCCGCGGGCTTCCTGACACTGGCGCCGGACCTGTTCAGTGCGGGCGGTGCGAGGCGCTGCCTCGTCTCGACGATGCGGGCGATGCTGTCGGGGAAGGGCCGGGCCTATGGAGACATCGAGGCCGCGCGGCAGTGGCTGTCGGCGTCAGCGGAGTGCACAGGGAAGATCGGCGTCATCGGGTTCTGCATGGGTGGCGGCTTCGCTCTGATGGTGGCCGATTCGGGGTTCGACGCGGCGGCACCCAACTATGGGACTTTGCCCCGCGACCTCGATGCGGCGATGGGGGGCGCTTGCCCGGTGGTCGCCAGCTATGGCGGAAAGGACTTCAGCTTGAAGAAGGCGGCAGCCAAGTTGGATGTCGCTCTGACGAAGGCAGGCGTGGTGCATGACGTGCGCGAATACCCGACCGCTGGGCACGGGTTCTTGAATGACGAGGTAGCCGGACCAAAGGTGATTCGACCTTTGTTGAAGGTCGCGGGGATGGTGCCCGACCCGGATGCCGCCACCGACGCCTGGGCGAGGATCGACGCGTTCTTCCGGGAGCATCTGGGCTGATATTTCTGCGTGGCTTTTTGAGTCCTGTTGGGCGCTCCATGCGCTGTGCTGGTGATCAGAACCGACGAAACTCCCTGCTCGAAGTGTGGCCGCGAGCGTTATCGGCCCGACGAGAGTACCTTTGCGGACGCCAATTTCGGCGGCAGCACACTACGGCAGGTGGTTCATGGCTGATCAGGACTATTCGACGGGCTCGATCGGACTGAAATTGGGGGGTGACACCCGGACGGGTCCAGCGGGTCAGCCGCACCTGTCTCGGCAGCTGTCGAACCGGCACATCCAGTTGATCGCGATCGGTGGAGCAATCGGCACGGGTCTCTTCATGGGGTCCGGTAAGACGATCTCGTTGGCCGGCCCGTCGGTGATTTTCGTTTACATGATCATCGGTTTCGCCCTCTTCTTCGTAATGCGGGCTATGGGCGAATTACTGCTCTCCAACCTGCATTACAAGTCGTTCACCGATTTCGCGGCCGACCTGCTCGGCCCCTGGGCGGGCTTCTTCGTCGGCTGGACCTACTGGTTCTGCTGGATCGTCACGGGGGTCGCCGAAATCATCGCGATCTCCGGGTATACCCGGTTCTGGTGGCCCGATCTCCAGTTGTGGATCCCCGCGCTGGTGGCCATCGGTTTGTTGCTGCTACTGAATCTGCCGGCTGCGCGGGCATTCGGTGAAGCCGAGTTCTGGTTCGCTCTCATCAAGATCATCGCCATCGTGTGCCTGATCGTCGTCGGTCTGGTGATGGTGTTTACTCACTTCACCTCACCAAACGGAGCGCAGGCTGGATTCGATCACCTGTGGAGTGACGGCGGCATGTTCCCGATGGGGGCGATGGGTTTTGTCGCAGGATTCCAGATTGCGGTTTTCGCCTTCGTCGGTATCGAGCTGGTCGGTACCACGGCTGCCGAGGCGAAGGATCCGGAAAAGAACCTCCCCAGGGCGATCAACTCCATCCCGATTCGCATCCTGCTGTTCTATGTGGTTTCCCTGATCGTGATCATGTCGGTGATCCCGTGGCGTCAGGTGGTGCCGGACCAGAGTCCATTTACGGCGATGTTTGCGCTCGCAGGCCTGGCCAGTGCCGCCGGGGTGGTCCAATTCGTGGTACTGACGTCCGCGACGTCCTCGGCGAATGCAGGAGTCTATTCGACCTCACGCATGGGCTACGGCCTCGCGCAGGAGGGTGATGCACCGGCCCTGCTCGGCAAGCTGAGCTCTCGAAAGGTGCCCGCCAACGCACTGATCCTCACGTCCGTGTTCCTGCTTGCCTCCGTAGTGCTCCTGTTCTCGGGCGAATCGGTGATTGCGGCATTCACCACGGTGACGACGATCGCGTCGGTCCTGTTCATCTTCGTGTGGACGATGATCTTGGCCAGCTATCTGGTCTACCGGAAGCGTCGTCCAGAGTTGCACGAGGCATCGAAGTTCAAGATGCCGTGCGGTGTTGTGATGTGTTGGGCCGTCCTCGGCTTCTTCGTGTTCATCATCTGGGCATTGACCCGTGAGGCGGACACGCTGCATGCACTCTTGGTCACACCGATCTGGTTCGTTGTTCTCGGCGTCGCCTGGACTGTGATTCGCCGACGCACTTCACATCGTGCCCGCTATGCCGCATTCCGGGCCGAACTGGACGAGCGTCGAATGTAGTTCGTTGTACCGGTTGGTATTCGGGGCGCTTTGCCGGTACCAGTCCTGGCGAAATTCCCTGCTAGAGGGGCACCTACGAGCATTCTCGGTTCCAGGCGCGTATGTTCGCGGACGGCGCGGGGGTGATCGGACACGATAGAGGGTGCTCCATGGCTGATCAGAATTCTTCGACGCGCTCGGTAGAACTAGGATCGGGCGGTGCCCCGAAGCCAGGATCGGGGGAAGAACCACACCTGTCACGAGAATTGTCCAACAGGCACATTCAGCTGATAGCACTGGGCGGAGCATTCGGCCCGGGTCTGTTTCTCGGGGCGAGCAGAGCTATCTCGTTGGCAGGTCCGTCGGTGATCTTCGTCTACATGAGCATCGGCTTCATGCTCTTCTTCGTGATGCGGGCGATGGGCGAGCTTCTGTTGTCCAACTTGAAGTACAACTCGTTCACCGACTTCGCGGCCGACCTGCTCGGGCCCTGGGCCGGGTTCTTCACCGGTTGGACCTACTGGCTCTGCTGGACGGTCGCAGCTATCGCCAACATCGTCGCTATCGCCGGATTTGTCTTGTATTGGTGGCCCGACCTCGACTTGTGGATTCCCGCACTGGTGGCCGTCGTCGTACTGTTGCTGATGAACCTGCCCACCGCCAAGGCATTCGGTGAGGCGGAGTTCTGGTTCGTGCTCATCAAGGTCGTCGCAGTGGTCTGTCTGATCGTCGTGGGACTGATTCTGGTGATCACGCACTTCATTTCGCCGACCGGTGTGGAGGCGAGTTTCGGCAACTTGTGGAACGACGGCGGCATGTTCCCGAGGGGGGCGATGGGCTTCGTCCTGGGATTCCAGATTGCGGTGTTCGCGTTCGGAGGCGTCGAACTCGTTGGCACGACCGCAGCCGAGACGAAGGACCCGGAGAAGAACCTTCCCAAAGCGGTCAATTCCGTCCCGCCGATTCTTGTGCTGTTCTACGTGCTATCCCTGAGCGTGATCATGGCGGTAATCCCGTGGAGCCACGTCGAATCCGGCGAAACCCCATTCACGTCGGTGTTCGCGCTTGCAGGTCTGGGTATCGCGGCCGGGGTGATCCACTTCGTGGTGCTGACATCGGCTGCGTCTTCGGCGAACTCGGGGATTTACTCGACATCCCGAATGCTCTACGGCCTCGCGCAGGAGGGGGACGCACCGGGACGGCTCGGCAAGCTCAACTCGCGGAGGGTGCCGGCCAATGCGCTGGCGTTCTCGGCCTTCTTCCTGCTCACCTCTGTCGTGCTGCTGTTCTCTGCCGATTCGGTGATCGAGGTGTTCACCACCGTGACGTCGATTGTCGCCGTGCTGTTCATCTTCGTGTGGTCGATGATCCTGGCCAGCTATCTGGTCTACCGGAAGCGCCGTCCGGAACTCCATGAGGCCTCGAAGTTCAAGATGCCCGGTGGTGTGGTGATGTGCTGGGCCGTCTTCGCGTTCTTCGCGTTCATCGTGTGGGCACTCACGCAGGACGACGACACCCTCGTGGCGCTGCTGATCACCCCGTTCTGGTTTGCCGGTCTCGGTATCGCCTGGGTGGTGATTCGCCGACGTCCGGCGCACGTGGCGCGGTACACCGCGTTCAAGGAAGAGCTCCGTAAGTAGTGAATGTCACTTTTCGGTCACGGTAGGCATACCGATATCATTTTGTTATATTCGATCGCGACCGAGGAGTTCACCCAGATGGAGTGAGCTTGTAGCACCACCGACGAGGATTTACTGTGGGTTCCCATCACCGGACGGACGGGTCTTCCGTTCGCATAGAAATCGATCCGGATGCGGCCCGTGGTCGTCATCGCAATCAGCAAGCCGGAACAGGCGTAGGCGTCAAAGCCGCAACCGTTGCGGCCGCCACCGGGGCTATCGCGGTCGGGGGAGCCCAATTGGGTGCGGCAAGCGCCGCCGCTGCCCCGGTCGAATCACGCCAGACAGGTGGACTGAGCCTGCCGGGTCTGCCCTTCGAGATCCCTGCCAATCTACTTCCCCCCGGGTTCGAGCTACCCCCTGAGCTCGCGGATGTTGCCCAGAACTTGGGTGTCCAGCACTTCGGGGCCCCGGATCCCGTTGCTCCGGCCCCTGTTGCCCCAGCCCCTGTCGCCCCGGATCCCGTTGTCCCGAGCCTCGGCGCCCAGGCACAGCAGTGGTTCACCTCGATCAACCCGATCAAGCCTCGTACGGTTCAGCCGGTATCGGGCACGCTGACCTCCAAGTTCGGTCCACGCTGGGGGGCGCACCACGGAGGGATCGACATTGCCGCCCCAATCGGCGCACCAGTTCTCGCGGCGGCCGACGGTCAGGTGATCGACGCCGGCCCCATATCCGGCTTCGGACTATGGGTGCGACTGTTGCACGACGACGGAACCACGACGGTGTACGGCCACATCAATGACTATTCGGTGAACGTCGGCCAACGGGTCGTCGCCGGACAGCAGATCGCGACCGTCGGGAACCGCGGCCAGTCCACCGGGCCGCACCTGCACTTCGAGGTGCACGATGCGAACGGGGTCAAGATCGATCCGGGGCGCTGGTTGACTGATCGTGGTGTGTCGGTCACGTGGGACGGTGCGGCCAGGAGCGCGTAGCGCCTGTTCCCGCTCGAGATCCGCGTCAATCGTGGAAGACGAGCATGCCGGTGGTCGAGACCGGCGAAACCCGATCGTGAGGTGAGCTAGCGATCCCGGCTTGTGGGGACTACGTTGGCGACGGCAACGGGGGTCTCGAAACAACCGCAGGTCATCGATGTCTGAACACGTGAGCCCGATCGGATCGGAACCGGGCGGTGGCACCGAGACAGGGACGGCTGGCGAACCACACCTGTCTCGGCAACTGGCCAACCGGCACATCCAACTGATCGCGATAGGCGGAGCGATCGGGACCGGTCTCTTTCTAGGTTCGGGCCGAACCATTTCGCTGGCAGGGCCGTCGGTGATCTTCGTCTACATGATCATCGGGTTCATGCTCTTCTTCGTGATGCGGGCGATGGGCGAATTGCTGCTCTCCAACCTGCATTACAAGTCGTTCACCGACTTCGCGGCCGATCTGCTCGGACCATGGGCCGGATTCTTCACCGGATGGACCTACTGGCTCTGCTGGGTCGTGACGGGCACCGCCGACATCATCGCGATCGCCGCATACGTTCAGTACTGGTGGCCCGACCTTCAATCCTGGGTTCCCGCGCTGACTACCACCGTGGCACTGCTGCTGCTGAACCTGCCGACAGTGCGGGCATTCGGTGAGATCGAGTTCTGGTTTGCCCTCATCAAAATCGTCGCCATCGTGAGCCTGATCGTCGTCGGCATGGTGTTGGTGTTCAGTGGCTTCACGTCCCCGGACGGCGCACAGGCGGGCTTTTCCAACCTGTGGAACGACGGCGGACTGTTCCCGACCGGGCTGATGGGCTTCGTCGCCGGATTTCAGATTGCCGTGTTCGCCTTCGTCGGTATCGAACTCGTCGGCACTACGGCGGCCGAGGCGAAGGATCCGGAGAAGAATCTACCCAGGGCGATCAACTCCATCCCGATCCGCATTCTGCTGTTCTACGTGCTCTCCCTGATCGTGATCGTCTCGGTTACGCCGTGGCGGCAGATCGTGCCCGGCGAGAGCCCGTTCACGACAATGTTCGCCCTGGCGGGATTGGGTATCGCGGCCGGGATGATCCAGTTCGTGGTGTTGACGTCGGCCGCGTCCTCGGCGAACTCGGGGATCTATTCGACATCTCGCATGATTTACGGACTCGCGCAGGAGGGTGATGCGCCGGCCCGGCTCGGCAAGCTCAACTCCCGCATGGTGCCTGCCAACGCCTTGCTGTTCTCGTGTGCGTTCCTACTCATCTCCCTCGTATTACTGGCTTCGGGCGAATCGGTCATCGAGGCTTTCACGACGGTGACGACGATTTCGTCGGTGCTGTTCATGTTCGTGTGGGCGATTATCCTGGCCAGCTACCTGCGCTACCGGAAGCGTCTTCCCGAACTGCACGCGGTATCGAAGTTCAAGATGCCCGGTGGTGTGGTGATGTGCTGGGTCGTCCTCGGGTTCTTCGCGTTCATCATCTGGGCACTTACCAGGGAGTCCGACACTTTGGAGGCGCTGGCCGTAACCCCGGCCTGGTTCATCGGACTCGGTATCGCCTGGGCGGTGATCCGCCAACGTCCGACGCATATTGCCCGCTACGCCGCGTTCAAGGCAGAACTCTACGAGCGCGAAAAGTAGCCTATTCTGACTCGAGATCTACATCGTCGCGGAAGACGAGCGGACCACCGTCGAGAGCGATCGCCCAGCGGTGAAGTAGGCCCCAACCGCGACCGTACGCGGTGGTACTGATGTCATCGAATCCTTCGAACTCTTGGGCGATTGTGCCGGCCTCGAGCGGCCACTTACTTTGGGCGAGATCGGGATCGACCGAATGCCGCGTCTTGACGCGGTCTCCCACGGAGAACTTCGATTTCGTCATGGAGTCGGTGCGAAGTGCCATCGCGGTTCCTTCCGTCCCCCGTGTTTCCTCGAGGATATCTCGCCTTCCCCGTTTCGGCCGCGCGAGCGGATATGCTCGCGTTCGAGTACCGATTGTGCGCAGGGGGCGACATGGGTCGTGAAGTGAAGTCTCGGACCTTCACTCGGGCGGATCGTCGCCTGTTTCGGAGGAAGGTACTCATGTGTGCCGAAGCGCTCGAGAGAATGCTCCACGACAGCGCTTTTGCTGATGACGTCCACCCTCCGCAACCCATGCTCGGGATGGAGATCGAGTTCAACCTCGTCCGCGCGGACATGTTGCCCGCGATGGCGAATTACGAAGTTCTCCAGTCGATCGACGACGATGCCGTGTTCCAGACGGAACTGGGTCAGTTCAACGTCGAAATGAACGTCGAGCCGGGGCCGCTGCACGGGGACAACGTATTCGATCTCGAGCGCAAACTGCGCGCGTCACTTCGGGTGGCAGACGCGAGGATCCACCAGCATGATGCGGAATTGGTCATGATCGGCATGCTTCCAACGCTTCAACTGCAGCACCTCGGCCGTGAGTGGATCACGTCCAACCCGCGCTACGAACTGCTCAACGAGCAGATCTTCGCGGCGCGCGGCGAAGACATCGAACTCGATCTCGAAGGTGTCGCGCTCGAGGGCCGCCGAACCGAACAGCTGCGCGCCGACAGCAATTCCGTAGTGCCCGAGGCCGCGTGCACGTCACTTCAACTGCATCTGAGGGTCGCACCGGAGGAATTCGCCGCGCATTGGAACGCCGCTCAATGCATGGCTGGAGCCCAGGTGGCCTTGGCGGCGAACTCTCCGTTCCTCGCGGGCACGGCTCTCTGGCACGAATCGAGGATCCCGATCTTCGAGCAGGCCACCGATACGCGTCCTCCCGAGCTCAAGAATCAGGGTGTCAGGCCCAGAGTATGGTTCGGTGAGCGGTGGATCGACTCGGTCTCGGACCTGTTTGCGGAGAATTCACGTTACTTCCCGGCACTGTTGCCGGAGGTCACCGACGTCGACCCGTTCGAGGAGCTCGAAGCGGGCCGGGTTCCCGATCTCAGCGAACTGCAGATGCACAACGGCACGATTTACCGGTGGAATCGACCTGTGTACGACTGCGCGGACGGCAGGCCGCATCTTCGTATCGAGAACCGCGTGCTGCCTGCGGGTCCGACAATTCTCGATATCATGGCCAATGCGGCGTTCTACTACGGGACCCTGCGTGGACTCGTCGACGCAGACCAAAAAGTATGGTTGCGGATGCCGTTTAGCGCCGCTGAGGAGAACCTGCATGTCGGCGCCCGGCTCGGTATGGACGCCGAACTGTATTGGCCCGATGTCGGCTCGGTCGGTGCCGCCGACTTGGTTCTGCGCCGACTGCTGCCGATCGCGGATGAGGGGCTGACCTCTTTCGGGCTCTCCCCGAAGGCCAGGGCACACTACCTCGGCATTATCGAGGGCCGGTGTGTCACGCGACAGACCGGCGCCTCGTGGCAGCGCGCACAGGTGCTGCGCTACGAGGACGCCGGTCTGAGCAGACCAGAAGCTCTGGTCGCCATGCTCGAGCGGTACGTCGAGAACATGCGCGAGGGGAATCCGGTCCATACCTGGCCGGTGTGAAGCTCAGGCAGAGGTGGGAGCGAAGCTGTCAGGCCCGAACACTTCGTAGTGGATGTTCTCGGCGGGAACGTCCTTTTCGAGCAGGGCCTCGCGCATTCCGAGCATGAACGGCAGCGGACCGCACAGGTACGCCCTGGTTCCGTCGGCGATCGTGATCTTGCTGAGGTCGGCGCGCCCCTCTCGGAGGCTGCTGCCCGGCTGGATGGCACCGAGGTCCTCGTACCAGCGGTGCATCACCGCGAACGGCAGTCGTTCGACGAGTTCGGCCAGTTCCGCGCGATGTGCGTGGCTGCTGGCGGAACGGTCGGCGTGGAGCACCGAAATCTGGCGACTGTCCTCGGTTTCGGCGAGGTGACTGAGCATTCCCATCATGGGTGTGCATCCGATACCAGCCGAGACGAGGAGCAGCGGCGCGTCGTCCTCCTGGAGGATGAGATCGCCGAAAGGTGTCGTCACCTCGAGTATGTCTCCCTCGAACACGTTGTGGTACAGGAAGTTCGAGACTTCTCCAGCCTGCTTCACGGTGATCCGCCAGTCGTCGCTCGAAGGGGCCGAGGACAGGCTGTACTGGCGGATCTGGCGTGCTCCGTCGGGTAGGTGAACTCCGACGGAGAGGTACTGCCCAGGCGCGAACGAGGGAAGTGGTGTGCCGTCCAGCGAAGTGAACACGAACGAGACGGTGTCGGCGGACTCGTTTCGGCGTTCGCGAACCCGCACCCTTCGCCAGACGTCACCGGCCGCGACACCGGCGGCCTCGTAGAGGCCGGCTTCCATCGAGATCAGAGTCTCCGCCATCAGCCAGTACACCTCGTCCCAGGCCGCGGCGACCTCCGGAGTGACGGCGTCACCGAGGACTTCGACGATGGCCTCGAACAAGTGCTTGTGCACGATCGCGTACTGCTCTGGCTTGATTCCCAGTGAGGCATGCTTGTGCGCGATCCTGGACAGGATGAGATCGACCCGCGCCTGATCGGGCTCGAGCTGTAGAGAGGCGAATGCCGCGATGGCTCCGGCCAGCGCTTTCTGCTGTTCGCCCTGAGCCTGGTTGCCGCGGTTGAATAGGTCGCGCTCGAGTTCGGGGTGGGCGGCGAACATCTTGCGGTAGAACAGCGTCGTGATGTCCGTGATCGCGGCCCCGACCACGGGCAGGGTTGCGCGGATGACTTCCGTCGAGGCGGGCGAGAGCATGTCATTCTCCGATCGTTCGAGACATCTGTCGGTTCTTGTCTGCTACCCGCGGGAGCGCGAGTAGCACGGTTCTTGTAGGGGCGTGCGTGAGCTCTTCGATGGTGGTCGAGTCCAGAGATTCGAAGAAGGCGTCCTGAGCACGTCGGAGAGCCGAACGCAGCAGGCAACCCGAGCGCAGGGGACAAGGATGAGCGCCGTCGCAGTCCACGACCTCCGCCTCGCCCTCGAGTCGGCGCACGAGCCAGCCGACCGAGGCGGTGCGGCCGAGTTCGGTGATCGTCAAGCCGCCGCCACGACCCCGTCGGGCATCGACGATGCCGAGTTCACCGAGCCTGGTGATCACCTTGGCGGTGTGGGTATACGACACCCCCAATTCCTCGGCGATCGCCCGGCTCCCGGGTCGTTCGCCGTCCTCGGCTACTGCGAGCCGCATGACCAGTCGCAGTCCGAGGTCGGTGAACTGGGTGAGTTGCATGACCGAAAGGTACCTTAATTGTCATTTCAGGTACCAATTTTGTGACGGACGTCGCTTGGGTCCAGTTTCTTCGGAAAGTTGTTTGTAGCAGTGGTATTCGAAGTCTGCGTGCGATTGATGACTCATCTTCGTCACAAGCGAGCACGTCGGCTACGGGCCGAGGGCCCGAGCGGCTCGGGACTTTGGTCCTTCCTCGAGAGCCGAAGGGCGGCGGATGCCGACCGGAGATACTGTGGACACATGAGCGCAGAGGATCGCAACAGCGTCGTCGTCGGTGTCGACGGATCGGACAGCTCGAAGTCCGCAGTGCGGATGGCAGCCCGAATGGCGGGTGTACGTGGATTGAAACTGAAGATCATCCACGCGCTCGATTTCGCTCCCTACGGGTTCGGCAGTCCCTATGTGGATTCGGCCGGCTCGTATGAGTGGGTCGAGGCGACCGGTAAGGAGATCCTTGCCGAGGCGCACGAGCTCGCATTCGATGTCGATCCCCTCATCGACATCGACACCGAGTTCTCCGTCGGCAGCGGCAGTGAGTGGCTCGTCGACCTGTCCGCGGACGCCCGGGCGGTCGTCGTCGGAGCGTCGGGGTCGGGCGCTGCGTCGACCGCACTACTCGGTAACACGGCGATCAACGTCACCACCCACGCGCGGTGCCCCGTGCTCGTAGTACGAGGTGAAGCCCATCAGGACGGTCCCATCGTCGTCGGTGTGGACGGCAGTCCCACGAGCGAGCGTGCGATCTCGGTGGCTTTCGAGGAGGCATCGCTGCGGAACGCTCCATTGGTGGCGGTCCACGCCTGGAGCGACCTCGGATCGACCGTGTTCGAGGACCCCCGCGCTGTCGCGATGGTGCCGGAGGGGCTCGAGGAAGGCGAGCATGTGCTGCTCGCCGAGAGTCTCGCCGGGTGGCAGGAGCGTTACCCGGATGTGCAGGTCACCCGCAAGGTGTATATCGACAGTCCGCGGGAACGCCTGCTCGAGTGGTCCAAGTCGGCACAACTGGTCGTGGTCGGGAGCAGGGGCCGCGGCGGTTTCAAAGGGCTGCTACTCGGGTCCACGAGCAACAGCCTCGTCGGCGCTGCCCACTGCCCCGTCATGGTTGTCCGGCCTGCAGGCCACTGACCTACACGCCACCGACCTATGTGGCCGCAGTAGTGTCTGAGGTCACCAGCAACAGGTTGCAGGGCAACACGAGGATTGGGGAACGACGTGCGTATAGGCATGAGCTTGAACTACAGCGGCGGCTTCGCCGAGACGGTCGAAGAAGTCGCAGACCTGGAGAAAGCCGGGCTCGACATCGTGTTCGTGCCCGAGGCCTATTCGTTCGACGCAGTCAGTCAGCTGGGCTTCCTCGCTGCCAAGACTTCGAGGCTCGAGCTAGCGTCAGGCATCTTTCAGATCTACACCCGCACGCCGAGCCTGACGGCAATGACCGCGGCCGGCCTCGACTTCGTGTCGGACGGGCGCTTCGTTATGGGTCTGGGCGCATCCGGACCGCAGGTGATCGAGGGTTTCCACGGCGTCAAGTACGACGCGCCGCTCGCGCGCACGCGTGAGGTCGTCGACATCTGCCGTCAGGTGTGGCGCCGCGAGAAGGTCGAGCACCAGGGCAAGTACTACCAGGTTCCGCTTCCGGCGGAGAAGGGCACCGGGCTCGGTAAGCCGCTGAAGATCATCAATCACCCTGTGCGTTCGAGCATCCCGATCGTCATTGCCTCGCTCGGGCCGAAGAACGTGGAGCTCACAGCCGAGATCGCAGAGGGTTGGGAGCCCATCTTCTACCATCCAGAAAAGGCCGCGAGCGTGTGGGGCGAGCCCCTGGCGAAGGGGAAGGCGAAGCGCGATCCCAGCCTCGGCGACCTTCAGGTGTTTGCCTCGCCCGCCCTCGCCATCGGCGACGACGTCGATCACATGCTCGACTGGGTGCGGCCGACCCTTGCGTTGTACATCGGCGGCATGGGTGCCAGGGGTAAGAACTTCTACAACGATCTCGCGGTCCGGTACGGCTACGAAAAGGAAGCCGCAACCATCCAGGATCTGTACTTGTCGGGCAAGAAGAACGAGGCTGCTGCGGCGGTACCCGACGAGATGGTGCGGGCCGTGTCGCTGATCGGCCCGGAAAGCTATGTGGCCGAGCGTGTAGCCGCTTTCGCCGAGTCCGGGGTCACCACGCTCACCGTCGCGCCCCTTGCAGCAGACAGGGCGGGTCGTGTCGAACTGATCGAGAAACTCCGTACGATCTGCTCGTAGCACAGATTCGTTCACACAATGTGCAGCCGGAACCAGGGAAGGTGACCATGACCGGAATCAAGCCGATCGTAGTAGGTGCGGACGGATCCGAGTCGTCCTCCGCCGCTGTGGCGTGGGCCGCTCGGGCGGCGGCAGCGCTGTCCCTCCCGCTGCACATTGTCACCGTTGTGCATATGCCCGCGTTCTACTACAGCGAGCCTTATCTGGCCGAGAGTTTCAAGACGGAACTCGAGGACACGGCCAAGGCGCGGTTGGGAAGTGCGCGCTTACACGCCAAGCAGACGGTGGACGCGCCTCTCGACATCACCACTGAACGGCACGAGGGAAAGGTGAGCCAGACGCTCATCGACCTCTCGGCCTCTGCGCACATGGTGGTGCTCGGGTCCCGCGGCCACGGTGAACTGACCGGTCTGCTGGTCGGTTCCGTCACCTCCGCGGTCGCCGCGCACGCGCAGTGTCCGCTGGTGGTGGTCCGGGGCCGTACTCTGGACGGTCTGCCGCCGACCGAGGGGCCGATCGTGGTCGGCGTCGACGGATCGGAGCACAGCGAGCACGCTTTGGAGATGGCGTTCGAACAGTCCTCTGCTCGATCGGCGAGCCTCATCGCGGTCAATGTGTGGAGCGATGTGAGCGTTCAGCCCTCCCTCGGAGCGGTCCCCGACGATCCGTTGTGGAGCGGAATCCAGACCGGTGAGGAAGTCGTGCTCTCCGAGCGTCTCGCCGGATTCCAGGAGCGCTATCCCGACGTCAGGGTCGAACGTGTCGTTGCGCGCGACCGGCCGGTGCGGGTGCTCAGTGAGTTCGCGGAGAAGGCTCAGCTGATAGTCGTGGGCAGTCGAGGCAGGGGAGGTTTCAGGGGAATGCTGTTGGGTTCCACCAGTAATGCACTCCTCCACACCGCAGACTGCCCCGTGATGATTGTTCGGCCACAGTAGTCACTCGAGGGCGTTGGCGAAGGAGAGGGGCTGTCACCGTGTCCGGTGACAGCCCCTCTCCCTGACCGGTCAGCTCGGACAGTGCTCGGTTCACAGCGCCGATGCCCGTTCGCCGCGTTGTGCTTCGCGGGCGAGCGCGCGATCTCGAGACTCTTCGAATCGAGTGGCCTTGCCGTCCAATGTCTGCAGGAATTCGGCCAGTTGTTCGCGGTACCGTTCTCCATCTGATCTGAAATCGTTGCGCTCGAACACTTTCCACTTGCGGAGCACGGGCAGAACTACGTCATCGAGGTGCTGGCGAAGATCGTAGATGCCGCCCTTGGCAATCAGGACCGCGTTTCGGCGGAAGTTCTGCATTTCGGCGCCCGGCATCTGAAAGTCGGTGAGCACCTTGTGGATGGCCGCGATGGTCTGATCCGGAGCGATGTCCAGGGCCGCGCCGACGATATTCCGGTAGAACATCATGTGCAGATTCTCGTCGGCCGCTACCCGTGCGAGCATCCTGTCTGCGATCGGGTCGACGCAGGCCTTCCCGGTGTTTCGGTGGGAAACCCTGGTGGCCAGCTCCTGGAACGTCACATAGGACACGGAACTGAGCATCGATCCGCCGGGCGGACCGAAGCCCCGCGTCATGTGATCCATTCGGGCGTTCTCGAGAGCCACTGGATCAACTCCCCGCGTCACCACCAGGTAGTCCCGCATCACGATCGAATGCTTGTTCTCTTCGGCGGTCCAGCGACCCACCCATGTTCCCCACGCGCCGTCGAGGGAGAAATGCTGCGCGATCTCGCGGTGATACGACGGTAGGTTGTCCTCGGTCAGCAGATTCGTGATCATCGCCGCCTTGGCTGTCTCGCTGAGTTTGGACTGCTCCGGATCCCAGTCCACCCCGCCGAGCGCCGCGAAGTTACTGCCGTCGTCCCATGGCACATAGTCGTGAGGATGCCAATCCTTGGTCATCGTGAGGTGTCGGTTGACGTTCTCCTCGGCGGCGCCTTCGAGCTCGTGCAGAAGTTCGCGGTCGGTAAGTTCGCGATTTCCCATGACACTTCCGTTTCTGTTCTGTCAGTATCCGATTCGCAGGATCAATTGCGGATGGCTCGTCAGATTCAGTCGGTGAGCCAGCCTCTGCGCCGAATCGTCGATGCGCAGAGGGTGCGAGAGGACGGAGGCGCTGAGCCGGGCATCGACCGCGGTCAGCCACGCCCGCTCCATGGCGATACCGGTGACTAGCAGGTCGATAGGCTCTTGCGTCTCAGAGGTGAACACGAGGACGGTCTCGCTCTCGATGGCCGCGGCGAGTCTCACCGAGTCGGAGACCTCGCAGGTGAGTACCGAGTCGGAGACCTCGCGGGCGAGCACCGTGTGAAAGGCGTCGACCGATGCGCGACCGCCCCGAGGAAGCCAGTGCGTAGTCCACGGGACGATGTCACGTCGGTGCGGTTCGTGGCGAATGCGGTGTTCCGAGTAGAGCAGGACGTCGGCCAGTGCGGATGCCTGATCTGGGGCGAGTAGTGTCGCGGTCACCCCTCCGATACGCGCAGCAGCGACAACATCGCCGATTGTCGCTGCGGGGACTGGAATTTCAGCAAACGCCTCTCGATGACTCCGTCGACGTGCCAGCGCGGAGAACAGTCGCAGGTCGGTGCTCGATGCCGACGCGGAACCGACCGTGCGGATGGTCGCGACAAGGTCGGGATGACGGGGGTCGGGCAGCAGGGTCGTCTCGATCTTTCTGCCGAGAGCGTGCATCGCGAGTTCTACGTTCGCGATACTGGCACCGCATGCGATCAGGCGATCGGCCCGCGGTGCACTCGTGAGTCGCTGTGCATTCGTAGAAGGCGGGCGCTCGTGGATCTCGGCGCGGCTGCCGTCGAGTCGCAAGTCCCATGGCCAGGAGCCGCGGATGGAGGGCGCGGAGACGATGGCACGGGAGATCACCTCGATGTCACCGAGCGACCAGTTGTCCATCGCGACCTCCAACTCTGGCGTGCAGGTGGTTCTCCGCACCCACAGCCTTCCTCGATCGGTCGCGGTCGCGCTTGGGTCGAAGGTCCCGAATGAACCCGAGAGAGGTCCTTGCCGGGTGGGTACAGTGCGAAGAGGTGGTTCGGTTCGAGGACAAGATGATGGAGGATGCGGATGACCACGCGGGTGTTCCTGGTCGACGACCATGAGATCGTGCGACGGGGGCTGGTCGATCTGCTCGGTAGCGTCCCGGATCTCGAGGTGGTAGGGGAGGCCGCGTCCGTCGGTGAAGCGATGGTGCGGATACCTGGCAGCGGTGCCGACGTCGCTGTGCTCGACGTCCGGTTGCCCGATGGCAGCGGCGTCGAATTGTGCCGCAACCTCCTGGCCGATTTGCCGCAAATGCGGTGCCTGATGCTCACGTCGTACTCGGACGACGAGGCGTTGTTCGATGCCATCATGGCGGGCGCTTCCGGGTTCGTCCTCAAGCAGATCCTCGGGACCGACCTCGTCTCGGCCGTTCGGACGGTTGGGGAAGGTGGGTCTCTGCTCGACAGCCGAGCAACGTCCGCGCTGATGAATCGGCTCAGGTCCGAGCGCCGCGACGACCCGCTCGAGGAGCTGTCGGAGCAGGAACGCGCCGTCTTCGAGTTGATCGGTGAAGGAATGACCAATCGGGAGATCGCCGAGAGGCTCTTCCTCGCGGAGAAAACGGTCAAGAACTACGTGTCACGTTTGTTGTCCAAACTGGGGATGCAAAGGCGCACTCAGGCGGCAGTGCTGGCCACCGAACTCCGCAGCCAACGTTGAATTCGCGCCTGGCGGCTAGCCCACTTCTGGCTTCACGGCAAAGGTACGCGCCACGTAACGACCGTTCCGGACCCTCTAGTGTCGATGGTGCAGGTGCCGCCACAGTGTTCGGCACGCCGCTCGAGGTTGACCAGGCCGCTCCGCGAAGCGGTGTCGGCGATTCCGATACCGTCGTCGGCCACAGTGATCGTGAGGTCGTCCCCGGCGACGACCGATACGTCGATCGTGCTTGCGCGAGCGTGCCGCAGAACGTTGCTCAAGGCTTCCCGTAGGACCGCCTCCGCGTGTTGGTGAATGTGGGCGGGCACGAGAGTGTCTATCGCCCCGGAGAACTGCACGTTGGGGGCGAGTGGTGAGTGGGCGGTGAGATCACCGATTACGTCGAGGAGGCGGCGGCGCAAACTTGTTTCGGACGCGGCACCAGAGGCATGTAAGTCGAAGATGGTGGTGCGGATCTCGCGCACCGTGCGGTCGAGCTGTTCGACTGCGTTGGCGACGACGGACTGTACGCCATCGGGAACATCGCCGATAGCCTGTGTGGACCGCAGGCTCATGCCCGTGGCGAAGAGCCGCTGAATGACGTTGTCGTGCAAATCCCGAGCGATCCGATCGCGGTCGGCGAGCACCGAGAGTAGACGTTGCTTGCTCTGGTGGGCGGCGAATTCCACCGCGATGGCGGCCAGATCGGCGACGGACTCGAGTCTGGTGATTTCGTCGGGATCCCACGGGGCGTTGCCGCGGGCGGTGACGACCAGGACTCCGCCGACACCCGATGCTGTCGACAGTGGCAGTGCCGCCGCGCGGCCCGCCTTCGGAGAGAACGGTGCGAAACCCTCGAGACCCGTCAGCAGAGCGGGTGTGCGGGAGCGCTGCACGTCGGCGATCGGTTCTTCCTGTGTGGCCGTTCGGAAGGCGTCATCGAGCGGACGTGCGGCTGCGTCGCAGTCGTCGGCTGCGGAGACCACGGCTCCTTCGCCGAGAGTGACGACGATGAACACCTCTTCTCCACTCGACAGCTCGCGTACTTGGCCGGCGAGCGTGCGTAGCGTGTCGTCGAGCGATCCGCCCACCAGTAACCGCGACGTGATCGATGCTACGGCCGAAAGCCACCGCTCCCGCGTCCGGGATTCCTCGAAGAGCCTGGCATTCTCGATTGCCACTCCGGCAGACGTCGCGAGCGCACGAAGAATCACTTCGTCTTCGTCGGTGAATTCAGGTCCGCTCAGTTTCTCGGTGAGATAGATACTGCCGAAGACTTTCCCCCGCATCATGATCGGCACTCCCAGGAAGCTCTTCATCGGCGGATGATTGGGGGGGAATCCGATCGAAGCCGGATGTTCGGCAAGATCGGCGATCCGGACCGGACGAGGGTCGTCGATCAGGAGTCCGAGCAGTCCGCGGCCCTCAGGGAGATGACCCATCAGCGCGCGCTCTTTCGCCGTGATGCCCTCATACACGAATTCGGATAGGCCGCCGCCGCGGGCGCGGACACCGAGGGCACCGTATCGTGCATCCAACAGGGAGGTGGCCGACTTGACGATGCGCTGCAGGGTCGAGTCGAGTTCGAGCCCCGACCCAACTACCAGAACCGCCTCGAACAGCCGCTGAAGACTCCTACGGGTGGGAACTACGTCTGCGGGTTCTTCCCGGTGCGCGCCGGCGCTTGCCACGCGCTCACCGTCCGATCCCATGTCAAAAGCATAGGTCCGGTGGCCGACGTTGCTGTGGCGTGTGGGTCACATGGCGACGGTGAGCAGGAATGCGACGTCGTCGAGCGCCTCGACGCTGTGGCGCTGTGCGGGGATGACCAGGAGGTCTCCAGTCGAGCCTTTCCACTGGTTTTCGCCGGATACGAGGTTGAGCTTTCCGCTGAGAACGTAGAGCGTCGCTTCGCCCGGGCTCTCGTGTTCGGCCATCTTCTGACCCGCGGTCAGCGCGATGACGGTTTGTCGGAGACTGCGTTGGTGTCCGCCGTAGACGGTCTGCGAACTTCGGCCGCTGGAAGTCCCGCCCGCCAATTTCAGTTGCTGACGGGCAAGAGCAGTCAGTGACTTCTTATCCATGACGTGATTATGAACCACTGCGCGCACCGTCGCCCGTTGAACGGCTCCCGATGCACGGAAGGCGTCGGGATCTCCGGTACAGGGAATGCTTCGTCGCCGTACTAGTTCTGTCCGCTCGGGGGCCGTACCCGCGCGTAGAAGACTCGGCGGAACCTCGTGCCGTTCTTGGCTGAGGTGAGCCATTCGCCGGTATCTCGAGCCTGCCAAGTGTCGTCGATCGTCGGCGCCCACGAATCCCCATCGGTCGTGATACCGATTTCGGTGACCGCGAGGTCGGTAGCGAACGGCATCGCCGCCGAATAGATCTGAGCGCCACCGATGACACAGACGTTTTCGTCGGTGAGTGCGAGCGCGGATTCGATACCGTCGGCGACGTCCGCGCCTTCCGCTTCCCAGCCGGGCTGCCGAGTGATCACGATGTTGCGGCGTCCGGGTAGCGGCCGGAATCTGGGCGGCAGCGAGTCCCACGTCTTACGGCCCATGATCACCGGGTGGCCGTAGGTGACTTCCTTGAAGAACGCCATGTCCTCGGGGACGTGCCAGGGGATGCCGTTGTCACGACCGATGACGCCTCCCTTGGCTTGCGCCCAGATCAAGGTGACCCGACGGGCCGCCACTAGATCGCCACCGGTGCCTTGATGGCGGGATGATGCCGGTAGTCGACGACCTCCACGTCGTCGAAGGTGTAGTCGAAGATGGAATCGCGCTTGTTCAGTTTCAGCGTCGGGTACGGCAGCGGCTCACGGCTCAGTTGCTCGGTGACCTGATCCACGTGGTTGTCGTAGATGTGGCAGTCGCCGCCCGTCCAGATGAAATCCCCCGGTTCGAGTCCGGTCTGCTGCGCCACCATGTGGGTGAGGAGTGCGTAGCTTGCGATGTTGAACGGGACGCCGAGGAACATGTCGGCGCTGCGCTGGTACAGCTGGCAGGACAGTTTGCCGTCCGCTACGTAGAACTGGAAGAACGCGTGGCACGGCGCCAGCGCCATCTGTGGGATGTCGCCCACGTTCCAGGCCGAGACGATGAGTCTGCGCGAGTCGGGATCGGATTTCACAGTCTCGATGATCTGAGTGATCTGGTCGATGTGATCGCCTGACGGGGTAGGCCAGCTGCGCCACTGGACGCCGTATACGGGGCCGAGCTCACCGTCCGCGTCTGCCCACTCGTCCCAGATCGTGACGCCGTTGTCCTGGAGCCAGCGCACATTGGAGTCGCCGCGCAAGAACCACAGCAGTTCGTAAACGATCGACTTCAGGTGCACCTTCTTCGTGGTGATCAGCGGAAAACCCTCCGCGAGATCCCAGCGCATCTGATGGCCGAAGAGGCTCTTCGTGCCGGTGCCGGTGCGGTCGGCCTTAGGGGTGCCGGTGGTCATGACAAGTCGGAGGAGATCTTCATACGGGGTCGGCACAGTCACCGCGCCAGTTTAGGCGCCTTCGTCCGAACGTACGTCGTTGTGGTAGCGGAAGGGATCTAAATCGTCGCCAGCGATAGCCTTCGCCCATGCGAGAACTCTTCGTGATCGGAATCGGTGCCGGCGACCCCGACCAGGTGACTGTGCAGGCGATCAAGGCGATGAACAAGGTCGACGTGTTCTTCGTCGTCGGCAAGGGCGACGAGAAGCAGGATCTGGTGGATTTGCGCACCACCATCCTCACCGAGCACGTGAAGCGCCCGCACAGGGTGGTTGCAATCGCCGATCCCCCACGAGACCGGACCCCGTCCGACTACCAGGGTGTGGTGGACGACTGGCATGAGCGTCGGGCGATGCTGTTCGAGGCGGAATTCGCAGCCGAGCCCGGAGTCGGTGCGATTCTCGTGTGGGGCGATCCGTCTCTCTACGACAGCACCTTGCGGATCGTCGACCGGGTGCTAGAGCGCGGCAAGGTGGCTTTCGAGTACTCGGTGATCCCCGGTGTCACCAGCGTGCAGTCGCTCGCGGCTGCGCATCGGATCGTCCTGAACCGGATCGGTGAGCCCGTACACATCACCACTGGCAGACGACTGGCCGAGGGCCTGCCCGACGGTGTCGACAACGCGGTGGTCATGCTCGATGCCCATTGCACGTTCACCCGGGTTCCTGGCGACAACGTACAGATCTGGTGGGGGGCATATCTCGGTACGCCCGACGAGGTAATCGTCGCCGGAAATCTGCGCGATGTCGAAGACGAGATCCGGCGGGTCCGAGCCGAACTACGTGAACGCAAGGGCTGGATTATGGACACGTATCTGATCCGTCGGTAAGCGATGGGGTAAATACTCGCCGAAGCGCATCCTGTCACCGGGTCTGTCGTTAGCGTTGAGACATGCCCGAGTTGCCTGAGGTGGAGGCTTTGGCCGATTTCCTGCGTGAACATGCGGCGGGAGCGGTAGTCGGTCGCGTGGATGTGGCGGCACTGAGCGTGCTGAAGACGTTCGATCCGCCGATCACGGCGTTACAGGGTCGCGATGTGACCGCAGTCGCGCGGTTCGGCAAGCATCTTGCACTCGACTGCGGCGGGTTGTGGCTGGTCACCCATCTCTCGCGTGGTGGGTGGCTACGTTGGATCGACAGCCCTTCAGACGCGCACCCGAAACCGGGCAAGGGACCGCTGGCGTTGCGCGTGCATCTGTTCACCCCGGAAGGTGGGGCGCCGGCATTCGATCTCACCGAGGCGGGCACGAAGAAGCGGCTTGCCGTGTGGGTAGTGCGCGACCCGCATGATGTGGAGGGGATCGCCCGACTCGGCCCCGACGCCCTGGCCATCAGCGAGCCCGAATTCGCGGCCCTACTCGGGTCAACGTCGGCGCGAATAAAGAATGCGCTCGTCGACCAGAGCCTGCTTGCGGGCGTGGGCAACGCCTATTCCGACGAAATACTGCACACCGCAAAGGTTTCCCCCTTCGCTACGAGTCGATCGATCGCCGAGGAGCAGGTGCGCATCCTGTACGACGCGATGCGGACTGTGCTCACCGGTGCGGTCGAGCGATCGGTCGGCCAGGATGCGGCGCGACTGAAGGGGGAGAAACGATCCGGGATGCGGGTCCATGCCCGGACGGGTCTGCCGTGTCCGGTATGCGGCGATGTAGTCCGTGAAGTGGCGTTCGCGGAGAAGTCTTTTCAGTATTGCGCCACTTGCCAGACCGGTGGCAAGGTGCTTGCCGATCGCCGGATGTCGAGGTTGCTGAAGTAGGCCGTCCAACCGGCTGCCGCCGTCAACGTTGGACGTCTTCGCTCCGCAGTGGAAGTTCCAGGTCGGCACGTGTGGGCAGCCCTTCGCAGTCGCCGGGAACGGTGACTGCCAGGGCTCCGACATGGATGGCGGTGCGCACGCGCTGTTCGGGTGAAGCGCCTCTGAGATGCTCTGCGAGGTAGCCGGCGACGAAGGCGTCGCCGGCACCGACGGTGTCCAATGCCTCGACCGTCATGGCAGGCATCTGGTGAGCTTCGCCGTCGATCAGCGCGGTGCATCCACGGGATCCGGACTTGATGATCGCCTCTGTGGGGCCGAGTGCGGTAAGTGACTGTGCGAGATGAGCATCGGTGTCGGCGGAAGGGGCGTCGGCGCCGAGGACGAGGTGGGCCTCCTCCGGTCCGGCGAAGACGATGTCACCTCGTTCGACGAGGCGACGGAGCGCAGGCGCTGCCTCGTCGGGACTCCAGAGTTTGCTGCGGTAGTTGATATCGATGGAAACGAGAAGCCCTGCAGCATGAGCGATCTCGACTGCGGAGGTCACCGTGTCGGCGGCCGATTGACTCAGAGCCGGGGTGATCCCGGTGACGTGCAGGATCCGAGACTGCGCGATGGCGTGACGTGGGATGTCGTTGGGATGCAGAGCACTGGCGGCGCTGTGGTGGCGGTGATAGTCGACATGGGCTACATGGCCGAAGCGGTGATGCTTGATCATCAGCCCGGTTGGACGTGGATCTCGGGTGACTGTCGCGGTTATCTGTTCTGCCACGAGCCGACGTTCAATCATGTCGCCGGTTGCGTCGTGTCCTACACGACCGAACCAGGTCACGGATCCGCCGAGTCGTGCGACACCGATTGCGACATTGGATTCGGCGCCGCCGATGCCGTAGCGGAACTGTCTCGACAACTCGAGCGGTCCGATGTCCTGCGCGGTGAGAAGGCCCATTGTTTCCCCAAACGTGATCATTCTTTGGCCTGTAAGCATTTCGTGATCATTGTTCAGTGGAGTGGGAGTTGAGGGTTGTGTCATGTCGGCCGTCCTCGAGCTGATTTCACCGGTTCCACAGATATCGTAGGGAATTCGATCGGGCCGGGTCGAGACTCGGCGGCTGCGATAGCTCTGTGGGCGTTTCTGAGTCATGAATCTGGCATCAAATTGCCTGGTGAACCCATGTTGCCGAATTTTTGCTATTTCTAATTCAGCTGTGAGACAGCAGTATTCGCTTTGGTGCGTGGTGGAACGCATCGCCGATAGTAGCGGAGGACTGGCAAACCTGGAATCATTGAGACACGAGGACATTTCAGACATCTCCCTCGGAAGGGAGGAAAGACCCATGAAAAGGAGAGCGACTTTAATTCTGGGTCCCTGCACCGCCGTTGCGCTGAGTTTGAGCGGCTACGGAGTTGCGAACGCGTCCGAGTCCTCTGCGGTGAGTTACGAGCGCCCCGCAAGCACGAGTGTGATCGGACACCCGGTCAGCTCGATCGGGAGCGGAAGTCTGGGTGACCGCCTCGGGGGCCTCAATGACCGCCGCACAGACTTCAGTGACCGGCGCACAGACTTCAGCGACCGGCGCGCAGACTTGAGCGACCGACGCGGAAGTCTAGGTGACCGGCGCGGTGACTTCAGTGACCGGCGCGGAGATTTCGGTGACCGCCCCGGGGGCATTACTGGGCCCGGAAGCATCAGTGACAGGCGCGATCTGGAGCGAGCCGAAGAGGGAGCATTTGCCCTCGACACAACCGGCCCGAACTGGTACCAGCGGACATGTGAACGTGCTGTGTGGCCGTCGGCATGGCAGATCGGGTGGTGCGACGGATGGTGGACCTTCTAGCGACAGGGCTCAGTAGCGTCCTGTAACTATCGAGCTCCGGCGTCGGCTTCACAGCGATACCATCGTCGGGCGTTCCCGCCCATGACGGCTGTGAAGCCGGCGCCCACGGCGTCGGCGATGATGTCGATGTCGCTGTCCTGGAACACTCTTCGGGCACGGCTGCCCGGCAGGTCGGTGCCGAACATGAGGGCGTCGGGATTGACGGCGTGGATCTGGCGAAGTACGCCGCCGACGTTCTCGATGGTGGCTCGCCCGAATCCGGTGGCTTTCACGCGGGCGCCCCGGTCGACGAGATCGAGCAGGTACGGCAGGCCTCGGGTGGACATACCGAGGTGGTCGATACACACGGCGGGCAGCTTGGCGAATACCGGCTCGAGTGAAAGCAGCAGCGTGGCGTCCACGTAGAATTCCGCGTGCCAGCCGGCAAGGTCGTAGGCTCGCAGAGCCTGTTGGGTGAGAAGTTTCAGATCGGTCGCGGTACGGCGGAGGTTGAATCGGATAGCCCTGACTCCCGCGCGGTCCAGTTCGAGAATGGTCTCGTCACTGACATCGGGCTCGAGTTGTGCGACACCAACCCAGCCGGGGCCCAGTTCTTCCAGCGCGGCCAACAGATAGGCGTAGTCCGTCCCCTGGTAAGAGGCCGTGACCACGGCACCACCATCGACTCCGAGGCCTTCCATGCGCGCGCGGTAGTCGGCGATCGTGAAGTGCTCGGGCAGATACCCGTGATTCTCGAATACTGGGAACCTGGGATCGATGATGTGAACGTGGGCGTCAAACACGGCTCATATCCTGCCTTGTACTAAAGAGCTGGCGACGGCTGTCGGGCGACTACATGTGGGTCCCGGCACCGCGAAGCCGTGAGAGGACCCGTTCACAGTATCGTGCCCCGGCCCGCTCGCCCAGACCGAAATGGCGAAGGGAACCTCCCGCTTGCAGGAAGGTTCCCTTCGTACCGATTCAAACTTTCTCAGGCCTGGCCGGGTTGGCTCGCCCGGAGCATGTCTTCACGCTCGACGACCTTGATACGCTCGCGGCCTTCCGGCTCGCCCAGGCTGCGCTCGTGCGCGTCGAGGCGGTACCAGCCCTGCCAGGTGGTATACGGAACCTGCTTGCCTTCGAGGAACTCGATGATCGCGTCTTCCCTGGGGTCGGCGGGCTCAGCGAACTGTGGCCGGTCCTCGAGTAGGTTCGCAACGGTCTCGTTGGCGTCGCCCTTGGTGTGGCCGATCAAACCGACAGGCCCGCGCTTGATCCACCCGGTGACGTAGGTGGCGGGCATGAATCGGGCACTTCCGGTGGCAGTGTCGTCGATGATGACGCGTCCTGCCTCGTTGGGGACGGTGCCTGCCTGTTCGTCGAACGGAAGCTTGGCGATGTTCTGCGACAGGTAGCCCACCGCGCGGTAGACGGCTTGAACGTCCCAATCGTTGAATTTTCCGGTGCCCTTGACGTTGCCGGTGCCATCGAGTTGGGTGCGTTCGGTGCGCAGTCCAACGACTTTGCCGTCCTGGCCGAGCACCTCGGCGGGCGATTCGAAGAAGTGCAGGAACAGCTTGTGCGGGCGATTGCCGACGTCGCGGATGGCCCAGTCCTGCAGGGTGTTGGCGACCATGTCGACCTGCTTGGAATTGCGACGGGCCTGTTCCGAACCTTCGTCGTAGTCGATGTCCTCGGGGTCGACAATGACCTCGATGGTCGGGGAGTGGTCGAGTTCACGTAGTTCGAGAGGGGTGAACTTGGCCTGGGCCGGACCGCGGCGGCCGAAGACATGGACTTCCACGGCCTTGTTGGCCTTGAGGCCCTCGTAGACATTGGCGGGAATGTCCGTCGGGAGGAGTTCGTCACCGGTCTTGGCGAGAACTCGGGCGACATCGAGGGCAACGTTGCCGACACCGAGGACGGCGACCTTCTCGGCGTCGAGGGGCCAGTCGCGCGGGACGTCGGGGTGGCCGTCGTACCAGGAAACGAAGTCGGCGGCGCCGTAGCTTCCGTCGAGATCGATGCCCGGGATGTTGAGGGCGCGGTCGGCGTTGGCGCCGGTGGAGAAGATGACCGCGTCGTAGAACCTGTGCAGGTCGTCGAGGGTGATGTCGCTGCCGTAATCGATGTTGCCGAGAAGGCGCACGCTCGGCTTGTCGAGCACCTTGTGCAGTGCGGTGACGATGCCCTTGATGCGCGGATGGTCGGGGGCGACGCCATACCGGATCAAGCCGAAGGGTGCGGGCATCCGCTCGAAGAGGTCGATGCTGATCCCGCCGTCAGACGCGGTATCGGATTTCATGAGTGCGTCGGCTGCATAGATACCGGCGGGGCCGGCACCGACTATCGCTACGCGCAGCGGGCGGGCCTGGGTCGGCGCAGAATCCGGACGAGTCTGATCAGTCATCTGGAGCGAACTACCTTCTGATGGGCGGACAACGAAACCTCAGACTAAATTAAGCCCAGCCTAATCGGGTGGCCGAGGGTGTTGCAGACGAGGGGCGTACCGATTGTCGCGGCAGTCGCGTGCCGTGGGTAGCCGCCTCGATTTTGTGGGGTCACAAATTCGATTTGTAGTGGCTGCTCGCTACTCTCGAGTCACCTCAACATTCGAAGGGAAGTCATGTCTGATTCGGGCGAATCGCCGCGCAGCGAGGGGGACGGGGGCGACCCAGTGGACCCCCGCCGTGTGACGGCGACTCCTTTCATCGCCGCCGTCGCCATCACCGTCGCCATCCTGCTCATCATCGTGGTGTCCGGCTGGCTCTCGCCGGCCGAGGAGAACATCACGGAGGCAGATCGCATCAACCGGGTGGTTGCGGACTTCATCGCGGCGCACAACCAGAACGACACCGAAGTGCAGGAATCGCTCGTCTGTCCGTCCTGGTCCGACGACCGCTCGGCACTGAGGGGGCTGGAAGGCGAGATCACGCTGCAACAGGTGGAGTCGTCCGAGGTCAACGGCAATCGGGCACAGGCCGTGGTCCGGATCAGCGCCGCGGATTCCGGTGAGGAGTCGACCGCTACCTGGCGCTTGACGCGAGATGGGGACAACTGGCTGGTGTGCGATTGAGCCGATTCGAAAAAGGCAGGAGCAGCGAAGTTGTGTAAAGCTGGCTTGGTGAGTTACGCAGGCGACATCGCTCCGAGACAAGCATGGGAACTACTTCGAGACAATCCCCGGGCCGTGCTCGTCGATGTGCGGACGGACGCCGAGTGGAAGTACGTCGGAGTTCCCGACATCTCGTCCCTAGGCCGCCAGACGGTGCTGGTCGAATGGGTGACCTATCCATCGGGTGCGCGTAACGACAACTTCGTGGACCAGCTGAAAGAGGCGGGGATCTCGGGTGGCGACGACGCCCCCGTGATCTTTCTCTGTCGCTCGGGCCAGAGGTCCATCGGTGCGGCGGAAGCCGCGACAGCGGCGGGCATCAGTCCGTCGTACAACGTGCTCGACGGTTTCGAAGGCGCGCTCGATGCCGAAGGTCATCGTGGAGCGGTAGGTTGGCGGGCGCTGGGCCTGCCTTGGAGGCAATGGTGAGTTCAATTCCTTCGGGTGGCGCGTTTGAGAAGGCGCTGCCGAGTGACATCGGTCGGGGCACGATCAGCGTGCGTGGTGGAACCCTACGATCAGGTTTCGAAGAGACGTCCGAGGCGATCTTCCTCAACTCCGGCTTCGTTTTCGAGAGTGCGAGTGCGGCCGAGGCGTCGTTCACCGGTGACATCGATCATTTCGTCTACTCCCGGTACGGCAACCCCACCGTGAAGATGTTCGAGGAGAGGCTGCGCCTCGTCGAAGGCGCTGAGGCCTGCTTCGCCACGGCGAGCGGCATGTCGGCGGTGTTTACCGCGCTCGGTGCCCTACTGAAGGCCGGTGACCGTCTGGTCGCCGCGCGTAGTCTGTTCGGCTCATGCTTCGTGGTGTGCAACGAGATCCTTCCCCGCTGGGGCGTTGAGACGGTGTTCGTCGACGGTGAAGACATCGACCAGTGGGAGCAGGCGCTGTCGGTGCCGACCACTGCCGTGTTCTTCGAGACGCCGTCGAACCCGATGCAGACCCTCGTCGATGTTGCGCGGGTCGTCGAAATGGCACACGCCGCGGGTGCAAAGGTGGTGCTGGACAACGTCTTCGCGACGCCGATATTGCAGCACAGTCTGGAATTGGGTGCCGACGTCGTCGTCTATTCCGGTACCAAGCACATCGACGGTCAGGGCCGAGCCCTCGGTGGGGCGATCCTGGGATCGAAGGAATACATCGAGGGCCCGGTGCAGGAACTCATGCGCCACACCGGTCCGGCACTGAGCCCGTTCAATGCCTGGGTTCACCTCAAGGGCCTCGAGACGCTGCCGATCCGGGTCCGTCACGCCGCCGCCTCCGCGCTCGAGATCGCACGGTTCCTGGAAGGTCATTCCGCTGTCGAATGGGTCAAGTACCCATACCTCGAGTCGCACCCACAACACGAACTCGCGAAGAAGCAGATGAGTGCCGGCGGCACCGTGGTGACGTTCGCGTTGAACGCATCAGAAAACGAAGCGAAGAAGCGGGCGTTCGAACTCCTCGACGCGCTTCGGTTGGTCAACATCTCCAACAATCTCGGCGACGCGAAGTCGCTGATCACCCACCCGGCCACCACCACCCACCGGGCGATGGGGCCGGAAGGGCGTGCGGCCGTGGGTATCACAGACGGAGTAGTCCGGGTGTCCGTGGGCCTCGAGGACACCGCAGACCTGCTGTCAGATTTGGGGCAAGCGCTCGGCTAGAGATCGAGGCTCGTGGCCGGCGCGACGGAGTCGAGCCGCTTGGCGGTGGCCTGGTCCCGTGTGGCGTAGTGCTGCGCGCACTCACCGATCGTGTTGGACAGCTTCGAGATGTTGCGCTGCAGCAGCTCCCGGCGTTTGTCCAGGTATGCGGTGAACTCACCGAACGCGGCGGCGCAGGCATGCGTCCACGCTGCGCTGGAGTCGGAGACGGCCCTGTCCGTGGCGGCAAGCCATGTCGAAGCGTCATCGAACAGTGAGTCCAACTGCGCGGCGGCCGTCCGCAGCGCGACGGTGTCGACGTCGGTGAAGTGGTTCACTTGCGCCCCCTCGTGTTCGTACTGGGGCGCACGCGCCCTGTGTGCATCGTCGGTTACGCTACGCGGACGTCTAGGAATCCTGGGGGAGGATTGTGGATCTCGACGACATTGCGCAGTGGGACACCGTGGCCCTGGAACAATTGGAGCAGTCGCTCACGTCGCGGTTGCGGGCGATCGCGGATGTGCGCAGACGTCTGGACGACGTCGGACGTTTGCCGCAGTGGCGCGGCGAGGCAGCGGAGGCGGCACGCACGCAGTTCCAGGTGATAGCCGATGACCTGACCCACGAGTCCGCTGCGATCGGCGCGGTGAAGCAGGTGGCAGGAGAGACCCTCGATGCGGTCGTACACCTGAAGAAGGAACTCGGCCGAATCAGAGAATCGGCCGCAGCAAGCGGGATGGCCGTCGCGCGCAACGGGGATGTCGCCGACTTGCCCGGTCAGCCGGAGGACGCCGGGGCAGATGCCGGACGTGAGCGCCTTCGTGCCGAACTTCGAGCCGCTTCGAGAGCGTTGATCCGGCAGGCCGAAGATATCGATGCCGACGCCGCCGATGTCATGAAGAGGGCGGCGAGCGGCGACATCGGAGCACCCGATTCGGCCGACGGCAACGCTGCGGCCGCCTTCGGTGAGCGGCAAGGGCATCTGTCGGCGCCCGCGCCTCCACCCGGCGGCTCCCCACTCGACAACCGCGAGTACTGGGACGCGATGCCGCAGCAGCAGAGACGCGAGGTCATCGAGCAACATCCGGAGTGGGTCGGCAACCGTGACGGCATCCCGGCGGGGGTGCGGCACGAGGCCAACGTGGGCCGGTTCGATGACGAGCGAACGAGGTTGGAGACCGAGAGGGATCAGCTCCGCGCAGACCTGGACGACAACATGTTCGGCGGCCTGTTCACCGCAGACGATGCCGAGCTGTGGTACGTCGAGCAGAAGCTGGAGGATCTCGACGATCTCGAGAAGCTCGTCAGCGAGTACCCGGATGGAAAGTTGATGTTGTTCGATCTGCAATCCGGAGAACGTGGAATGGCCGCATTCGCTTTGGGTGATCCCGATACCGCCGACCACGTGTCTGTCACCACGCCGGGTGTCAACACCACGATCTCCTCCCTCGAGGGCATGACCGAAGAGGGAAAGGCGCTGAAGGCGGAAGCCGAGAGGCAGCTCGACAACGCCGGCCGGGGGAACGAGACCGTGGCGACGATCGCCTGGTTGGGATATCAGCCGCCGACTTCTTCCGGGCCGGGCAACTACGATGTGCCGTTCATCGATCAGGATCTGGGCCGCGGGTGGCTGATCGACTCCTGGCAATCGGACCGGGCCGTCGCAGGTGCGCCGAAGCTCGCCTCGTTCTACGAGGGGATCGACGTGGCTTCGCACAAAGCCGATCCGCACATCACCGCCCTCGGGCATTCCTACGGGTCGTACACACAGGCCTTGGCTCTGCAAGATCCGGGACCGGGACAGCCGGTGGACCATGCGGTGTTCTATGGATCGCCAGGAATAAATGCGAACGACGAACCCGATCTGGGGTTGGTGCAGGGGCACGGGTTCGTCATGCGTGCACACGACGACCCCATCTCGGTGGTCGACGGATTCGGCAGGCTGGGTCCGGACCCGGTCCAGACAGGCCTCGAGCAACTCTCGGTACGAGAAGCGACGACACCGGACGGTGTGCTTCGGGAGGATGCCAACGGGCACAGTGAGTATCCGCGGCCCAGTGGCAACGGTGAGCTCAGGACGTCCGGGTACAACATGGCTGTCATCGTCGCGGGTCTGCCGGAACTGGCGGTGCGGTGACGGTGCGGAATCGGCGGGTACGGAAGGTGGTCGGCGCGGTCTCCGCGGCGGTCCTGGTGAGCGGATGTGGTGGTGTGATGGAAAATCCGTACAACTTCAGTGACGAGGAGATCGCGGAGGCGGCGGAGAAAATTCAGGCGTGGCCGTCGCTCGAGGATACCGAGCGCTTGGTCACCGACGTCGTGGTGAAGATCGGCGAAGTCACCACGGAGATCGCCCCCGCCGTGCAATTTCGATGGCACCGCGAGCGAACCTCTGGGGGCGGTTGTCCGGGCCCCTTCGCGTACACGGACGGGTTGTCGATCACCACGCAGTCACTGCTCTCGGACGTACCGATCGGTGACGCAGACTGGCAGGCCGTCCTCGACGCGGCTCGAGAGATCGCGACTGAGGCGGGAATTGATCAGATCGAGGTGCTGGTCGATCAGCCCGGACGCCACGATGTGACGTTCTTCAGTGCCGACGGAAACCGAATCACCTTCGGCACCTTCAAGGCTGCGTCGATCAGGGCGATTACCGGCTGCCGGCGCCTGTGAGGCGCCTGTGGCGCCCGTAGCGGCCAGGGAGCGTCGCGAGTAGCGCCCCTCGCTCAGGCTCGAGGAGAGGGGCAATACTCGCTGCGCGAGAGGTTATTTCACGAGCTCGAGGAGCCTGACACGAAGGCGATACCGACGCTCGGCCCACCGCCGGGAAGCTGGATGGCTGGACTCTTGTTGAAGTTGTATGGCGTAGTGTCCAAAGACGCCATGGGAAGGGTGACATTGTCTTGACGAACCTCGTGCGGGTTTACCCCAATTCCGCGAGCGCCGGGGGCATCGACAACGTAGAAGGTATCGAGTAGGGACTCTCCCGTCGCTAGGAATTTCGCCGTGGGCGAACCCACCGCGTTGGAGTCGTATACGCGCCGGTACTCGATGAAATTCTTGAATCCGATCTTCCCTCCCTGGTAAAAGGTCTTGATTTGAGCCGCTTCGTAGATCGGGATTCCCGCCCTGTGGGCTGCGAGCAGCGTATGGCCGCTCATCCCCTGCGGGGCGGCGAGGTCGCCCACGGAGGCGCTGGCCGCGAACGCGGTGATGGGCGCCAATGGATCTGAACTCGGTGCGGCGGACACCGGAGATGCTGCTCCGACGATGACAGCAGACGACAGTGCGACCGCAGCAGCGAGCTGCCTGGACCTACTTACTTTCATTCCGTTCGTTCCCCTCTCTCGGTTGAACGATTGCACCTACATTCCTGGACACGCACATCAACTGCCGAAGAGATCTCCGATTCCGGGTGCCGGCGCATCTGCCGGAAGCATCAGAACACGCTCGTTCGGTCCATCGTTGACGTAGACCTTTCCCTCGCTCACAGCAATACCACCACCGAAATCGAAGTTGCGGAACGGTACTACCGTCGCGGGCGATGTGCCGTCGCCGATCTTGCGAACGCCCACGTCCGTCGGCGGTGGGGCGCTCAATGAGCCGAACCCGGAGGGGAGGCGGACGCTCTCGCTGATGTAGACGTCTCCGTTCTCGGCAGCGAGGTTCATGATCTTGTCGTCGGGCCGGAACGGCAGCACGGTGGGTTCCGACGCTCCCGCCGCCAACTCGAGCACTTCGAGAGAGTGGAAGTCGGTGATGTAGACGTCTCCGTTGTCGACCGCGATCGCGCGCGGGCATGTGGAATCGAACGACAGCAACTCGGTCTGTTCCGATTCGCCGGCCGCCAACTGGACCACTCGCATGTTGTAAGAGTCGGCGACGTAGACATTGCCGTTCTCGACGGCAACTCCCATAGGCTGCTTCAGGTCGTTGAAGGGCAGTGCCGTCGGGGCCGCTTCGCCCGCTGCGAGCTCGAGGATTTCGCTGGTACCGGTATCAGCGACGTAGACGTTGCCGTTCTCGACCGCGACCGCGCGCGGATCCACGAGCCCGGTGAACGGCAAGGTGATCGGGCGGTCCTCTCCGACGCCGAGTTTCAGCACGTTCTTGCTACCGCCGTCGATGACGTAGACGTCTCCCTGATCGACGGCGATGCCGCGCTGCCAGCGGACGCCAGGAAACGGAAGTGCCGTCTGACCAGCAAGAGGGACACCCAGGTCACGCAGCGTCTCGATCGCTGCAGCACTCAGGTCAGACATCGGGTCGGCGGAAGCGGGGGCAACCCCCGTGATCCCTACCCCTACCGCGATCGCCGTCGCCGCAGCCAGTCTCGCGGTGTACCTTCTGCCGTCGAACATTGTTCCCCCGCCCCTGATGTGAATGCCGAAGAGCCGCACTCGAGTGTCGAAGCTCGGCGGACTCGCCGCGCCGAGGACGCTCACGGTCATCATGTCGAGCGCGACATGGATTTCGTTACATCGACGGGTTCAGCTGCTCCCGCGGCCGAAGGGATCCGCGGTGCGTCCCACGAGATCGGCAACCGAATTCACTACCGCCGTGGGACGGTAGGGGAACAACTCCACCGATTCGGGCGTCGAGATCCCTGTCAACACGAGGATGGTCTGCAACCCGGCTTCGAGTCCGCAGACGATGTCGGTGTCCATTCGGTCGCCGATCATCAGTGTGTTCTCCGAGTGTGCGCCGATGGCGCGCAACGCCGAGCGCATCATCAGCGCGTTGGGCTTGCCGACGTAGTACGGGTCGCGGCCGGTGGCCCTACTAATCAGTGCCGCAACGGATCCGGTAGCGGGAAGCGAACCGTAACGGGACGGACCGGTGGGGTCCGGGTTGGTGGCGATGAAGCGGGCACCCCTCTCCACCAAGCGAATCGCAGTGGTGATGGCCTCGAACGAATAGGTGCGGGTTTCTCCGAGGACGACGTAGTCCGGGTCGTTCTCGGTGAGGACGTAGCCGATGTCGTGCAGCGCAGTGGTGAGTCCGGACTCGCCGACGACATACGCGCTGCCGCCCGGTCGCTGATTTGCCAGAAACGTTGCGGTGGCCAAGGCGGAGGTCCAGATCGATTCTTCGGGGATGTCGAGGCCGGTACGGAGCAGGCGGGCGCGCAGGTCGCGTGGGGTCCTGATCGAATTGTTCGTCAGGACGATGAAAGGGGTGCCGGATTCCTGGAGTTCTGCAAGCAACGCGTCGGCGCCGGGAATCAGGTGCTCTTCGTGGACGAGCACGCCGTCCATGTCCATCAGGTAGGTCCAGCGAGGGTTCTCTCCGTCTGTGCTCACTCGTCCAGTATGGAGGAGTATGCAGATCAGAAGCGACTACCCGAGAAGTCGCCAGAGGCCGACGAGGCCGACGACGACGATGGCTCCTCGAAGGGCCTTGGGTGACAGTCGTCGACCGTAGCGGGCGCCGAGCACACCACCGAATAGTGAGCCGGCCGCGATGAGGCCTGCCGCGGCCCAGTTGATCCGGTCGAAGGCCACCAGCGTGTAGGCGGCCGCGGCCACCATGTTGACGATCAGTGCGAGTAGGTTCTTCGCAGCGTTCATCCGCTGAAGGCTTTCGGGCAAGATCGCGCCCATGACACCGATGAGCAAGATTCCCTGTGCTGCCGTGAAATAGCCGCCGTAGACGCCCACCGCGAACGTGCCGACTGTCAGCAGGATCAGGCGCGGGGCGCTCAGACCGGCCTCGTGACTGCCGCGTTGCTTGGCCCATGCCTGGATCTTCGGCTGTAGCACCACCAGGATCAAGGCGAGGGTGAGTAACACCGGGACGACGAGCTCGAACACGGTTTCGGGTAGATGCAGTAGAAGCCACGAGCCGAGAATCGCGCCGCACAGCGACGCCAGAATCTGCCACCGCAGGCGCCTGCCCTGGCCCACCAGCTCTCGTCGGTACCCCCAGGTGCCCGATACCCCACCGGCCACCAAACCGATCGCGTTCGACATCGTTGCGGTCACGGGAGGGAGGCCGAACGCCACCAGGGTCGGGAAAGTGATGAGGGTGCCGCTGCCGACGACCGCATTGATCGCGCCCGCACCCACGCCGGCAACGAGGATTACAAGCGCTTCGAAGGGTGGCACCGAGGCGACGCTACCGGGGCGTGGAGGATCACCGGCAGCGCGGGTGTGAACCGACCATGATTGAAAATTCGCCCGATGGGGCATTCTGGCCGAATGGACACAGCAGAATCACCTGTGCCCGAGTCTTCTGATGGGCTGATCGAGCAGTTGCGGCAGTATCTGAGTTCGATCACCTCCACAGAACTCGGCCCCGACGACGATTACTTCACACTCGGATTGGTCAGCTCGTTGCGGGCCCTGGAGATCGTCACCTACATCGAGGGAACCCACGGCGTCGTGGTCGACGTGGAAGACCTCGATCTCGACAATTTCCGTACTGCGGCGCGGGTCGCCGGGTTCATCCGCAGAAAGCGGAGCGAGAAGTCTCCCGTGTCGGACGGGGAGGCGAAGTGACCGGTGTCGACTCACTGCTTGCCTCCGCGGAGAGGGACGCTGCCACCTGGGACGAAGCGGGGCTGCCGGTCGATGTCATCGCCGACGCGGCGGAGGCCGGGATCCTGGGCCTGGACCGGTCGAAAGACTACGGCGGCTTCGGCCTGACCGCCGCCGAAGTCGGTTCGATCGCGGAGAGGTGCGGAGCGCTCTGTACGTCCCTGCGATCGCTGCTCACAGTTCAAGGATTGGTAAACGCCGCCGTCGACCGGTGGGGCACGGCGGAGCAACGGGCCAGTTGGCTGCCCGCTCTCACGAGCGGTGAACTGATCGCCGGGTTTGCGGCCACCGAGACGGGTGCAGGGAGCGATCTCGCATCGGTGAGTACCAGATTCGAGGCGCACGGTTCGGATCATCGGATCTCTGGTCGGAAATTGTGGGTTACATTCGGTGAGGTGGCGGATGTGTTACTGGTGCTCGGACGGTCGTCGGCGGGGCCGACGACCGCTCTCGTCGAGACCAAGTCGCCCGGAGTCCGCGCCGAGCCGATCCACGGACAACTCGGTATGCGAGGCGCCCGGCTCGCGCATATCGAGCTGGACGAGGTCGTCGTCCCTCAGGATCACCTGATTGCCCCGCCGGGTTTCGGGTTGTCGCACGTCGTCGGCACCGCCCTGGACCACGGTCGGTACACCATCGCGTGGGGTTGCGTCGGGATGTCGCGAGCATGCCTTGCCGACGCCGTCGCGCACGCCTCCACCCGGGTGCAAGGCAACACCGTGCTGTCCGAGCACGATGGAGTACGAGCGATCCTCGGGCGCAGTTGGGTCGATGCGACCGGAGCTCGCGCCTTGTGTGATCGTGCCGCCGAACAGCGCGACGCTCGCGAGCCCACCGCCATCTTCGCGACCGTGGCCGCGAAGTTTGCCGCGTCCGAGGTCGCGGCCTCGGTAAGCCAGCGAGCAGTCCAGGTGCTCGGCGCTGCGGGATGCGCGTCGGACAGCCGCGTCGGCCGCTTCTTCCGTGATGCCAAAGTCATGCAGATCATCGAGGGTGCGACGGAAGTCGCGGAACTGCAGATCGGTGACTACGTCTTGGGCGGTGGAGCCCGATGAGTACTGCCGGACCGGTCACGATCGAATCCGCTGCGCTCTGGTTTCCCGACGACGAAGTGAAGGTGTCGGGCTTGCCGGAACTGGCCGATCTGCCGATCGCGCAGCGTGAGCACGCGCTGTCGCTGGGTATCGACACGGTGCGGACCGGCGAAGGTTACTCCGAGGTGGACCTGGCGCATGCCGCTGCCGTCGAGGCGCTCCGGAAGTCGAGTGTCGATGCAACTCAGGTCGACGCTCTGCTGCTCGTTCAGGGACGGGTTCCGCAGTACCTGCTTGCCTCCGAGGCGACCCGACTGCAACGGAAGCTCGGCGCGAGTCGCGCGTTCACGACCACGGTGGGTGATCTCGGGTGCGTCTCGATCTCGGCGGCTTTCGCTCTTGCCGCTGCGTTGCTCCGAGGTGACCCGCAATGCCACAACGTACTCGTCGTCGCTGCGGCGAAGAGCCCGACCCGATCGCGGTACCGGACACCGATGACGTTGCTGGGCGACGGTGCGGCTGCCGTAGTAGTGACGACGTCGGGAACCGGTTTGTACGAGATTCTCGACCAGATGGTACTCAGTGACGGGCGGTACTCGGATCTCTTCCGCATCGACTACCAGGATGTCCGTGCAGCGGATTGGGTAGAGGAGTGCGCCGACGAGCCCACATATTCGTTTCGTCTCGCTGTCGAGAGCCGCAAGCGGTTCACCGAAATCAACGCGGAAATTCTCACTCGGAACGGACTGGAACGAGATGCAGTCGGTGTCTTTTTGATGCAGAACCTGTCTGTCGGTGCGTTCGCCTTCTGGGGGGAGGCGCTCGACGTCACGATCGATCCCATCTGCCGAGAAAACCTGGCCAGGTTCGGTCACCTCGGATCCGTCGATATCGCGCTGAACCTCGAACGTGCGGCGAGCGCCCAGGCGCCGGGAGAGCACACCCTGATCATGAACAGCAGTCCGGTTGCGGCGTGGAGTACCGCACTTCTGCGCAGACTGACCGACGCGCATCTTGGTGGGAAGTGATTACGGTGCAGCAGCCGGTGAAGTGCATGGTCTGGGATCTCGACGACACCGTCTGGGACGGTGTGGTGCTCGAACAGGATGCGGCGGTGCCCACACCGGAGGCCCTCCTGGCTCTGGAGGTTCTCGACCAGCGCGGAATTCTGCATGCGGTGGCGAGTCGAGGGGAGTACGAGCCCGCCGCCGCCCATTTGCGAACTCATGGAATCGAGGAAATGTTCAGCGCTGTGGAGGTCGGTTGGGGGCCGAAATCGGTCTCCGTGCGCCGGATCGCAGAGCGACTGAATCTCGGCCTCGATGCTATCGCCTTCGTCGACAACGACCCCTTCGAGCGTGCCGAGGTGTCCCGGGCACTGCCCCAGGTGCGGTGCTATTCGGCCGAGAAAATTGCCACCTTCCCGGACCTTCCGGAGTTGACGCCGTCTCTGATCACCGAAGAGTCGAGGCAGCGGAGGGCCCTGTATCGCGCGGAACGGACCCGACAGGAGGGTGAACAGGAGTTCGTGGGCTCGAGTTCGGAATTCCTGGCGTCGCTGGAGCTGGTCATGACCGTCCGCAGAGCGAACGAGGACGACTTGGCGCGCGCCCACGAACTGACCGTGCGCTCGAATCAGCTCAACACGACGGGACGGACATTCGACATCGACGAGCTGCGAAGGCTGTGTGCCTCGGACGAGTACGAGGTGCTCGTTGCTTCGCTCGCCGACCGGTTCGGCGGCTACGGCACCATCGGACTGGCGGTGTCGGAGCTGACCGATCGGGACTCGGTGCTCCAACTGCTGTTGATGTCTTGCCGTGTGATGTCTCGCGGGGTCGGGACGGCCCTCATCCAGCACGTGGTCGACCGGGCGCATGCACAGGGGAGGCGGGCCCTCGCGGAGTTCGTGCCGACCGAGGTGAACCGAGTCATGCTGGTGACGTTGCGATTCTCAGGATTCGAGGTGATCGATTCGAACCCCGCTCGGATGGTGTTGATGCGCAGCGACGTTCGACGCGGGGCCCTGCCGAACGCAGGTCACGTCGAGGTTCGCTCGGAAGATGAGATGCCCTCGAAAGATGCACTGCCGTGACGGACGTGGTCATGTGTCGTGAAGTGATGCAGCAAATTCTTCTTCAGTGCAGTCGGATCCCCGACCGGATTGCGATCGCGGTGGGAGATCGGTCGTTGACGTACCGCGAACTCGATTCGGAGAGCGCGGCGCTCGCTCGACTGCTGAGCAGTGGGGGAGTCCGGCCTGGGCAGGTGGTATTGGTCCACCAACGACAGTCTGTCCGCACGCTGGTTGCGATGATCGCCGCGCTGAGGCTGGGCGCTGCGTGGTGCGTGATCGAACCGGGACATCCGGTGCGGCAACTGCGAACGTTGATCGGCGATGTCGATTGCGGTGCAATCATCTTCAGGTCGTCGGATGCAGCGACGTCGGCGGCGTCGGTCCGTGAACTGGCCGAGTGCGCGCGTGGGCTTCCGACGTTGCTCGATCTCGACTCCGATCACCCGGCGGCGGCAGAGGGGACCGAGACTCTCGACGAGGCGGTACATGCCGCGATGCCCGCCTACGTGATCACCACGTCCGGGTCGACGGGTGTCCCGAAGGCCATCGTGGCCAGCAGGGCAAATCTCTCTGCGATGGTTGCCGGCCGCAGTTACGGCTACGACGAGAGCCTCGTTGCGTTCTCCGCGTTCCGGTTCACCTGGGACGGGTCTCTGCTGATGACGCTGTGGACGCTCTGTGAGGGTGGCACGAGTGTGCTCCCGGACGCCGACGAGCTGATGAATGCAGCCGCCGTGGCCGAACTCGCACGAAAGTGGCGGACCACTCATCTGGTTGCTACCCCGTCGTTCTACCGGTTGCTGTTGCCGCATCTCGCATCACTGAGCGCGAATCTACAGCTGGTGACGCTCGCGGGCGAAGCTCTTCCGGGAACTCTGGTCGAGCAGCACCGCGCCGTGCTGCCCGGGATCGCGCTGCGCAACGAGTACGGCCCGACCGAGACCACCGTCAGCTGCCTCGCCTATTCGGTGCGCGAGGTGCCCGCATCGATCGCGCCTATCGGCCGACCACTCGGGTCGACTACGGCGTACATTCTGGGCGCGGACCTGGAACCGGTGCCGAAAGGGACGGTAGGTGATCTGTACGTCGGTGGTCCGCAGATTGCCGAAGGCTACGCATCCCGCGCGGCTGCCACAGCGCCCCGATTCGTCGCCGATCCGTTTACGAGACAATCGGGTACGCGGATGTACCACACAGGTGACCGCGCACGTGTGGACAGCCGCGGCGACATCGAGTTCTGCGGACGGATCGACGGCCAGGTCAAGGTGAGGGGGGCAAGGGTCGAGCGGCATGCGGTGGAGGCTGCCCTCGAAAGTCATCCGGCAATTCACCAGGCCGCGGTACTTGCCAGTCCCAACACGCATGGCGAGACCGTCCTGACCGCCTTCTGGGTGCCTGCTACGACGGCGACATTGCTGCCCACCACAGGAGATTTGATCGCTCATTGTTCCGAGCGACTCGTCGCCCAGGCCATGCCGGACCGCTTCGTCGCTCTGGGTGCCCTTCCTCTTGCACCGAGTAGCAAGGTCGACGAGGCCGCTCTGCGCGCACTGCTGGCGAGAGGAGGTGGTCAACGTTGACAGTGTTCAGGTTTGAAGGCAATCTCGGGTTCCGATTGAATGACGGGACCGACGAGCCTATGGTCTCGCCGCACAATGTTGCTGCTCCTGAAGATGAAGGGGGCTTTGTCGTGGATGCGGTTGCAATGGATCGATACGCCTCGCGGGGTTCTGCTGACGAACACGCTTGTGCCACGGGCCTTTCTGAGGCTTGGTTTCCGTTGTCTGCGGCGCAGTACGACATCTGGCTGGCTCAACAACTGTCTCCGGACGTGCCCCTGTGTGTCGCACACTATGTGGAGTTGCAGGGTGACCTGGATGTCGACCTTCTGCGTCGAGCCACGGTAGAGACGGCCGACGAATTCGGGTCGCCCTTTCTTCGGTTGATCGAGAGGGACGGGCACCCGTTTCAGATCGTTGACCCGTCCACTGACCGTTCGATGGGCTTGGTGGATTTCCGCGGCGAAGTCGATCCCGTCAATGCCGCTCAGCGGTGGATGCTTGCCGACTGCAAGACACAGCTGGACCTGACCCGCGACAGGCTGGTCGAGTCCTCGATTCTCCGAGTAGGCGACCAACACTACCTGTGGTACAGCAGGATTCATCATATCGCGCTCGACGGCTTCGGTGCGATGACAATGCTGAACCGTATCGCGGCCCGATACTCCGCAATCGCGTCCGACCGGGAACTTCCGCCGAACCAAGCCGCAGATCCTCAGCTTCTGTACGAAGCCGATCAGCAGTACCGAGAGTCGAGTCGGTTCGCTGCCGACCGGAAGTTCTGGGCCGACCGGGTCGCTGGACTCGGCCCCGGATCAAGCCTTGCCCGAAGGTTCGCGCCTGCGGTTGCCGCCAGTACCGATGCCGCCGCGCCGCTTTCGGATTCGGTAGCGCGAGCAGTCGCCGAAGATCACCACGTCGCTTCGGCGAAGATTGTTGCCGCCTTCGCTTGCTATCTGTCGAGGATGACTGGACGTCCGGATGTGCTCGTGCAGATCCCGGTATCGGGCCGCACGACTGCCGTCGCACGACGGTCGGGCGGCATGATGGCGGGCGCCGTGCCGCTTCCAGTGCGGCTCCGAACCGCAGACACGGTCGGTGAATTGGTCGAACGGGTGCGCCTGAGCCTGATGGGTGTGTTGCGGCACCAGCGCTTCGGCCTAGGCGACATCCGCAGGGACGCAGGTCCGGCCAAAGCTGATGGGCTGGCGGGACCGATGGTCAACGTGATGCTCTTCCGTCAGGAGCTCGCTCTCGGCCGGCTCACAGGCCAGTATCACATCATCACCTCCGGGCCGGTCGAGGATCTGCTTGTCGACGTGTACCAGAGCGGCACCCCGACCCAAACTTTCGTGCACTTTCTGGCCAACCCGAACCGCTACGAAGCCGACGAGGTTCGCGAACATCACCGCCTGTTCGTGGAGCTGCTCGACGAGTTTGTCACGGCCGACCCGGACGTCACGCTCTCGACCATCCACGAGCACACGGCCCGACTCGCCTTCTGGACCCGTGTTCTTGCTGATGCCCCCCCACTCTTGGAACTGCCGGCCGACCGCCCTCGGCCGGCTCGCTCATCCCACATCGGCGCCACGGTGGACGTCGAACTTGGTGCATACAGCCATTCCCGACTGGCCGCGATTGCCGAAGAACATCGGACGGATGTTCATACCGTGACACATGCGGTTGTGGCGTTGATGCTGTCCCGGTCGGCCCGCACCGACGATGTTGTCATCGGTGCCGCAGTACATCGTGATGCAGGTACCGCAGTAGATTTCGAGGCGAACACCACCGTGGATGCCGATGTGGTGGTGCTACGGACGCGAGTCGATACCGGCCGCCGGTTCAGCGAACTCGTCGACGGGGTGCGCGATGCGGACGCAGACGCTTTCGCCCACCGGGGCGTGAAGTTCGAGCGGATCGTCGATGCACTCGACCCCCCTCGGTCGGCTTCGCACGCACCGCTGTTCCAAGTACTCCTCGAGTTTCACTGGCAAGGTGAGGATTTCGGTTCTCTCGATACTCCACCTATCAATGACCTCGATCTACGAGTCACGGTATTCGAAGGAATCGAGAACGGTGCCCCGGCCGGACTGACGGCCCGGTTCACGTATGCCACGGACCTGTTCGATGCCGTGACGGTCGAGGGGTTGGCCCGCCGCTTCGTGCGGATTGCTGAGGCCGTCGCCGTGGACCCGTCGGTCGTGGTCGGAGACATCGACTTGCTCGAGCCGTCCGAGTGGTCTTTGCGACGTGCATCTTCCGGATCGACAGCCACCGTTGACACGACGTTGCCCGAACTGTTCTCTGCGCAGGTCGCGCAGCGCCCCGACGCCGTCGCCGTGGTGTTCGGTGACGAGCGCCTGACCTATCGAGAACTTGAGCGCTGTTCGGACCGGCTCGCCCGGCATCTCGTCTCGATGGGCGTGGGTGCCGAGTCGATGGTGGCGGTTGCCCTGCCCCGGTCGTCGGAGCTGATCGTCGTGCTCGTCTCCGTCACTGTCGCGGGGGCGGCCTATCTGCCGGTCGACGTGGATCACCTGGGTGACCGAGCTGCACTCATATTGGATGACGCGCAGCCGGCATGCGTCGTAGCCACACGGGAGACCGCAGCGATGCTGCCACCGTCTGACGTTCCGGTCGTGTTGGTCGATTCTGTGCTCGCCGATTCTGCGCCTGTCGAGTTGGAAGACCTCGATCTCGATCGCATCCCAATCGATCCGGACTCTCTCGCGTATGTCATCTACACCTCGGGCTCGACTGGACGGCCGAAGGGTGTTGCGGTCTCGCACCGGAATGTGGTCGCTTTGTTCGACAGCGTCGGGCAATTGTTCGACTTCGACGGTGACGATGTGTGGACCATGTTCCACTCACCGGCCTTCGACTTCTCGGTCTGGGAGCTGTGGGGCGCCCTGCTCCACGGTGGAAGTCTTGTTGTGGTCGATTTCGATACCAGCAGGTCACCGGCGGCGTTTCTCGAACTGTTGCACCGGGAACGGGTGACGGTGCTGAGTCAGACTCCGGCGGCGTTCTCCCAACTGACCGACGTGGCCGTCGCGGAAGATTCCTCCGAGCCGCTCCTGCTGAGGTACGTCGTGCTCGGCGGTGATGCGCTCGATCTCGCGCAGCTCGAGCGTTGGTATGCGCACTACGACGAGGATTCACCGGTACTGGTGAACATGTACGGCATCACCGAAACGACGGTGCATGTCAGCCATCTCCGACTCGACCGTTCCCTCGCCGCCCGTGCGTGGACGTCCGTGATAGGGCAGTCGATTCCTGGATTTACTGCGTCCGTACGGGATTCGCGACTGAACCCGGTTCCGGTGGGCGTTGCGGGTGAACTGTACATAGCAGGAACGCAATTGACACGTGGCTATCGCGGGACCCCTGGGCTGACCGCATCCCGTTTCGTCGCGGACGAGTCGGGGGCGCGGATGTATCGCACCGGCGACGTGGTGCGGTGGCGCCGCGACGGTCGTCTCGAATATCTCGGCCGGGACGACATGCAGGTCGAGATCCGCGGATTCCGTGTCGAATTGGGCGAAGTCGAGGCGGTACTGGGGCGGTGTGTCGGGGTCGAGCAGGCTGTCGTGACGATGCGCCCGGATCCGGTGACTGGCCCAACGCTCGCCGCCTATGTGGTGCCCGGGCCGGGCGCGTTCATCGACGCGGGGACGGTTCTCGATGTGGTGAGAGGTGCACTGCCTTCGTACATGGTTCCGGCATCGGTGACGGTTCTCGAGCGCCTGCCGCTCACAGTCAACGGAAAACTGGACCGGGCGACACTCCCAGCGCCGGTCAAGGAGTCCCGTGCGGATTTCGCAGCCCCGACTACGCCCACCGAGGAGGCGCTCGCGGAGATCTTCGCGTCGCTGCTCGATGTGTCGACGGTAGGCATTGACGACGACTTCTTTGCGCTCGGAGGGAACTCGCTGATCGCGGCGAAGATGGTGGCCCGAGTCCATGCGGTGCTCGGCGTGAGCATCGGTGTGCGCCAAGTCTTCGATACCAAGACGGTGCGCTCGCTGGCACTCCTCGTGGACCGTGCGGATTCGGAGAGCCGGCCGCCGTTGGTGGCCACCGATCGCTGCGGTCCGGTACCGGTCTCTGCGGCACAGGCGCGGATGTGGTTCCTCGATCAGTACGACGCGACGTCGCCCGCCTACAACATCGCGGCGGCTTACCGGTTGCGCGGCCGACTTGACGTCGCGGCGCTGCGAGCGGCACTGATTGACGTCGCGGACCGGCAAGAGGTGCTGCGGACGGTGTTCCCGCTGCAGGGAGACACACCGGTGCAGTCGGTTCTGGCAGCGGCGGACGCCGTCCCCGAACTCCGCGCGATGGTGGTACAGGGGGAGAGCGACCTTCGGGACGGACTCGAAGCGGCGCTGGCGACCGGCTTCGAGGTGACCAAGCAGGTTCCGCTGCGGGTACATCTGTTCGAGATCGGCCCGCTCGAGCACGTACTGGTCTTGGTGCTGCACCATATCGCGGCGGACGCGCTGTCGCTGGCTCCACTCGCGAGAGACGTAACGGATGCATATGGGGCCCGGGCCGATGGTCGCGCACCGGAATGGGATCGTCTGCCCCTGCAATACGCCGACTACACCGTCTGGCAGCGAGCGCTTCTCGGATCGGAGGATGATCCCGGCTCGCTGATCTCGCGGCAACTACAGTTCTGGCGTTCCACGCTCGCCGATGCGCCGCTCGAGACGGCCCTGCCCACCGATCGCGATCGTCCCCAGCATCGCGAACTCGTCGGTGCACGGTTCCGTTTCGATGTAGACGAAGGGCTGCACCGAAGACTGGCATCGATTGCACGAGCGCATGATGCGACGGTCTTCATGGCGGCGCACGCCGTGCTCGCGATCCTGATGTCTCGTATTACTGGCACCGACGACGTGGTGATCGGATCCCCCGTAGCCGGGCGGGCTGAGGCCGTGCTCGACGATGTAGTCGGGATGTTCGTCAACACCCTTACCCTACGCACGCCGGTCCGGGGTTCCGACTCGTTCGCGACCCTGCTCGCCGATGTCAGGGACAGAGATCTCGATGCGTTCGCGCACTCGGAGGTGCCGTTCGAGCGGGTGGTCGAGGCCCTGGATCTGCCACGCACCACCGCGCGCGCGCCCCTCTTTCAGGTGCTCTTCGAGTTCCAGGACGTGCGGCGGCCCGTTCCGGCCCTGTCGAAGTTACAGGTGGAGGAAATCGATCTCGGCATCACCGTCTCGACCTTCGATCTGCAACTGACGCTGGCCGAACAGTACTACGAGGACGGTTCCCCAGCCGGGATGAACGCGGGATTCACCTACGCCGTGGACATCTTCGATGCGTCGACCGTTCAGAGGCTCGCAGAGCGGTTCGTTCGGCTACTCGACGCCGTGCTGACCGACCCTGATGGGCCACTGGGGCGACTCGATCTACTTGCGCCCGATGAGCGAGAGGCGCTGGTTCCGGTGTGTGGTCCGCCACCCGAGGCGGCCGCGCTGCTGCCGGAGATACTCTCTGCTGCCGTCGCCCTCGACCCGTACGCTGTCGCACTGTCGTACGGCAATGCGGTGGTGTCGTATCGGGAACTCGACAACTGGTCGAATCGGGTGGCCTGGGTCTTGATCCGTCGCGGCGTCGGACCGGAAGACCAGGTGGCGATCGGACTCACCCGATCGGTGGAACTGGTTGCGTCGGTGTGGGCTGTAGCGAAGTCGGGTGCGTCCTTCGTGCCTGTGGATCCGAGCCTGCCGTCTGCGAGGATTGCCGACATCCTCGCGGATTCCGGGGCCGTTGTGGGGCTGACGATTTCCGAACAGCGGCAGCGGATGCCGGACGGGGTGGAGTGGCTGCTACTCGACGATCCTGGTCCGTCACGATATGGGGAGTCTCGGCCGATCACCGACGCTGACCGGGTGGTGCCGCTGCGTCCGAACCACCCCGCCTATCTCATGTACACCTCGGGGTCGACCGGCACGCCCAAGGGCGTGGTGATTCCCCAAGCCGGACTGCAGAATTTCACGACCGAGCAGTGCCTCCGGTACGGAACGACCAGTTCGTCGCGGGTGCTCAATCTCGCGTCTCCGGGATTCGACGCGACGATGCTGGAATATCTCATGGCGTTCGGCGCCGGTGCGCGCCTGGTGATCGCGCCGCCGGAGGTCTACGGTGGCGAAGCCCTGGCGGAACTGCTTGCAACGGAACGGGTCACGCACGTATTCACCACCCCGGCTGCCTTGGCGACGATCGATCCGCGCGGCCTGGATCTCCTTCGCAGCCTCGTGGTCGGTGGAGAACGCTGTCCTCAGGAGTTGCTGGATCGCTGGGCATCCGGACGCGCCCTTCTCGTTGGATACGGACCGGCAGAGACCACCGTGATGTCGAACATCGGCGATCCCGTGGCCGTCGGAGATCCGGTGCGGATCGGCCACCCGATCCGGGGTGTGCGTGAACTCGTGCTCGATGACTGGTTGCGCCCTGTTCCGGTCGGGGTGGTCGGTGAACTGTATGTGCTGGGGGAGGGACTCGCGCGCGGATACCACGGACGGGCGGGATTGACGGCAGCGGCATTCGTGGCGAACCCGTTCGGAACTCCGGGTTCGCGCATGTACCGGACGGGCGATCTGATGAAGTGGACACCGGACGGAAAGCTGGAGTATTCGGGCCGCAACGATTTCCAGGTGAAACTGCGGGGACAGCGGGTCGAGCCCGGAGAGATCGAGGCGGTACTTGGCCGTTGCCCGGGTATCGCGCAGTCGGTGGTCGTGGTGCGTCGCACGCCTGCCGCAGAGCCCATCCTCGTCGGATATGTGACCGCGGAGGAGGGTGTGGAACTGGACATCTCCGAAGCGATGCGGTCCGCCAAGTCCGTTCTCGCGCCGTTCATGGTGCCGGCGTCGGTGACGATTCTGGACCGATTACCGCTCGGAGCCAACGGAAAGGTCGACAGGCAGGCGCTGCCCGAACCCGAGTTCACACCCGAGATCTTCTGTGCGCCCAGCACGCCGTCGGAATCCGTGATTGCCGACGTGTTCGCCGAGGTTCTCGGCACCGACGTGGTGGGTATCGATGACGATTTCTTCGCATCCGGTGGTAATTCCCTGACAGCAACGCAAGTGGTGTCTCGGATCAACGCCGCACTCGGGACGGGGTTCGGTGTTCGGGAAGTGTTCGAGACCCCGACCGTCCGGGCGCTCGCTTCCCGGGCAACCGAGGCGACCGCTGACGGTGCGACGAGACCTGTGATGGTGGTGGCTCCACGTCCAGAGAGGGTGCCGCTCTCATGGGCGCAGCACCGGATGTGGCTGATCAATCAGATCGACCCCACCTCGCCCGCCTACAACGTCGCGACGATCATCCGACTGTCGGGTGAACTGGATCTCGCCGCAATGACCTCCGCCTTCGAAGACGTGCTGGAACGGCATGAAGCACTGCGCACCTGGTATCCGCACGGGCTTACGGGACCCACCCAGGTGATCGTCGACGCCGACCAGGTCGCCGGACTCGAGGCGACGACGGCCGAGAACACACACACCGAGGACGATCTGCGTGAGCAGATTTCGGACCTGGTGTCCACGGCGTTCGACGTCTCGGCCTCCGTCCCTCTTCGGGCTCGCTTGTTCGAACTCCGTTCAATCGAAGGCGGGGAGCGTGAGCATGTTCTGGCCGTGGTGTTGCACCACATCGCCGCCGATGGATTCTCGATGGCCCCGCTCGCTAGGGACATGATGTCCGCCTACACAGCCAGATCCGAGGGGCATGCGCCGACCTGGGAATCGCTGCCGGTCCAGTACGCCGATTACACATTGTGGCAGCGCGAAGTCCTCGGTTCGGAGGACAACCCGGAGTCGTTGCTCTCACGGCAGCTGAACTACTGGCGATCCGTCCTTGCGGACGCGCCGGCGGTGACAGGGTTGCCCAAGGATCGGGAGCGCCCGCCCCGACGATCGGCTGCCGCGGCCAGGGTGACCTTTTCGATCGACGCGGACCTGCACCGGAAGGTGGTGGCACTCGCTCGGACACACCGGTGCACGGTGTTCATGGTGGCGCACGCGGCGCTCGCAGTCCTGTTGTCTCGGTCGGGCGGATCCGATGACGTGGTGATCGGCTCACCGGTGGCGGGGCGCGGTGAGGCGGTGCTCGACGACGTGGTGGGGATGTTCGTCAACACTCTCGCGCTGCGCACCGAAGTGAAGGGGACCTTCACCGATCTGCTCGCGCGTGTCCGCGAGACCGATCTTGCTGCTTTCGCTCACTCGGACGTGCCGTTCGAAGCGGTGGTGGAGGCGCTGAACCCCACTCGATCCCAGGCATTTTCACCGCTGTTTCAGGTGCTGCTCGAATTCCGGAACACGGAGCGTCCAACCCTCGTTCTTCCGCGCCTGCAGGTCGAGGTACTCGAACCGAAAGTTGCAACGTCGCTCTTCGATCTGCATTTGGCGCTCGAGGAACATTACGACGGGTCCGCGACACCGGGTGGCACAACGGCGGGGGGCATGACGGCGGGATTCACCTACTCCACCGATCTCTTCGACGCCGAGACGGTCTCGGTTCTCGCCGATCGATTCGTCAAGATCCTCGGCGCGGTCACCACCGATCCGGAAGCGGCGGTCGCCGACATAGACCTTCTCGTCCCCACCGAGCGAACGCTGCTCGAGGAATGGGGTACAGGCGCAGGGGCCAGGGTCCTCGACTCCCGGCTACGTCCCGCCCCCATAGGTGTGGCCGGCACGGTGTACAGGGCCGACACCCGGCCAGCCGCTGCCGAGGAGGCTCGGGCTCAGGAGGCTGGGGCCGAAGAGACTGGGACGGCGAGGGATACAGCTATTACGTTCGTGGCGAATCCGTTCGGGGTGTCGGGGTCGCGGATGGTTCGTACGCAGGGACTCGCGCGGTGGATTCGTTCCGGACAACTGATCGACGTCGACACCGGCTCGGCTGAGGTGTCGACTTCCGGCTCGCAGGAGGTGTCGATCGCCGATGTCTTGGCGAGTCACCCGGCTGTTCGTGAGGCAGTAGTCCTCACGGCCGATACCGGAATAGTCGCGTTCTGGGTTCCGGTGGTCGCGGCTGCAGTGTTGCCGACAGCGGAGGACCTGCAAGAGTTCAGCGCCGAACGACTCGATTCCGAGTCGGTACCCGCGCGGTTCGTGGGAGTCGGCGCGATCCCGAGAACGGACGAGGGGAAGGTGGACGAGGCTGCTCTGCGGGCACTGATCCCGGATACCGGAGTGGCAGCCGAAGGGGCGAGGACGCAATGGACGCCGTTGCAGCGGGAGGTTGCCGGGCACTGGGCCGTGGTGCTCGGGCACGCTGACTTCGGCCGCTACGACGGCTTTTTCGACGTGGGCGGCAACTCGCATCGCGTCGTGGAGTTGCAGCGGCGTCTCGATGAGCAATGGCCCGGGATCTTGCGGGTGGGCCAGCTGTTCGACCTCGTCACCGTCGCGACACAGGCTGCAGCGATCTCGGACTCCACCCCGACAGACTCCACTTGGACAACGGAAAAGAGCACACCCGCCACCTACGAATTCTGACCCCCCTTGGAGGCATCTTGATTGGGAGGCAATCTTGACGACGCGACTTCGCGCACTGAACGACGACGACATCGCAGTGGTTGGTATGGCCGTGCGCTACCCCGAGGCCTCGAACCTGGAGGAGTTCCGCACCAACCTTTCCGCAGGCCGGGACTCGGTGCGGCCCCTCTCGCGAACCCGGGCGAAGGCGACCGGGCTCGGTCAGCCATCGGACTACCGGCCCATGGGGTTCGTCGAGGACATCGCCACATTCGACTACTCCTTCTTCACCCTGTCCAAAAGAGAAGCGTCGTTGATCGACCCGCAGCAGCGACTGGCATTGGTCCTCGCGCACCAGGCAGTCGAGGATGCCGGATACTCGACCGCGGATTTTGCCGACAGTTCGACAGCTGTGGTGTTCAGCGGTCCGGCCTCGACTTACCCCGCGATCTGGGCGGAACCGGGTGTGCTGAGCACACTGGGCAACGTCCCGTTCGCTGTGCCGGCGCGGATCGCGTATCACCTCGGGCTCACCGGGCCCTGCTACGCCGTCGACTCGGGCTGCAACGGGTCACTCATCGCCGTGCATCACGCCTGCCGGGAGTTGCGTTCCGGCGACGCCGACTTCGCCCTCGCGGGCGGTATCAGCTTGCGTGTGAACGGAGTCCGCGCGGATATGGGACCCGGCTCCGAGGAACTGATGTCACCTGGCGGGCGTTGTCGGGCGTTCGATGCGAACGCGGACGGTACTGCAGTGGGCGAGGGTGGAGCGGCTCTTCTCCTCACCACGATGGCACGCGCCCGGGCCGATCGAGTTCCCGTGCACGCCGTGATCCGCGGAACAGCAACGGTGTCGAGTGGCCACTCGACGGCCACGATCAGTTCACCGAGTGCCCGGGCGCAGGTGGCGGTCATTTCCCGGGCCTGGCGGAATGCGGGGCTCGAGCCAAGCAATGCCGGATATCTCGAAGCTCATGGGTCGGGCACGCCGCTGGGAGATGCTGTCGAACTCGAGGCGATCGCGACAGCGTTCGAGAGTAGGTCGGGCGTGCTCCCCATCGGTTCGGTGAAGACCAATATCGGTCATCTGGACCACGCTGCCGGGGTGACCGGTCTGGTCAAGGCCATCGTCGGAGTCGAGCACGGTGAGCTGTATCCGTCGTTGCACTTCGAGCAGGCCACCGGCGGGGTCGATCTCGCGGGCAGTGGTATCGAGGTGGTCACGCAGGCGCGGACGTGGTGCGACGAGAGCGGTCCACGACGAGCGGGAGTGAGCTCGTTCAGCCTCGGCGGCATCAACGCGCACTGTGTGGTCGAGCAACCGCCACGCCCCGACCCGGTGTCTCGAACCCAACACCTCGACGTGGCACGACTGGTCGGGGTGTCGGCAAAGAGCCCTGGCGCGCTGGCTACTCTGTGTGCCGACCTGTCGACGGCTGTACGCGGTCTGGACCTCGACGATGTCGTGTTCACCCTCAACCGTGGTCGCCCGCACTATGAACATCGGGTGGCGGTCCGGGCACGCAATAGCATCGAACTTTCGGATTCTCTCCGTACGCGAGCCAAAGAACTCGAAGGGCGCGAAGAGCTTTCGGATGCCGGAGTTCGGCACACCCCGTCTGTGGCGTTGCTGCTGTCGCCGGACCCGATGCCATCGCGGCTACGCGGTCGAGCGTTGCCACCCGAACTTCCAGCCTCCGGTGATGAGGTGGACCTCCTTGCAGGTCAGGTCGCGGCCCATCGGGAACTGCTCGCCGCGGGCGTCGGGGTGACTGCCGTCCTCAGCGCAGGGGTTTCCCGCTACGCCGCGCGCTATCTGCTGGGCACGCTCTCGGACGTGACCGCCGCCGATATAGCCAACGCGGCGGCGAACCCCACCATCGACGCAGACCGACTCGTGGCCGTCGCGCAGAACATGCTTGCCGAGGGTCCTGTCGTCTTCGTCGAACCGAGCCCAACCGGGCGTCTGGGCCGATTGCTCGCCGATGCTCTCGATGACCGAACGGATGCGGAGGTCGTTTACGCAGCAGATGGCACCGAGCCAGTTACTGCGATTCTTGCTCGGTTGTACGAGTGCGGAGTCGATCTGGACTGGGCATGCGTGGATCGGGGCGACGACTCCGCCCGGAGGGTGCGCCTGCCCGGGCACCCCATGCGTGACTCGAGGTGCTGGTTCGATCTCCCGGACGCTCCCGATTGGAATCACCCCCCGGAATCCCGTTCGCCAGTTCGTTCGCCGGAATCGAATCCGGTTCCCGTGTCCACTGCACCCGAGGACAGCCTCGATTGGTTACAGGCGACCCTGCGCGAGTTGCTACACAGCGAGACCGACATCGGCGGTGAGGACGACTACTTCGATCTTGGCGGAAACTCATTGATCGCCATGCAACTGGTCGACAAGGTGGCGGAGCGTTTCGGGTTCCGGCCCAAGCTCATCGACCTCTACGAGCGACCCAAGGTCGCCGACTTCGCCGAACTCCTCGGCGACGGCATGTCTCGATCCGGCGGACTGCCCCCGATCACACCGCGAAATCAACCGGTGATGTCCTACGGGCAGACACGCATGTGGTTCCACCACCAGCTCGACGCCACGACGACGATCTACAACCTGCCGATGGTGACCGACTTGCACGGGCCGATCGACGCGGCCGCCGTGCGCGGCACGTGGGAGGATCTCGCGGATCGGCACCGGGTGCTGCTGTCCAACTACGTTGAGGTCGACGGAGAACCGGAACTGCGGATCAGGGAGTCCCTCGGTGACTTCTTCCGGACTGCCGACGTGTCGGGTGAATCGGACCCCGTTGCCGCGGCGCGCGTGCTCGTGCACGAGGCCGCGATCGTGCCGTTCGATCTCGCCACCGACCCACTGATTCGGGCGCTGTTGATCAAGCTCGGCCCGGACGAACACGTACTACAGGTCACTTCACACCACTCTGTCAACGACGGTGGGTCGCCGCGGATCTTCGAAGGGGAGATTCCCGCCTTGTACGGGGCGCGGGTATCCGGTCGGCCGGCAGATCTGGCCCCGTTGCCTCTCCAGTACTGGGACTATGCGCTCTGGCAGCGGGAACTGCTCGCGGGTACGTCGCTCGATGCGGAACTCGAGTACTGGCGAACGGTCTTGCAGGACGTTCCGGTGTTGCGGTTGCCCACCGACTTCCCACGCCCGGAACGAAAGAACTTCACCGGTGCGTTCCACACCTTCAAGGTCTCCCAGGAGTTGACGGAGAGCTTGCGGGCGGTGGCGCGACGCGAGTCGGTGTCGCTGTTCGTGGTCCTGCTCTCGGCCTTCTACCTTCTCATGGCGAGCCGGAGTCGCCAGCGTGATCTAGTTGTCGGGACCCCGACGACGGGGCGGAATCGCCCCGAACTCGAGAGCTTGATCGGATACTTCAACAGCACTGTGGCGCTGCGTGCCGATCTGTCCGGCGATCCGACCATCACCGAACTGTTGGCTCGTGTGCGGAGTGTGGTGCTCGGCGCCCTCGAGCACCAGGAGATCCCCTTCGACCGTGTCGTCACGGCACTGACCGGCGACCGCGACATGAGCCGGACGCCGCTGTTCGACGTGTGCCATGTTCATCAGCAACTACCTGCTCGGCAGTCGCAACACGGACTCACCGAAACGCTGTTCGACCAGGAGAGTCCCGGAGCCATCGCATTCGGTGGCGTGCCATCCGGTACGGCCAAGTTCGATCTCACACTCATCACTACGGAGCGGGCAGGCGAGGAGGGCATGGCTTCCGGGCTCGAGTTCAGCACGGAACTGTTCACAGAGCAGACCGCAGCGGCGCTCTGCGCGCAGTATCTCGGGATCCTCGAGGCACTCGCGAGCGCTTCTCACGCACAGCCGATTTCTATGTTCCTCGAGGAGCCGTCCGAGGTATCGACACTCCGCCCGCTGTCGGTGTCACCGCCGTTGGTTCCGGCGGACCGCCCCCGAAAAACGTCGAATGGTTCGAAACCGCCCAGCTATGTGCCCGGGTGGGTGAGTCGGCCCTTCGATGGCGATCCGGAAGAGTCCGAACTGCTCGCCGCTTGGCTCACGCTGCTCGCCTGGTATACCGCCGAGGACGAGATCACCGTCGCCGCTGCAGCGGCCCCGGGCGCCCGGTCGCGGCTGGTGAGCGTCGACATGTCCGACGAACCCACCTTCCACGAGTTGGTGTCGGCCGTGCGTCGGCAATTGTCCTCGGACGAAACCGTGAGTGCGGCGGCGGAGCTCTTCCCGGTGCGCTGTGACGGAGAGCGCAGCGTCAGCGAACCGCCGGGCACCACCGTCGAACTCGGTCTCTCGCGGACCCGGGGGCAAGGATCGGCACCCGCACCGGGACCGACACTCGAACTCGAGTACGCCACAGACCTCTTCGACGAAGGCACGGTCGAAGCGATGCTCGACGATCTCTGTCGATTAGTGACGGAGCTGGCGGTTCACCCGGACCTCCCCGCCCAGGAAGTAGCGATGGAATACGTTCAGCAAGACGAGGCCGATCACTCCTCGAAGGCAGCTCAATTAACGCCTCACTCGTCGGAGACGGTGCAATGAACGTGGGTGTGGTCGGGGCAGGAACGATGGGCGCGGGGGTGACCGAATGTCTCGCGAGGGCCGGCCACGAGGTCGTCGTCGTAGAGCCTGATCCTCAGATGGTCGAACTGGCCCGGTCGCGGACGAGGGACTCGCTGCGCCTGGCGATACTTCTCGGCCGACGTGATGGCACCGAACCTCGAGATGTGGCGGCGCGGGTGAACTGGACGGGGCAGATGTCCGATCTGTCCGAGGCCGATGTAGTCATCGAGTGCGTTCCCGAGCGAATCGATCTCAAGGAGAGGGTGTTCGCCGAACTCGGTCGAGTATGTCCACCCGACACCCTCTTGGCCTCCTGCACGTCGGGCATTCCCGTGGACAAGCTCGCGGAGAACACCTCACGGCCTGAGAATGTCGTCGGCCTGCACTTCATGAACCCCGCACCGCTCAAGGACACGGTCGAGGTGGTTCGGGGCCCGCGCACGTCTGCGCAGTCGCTCGACCGTGCGCTCGCGCTCGTCGAATCGCTGAACAAGACCGGCATCGTCGTCGGTGACAGACCTGGCTTCGTGCTCAATCGCGTTCTCATGCTGTGTATCGGTGAGGCGGCGACCGCAGTGGACGCTGGTCTCGCCGACGCCGAAACCGTCGATGCCCTGTTCGAGGGTTGCCTCGGCCACCCAATGGGACCGCTGCGCACCGCAGATCTGATCGGCCTCGACAACGTCCGCGACACGATGACCGCGCTGCGCGAGTTGACCGGAGACGATCACTACCGCCCGCCTTCGGCGCTCGTCGCTCTGGTCGAGGCCGGTCATTGCGGGCGTAAGACCGGGCGAGGGTTCCATGACTACGGGTGAGTTCCTACCGCTCACCTACGACCAACGAACGGTGCTCGGCACTGGGCAGGGTGATACCTCCTTCGGGCAGTACCTCGAACTCGACGGTCCGCTCGATGAGGACGCCTTCTGCCGCGCACTGCGGCAGGCACTGACTGAGTACCCCGGCCTGCAAGACACTTTCGTGCTCGAGGGTTCGGATCCGGGCAGGATCACCGGCGTCGCACCTGTGACCGGCCCCGACATCGTCGACCTGACCGAATCGAGCGATCACGCGGCGGAACCGGGCATCACACTCGGTTGCCGGGTGGCGTCACTGATCGCGGACTTGGTAAGCCGGCCGTTCGACGCTTTCGCCGGACCGATGTATTCGCACGTCCTGTTCCGGCTTCCGAACGCCCGATACGGTTGGTTCCAGCGCTACCACCGACTCGTCGGTGACGAGCCCGGCATGAATGCAGTGGTGGGGCGAACCGCCGAGATCTACGGGGCCGAGCGGGCGAATCGAACTGCGGATCCAGTGGAACCCTCGCCGTTCGTCGCGCCCGGAGTCCAGCTCGCGGCTGATGCGCGCTACCGCGAGAGTGACGCGTGGAGCGCCGACCGTCACTACTGGGCACAGTTGCTCGAACAGGCGCCTCGAGCGGAGGCATCGCCGGCCTCGGGTCCCGACCGGGAAAGCGCACGCCGAGTAGAGATTCCGGTCCGAAGTGCGTTAGCCCGACTGGTCCGCCGCAGCGGTGGTGGGCCTGCCGCTGTGCTGTTGGCCGCGCTTGCGGTGTATTGGCACCGCCGCACCGGCGTCGATGACGTGGTGCTCGGACACCGGTCGCAAGGAGGAATCGAGCCCGTCAGGTTTGCCCTCGCACCGAGCCAGTCCTTCGAAGCATTGACGCGGCAGGTGGGCCTGCAACTGCGGCGATCCCGTCGGCATCGTTTCGTCGCTCCTGCGGATGCGCCTGCGTCAGAGCCGGTTCCGTGGTCGGTGGTGGGAGCAGTGCGGGAACCACTCGGTGTCGACCGGATCGGTGACTGCGGCATCACCGTGATGGATCGATGGAAATCACCGACGGACGTCGAGTTTTTCGCCGTCGAAGTCGGGGAGGGTTGCTGGGTTGTAGACGCAGACCGCCCAGGCGAATCAGAGCAGCTTGCCCGTGTTCTCGCCGCTGGGATCGAGGATCCGGGTGTGGTGTTGGGTGGGTTGGATGTTGGTGGTGGTGTGGGGTTGGTGTGTGGGGGTGTGGGTGTTGTGGGGCGCTCGTTGGGGGAGGTGTTGGTGGCTGGTGCTCGGGTGGATCCGTTGGCGGTGGCGGTGTCGTGTGCGGGTGTTCAGTTGTCGTATGGGGAGTTGGATGGGTGGTCGTCTCGGTGGGCGCGGGTGTTGATTGCTCGTGGGGTGGGGCCGGGTTCGGTGGTGGCGTTGGGGTTGCCGAGGTCGGTGGAGTTGGTGGTGGGGGTGTGGGCGGTGGCGAAGTCGGGGGCGGCGTTCGTGCCGGTGGATCCGGGGTTGCCGGCGGCGCGGGTTGAGTGGTTGGTGGCTGATTCGGGTGCGGTGGTGGGGTTGTCGTTGTCGGGTGGCCGGCTCGGGGGTGGGGTGGAGTGGTTGGAGGTTGATGGGCCGGGTTTCGGGGAGGGTGTGTCGGCTGGGCCGGTGTCGGATTCGGATCGGGTTGCGCCGGTGCGGGTCTGTGATGCGGCGTATGTGATGTATACGTCGGGGTCGACGGGGACGCCGAAGGGTGTGGTGGTCACGCATGAGGGTGTGGCGAGTTTGGCTGCGGAGGAGCGTGATCGGTTTTCGGTGTCGTCGTCGTCGCGGGTGTCGCATGTGTCGTCGCCGAGTTTTGATGCGTCGGTGTACGAGTGGTTGATGGCGTTTTCGGTGGGGGCGCGGTTGGTGGTGGTGCCCTCGTCGGTGGTGGGGGGTGCGCAGTTGTCGGCGGTGCTCGAGGGGGAGGGGGTGACGCATTGTTTTCTGACGCCGTCGGTGTTGGCGACGCTCGAGCCTGGGGGGTTGGGGTGTGTGCGGGTGTTGGTGGTGGCCGGTGAGGTGTGTGCGCCGGAGTTGGTGGCTGTGTGGGCGCCGGGTCGGGAGTTGTTCGATGCGTATGGGCCGACGGAGGTGACGGTGCAGGCGACGGTGTCCGATCCGTTGGTGGCGGGGGGTGCGGTGTCGGTGGGGGGTCCGGGTCGGGGTGTGTCGGTGGTGGTGTTGGACGGGTGGTTGCGTCCGGTGCCGGTGGGTGTGGTGGGGGAGTTGTATGTGGGGGGTGGGGGTTTGGCGCGGGGGTATCGGAATCGTCCGGGTTTGACGGCGGCGAGTTTTGTGGCGAATCCGTTTGCGGTGTCGGGTTCGCGGTTGTATCGGACGGGGGATTTGGTGCGGTGGTCGTCGGAGGGGGTGTTGGAGTTTTGGGGGCGTGGTGATTTTCAGGTGAAGGTGCGGGGGCAGCGGGTGGAGCTCGGGGAGGTGGAGTCGGTTCTGGCTCGGTGTGTGGGGGTGTCGCGGGCGGTGGTGGTGGCGTGGGGGTCGCGGTTGGTGGGGTATGTGGTGCCGGATCGGGGTGTGGTGGTGGATCCGGAGGTGGTGGTGGGGTTTGCGGGGTCGGTGTTGCCGGGGTATTTGGTGCCGTCGGTGGTGGTGGTGTTGGAGGAGTTGCCGGTGACGGTGAGTGGGAAGGTCGATCGTGGTGCCTTACCCCCACCCGAAACCACCACAGAGGCCTACGTGGAGCCGCGGACACTGGCAGAGGGAGCGCTGGCGTCGGTCTTTTCCGAAGTACTCGGTGTGGAGAAGGTCGGGTTGCACGACTCGTTCTTTGCGTTGGGCGGCGACAGCATCCTGTCGATCCGGGTGGTGTCGAGGGCCAAGGCGCGTGGCCTGTTGTTGACCCCGCAACAGGTGTTCGAACACAGGACGGTGGCCGCGTTGGCAGCGGCAGCGGAGACGGCGGACGGTGACGCCGAGGTTCGCCTGGGCGAATTCGAGGGTGGCGGAGTCGGGACGTTCCCGCTGACCCCCGTGGTTCGGTATCTGATCGAGCGGGGAGGACACTTCGAACGGTTCAGCCAGAGCATCCTCGTCGAACTGCCGAGTGGAATCGAATTCGACGCACTCGCTGCGACCGCCACCGCGGTGATCGCCCACCACGACATGCTGCGGTCGCGACTGCTTCGCGCCACCGACGGACGGTGGCAGATGGAGACCCGTCCGGCAACCGACCGCGATGCCGAGTCGATGATCCGCCGGGTGGTGTTCGATGCGGACGCCGATGCCGATGCGCTTTCGGCGCTCGTGACGGCCGAGCACCAGGCGGCCGTCGAGCGGTTGCGCCCGTTCGACGGCGTCGTTGTTCAGTTCGTTTGGCTCGACCCGGTACCGAGTGCACGGGACTCGGCACCGACGGGTCGCTTGATCGTGGTGGCTCATCATCTTGCAGTGGACGGCGTGTCCTGGCGGATTCTGCTGCCCGACTTCGCCGCCGCCTGGTCGCAGATCTCGGCAGGGCAGGCCGCGGACCTCCCGGAAACGGGGACGTCGATGCGTAGGTGGGCGTACGCCCTGGAAGAAGAAGCATGTCGTAGTGAGCGGACGGTCGAGCTGGCGCGCTGGCAGAGCATCATCTCGGCGCCCGACCCGCTGATCACCGACCGCCCTCTGGATCCCGGCGTGGACGTGGCGACCGTATTACAGGATGTGAGCGTCGAGACGACCTCCGGCGACACGTCGGTGCTGCTGACCACGGCCGCACAGATGTATCACGGGGGCGCCCTCGATGTGCTTCTGACTGCGCTGGCCGTGGCCTCGTCGGCTTGGCGCGCGGAGCGTGGAATTCGGGAGACGTCCATGCTGATCCGACTCGAAGGTCACGGACGTGAGCAGCAGATCGTGCCGGGCGCCGACCTGTCCCGCACGGTTGGCTGGTTCACGACGGTCTTCCCGGTCCGTGTCGATCTCGATGGCATCGATCTCGGCGACGCCCTTGCCGGCGGCTCTCACATGGGTAAGGCAATCAAACTGGTGAAAGAGCAACTCCGCGCGGTGCCCGGCATGGGCATCGGATACGGACTGCTCCGCTACCTCAATCCCGACGCCGCGAAGGTATTGCCCGGAACCGAACCGGGACAGATCAGTTTCAACTATCTCGGCCAGGTTCCGGACGGTAGCAATCACGATGCCCAAATCGGGTGGAACCCGGCAGAGGGGTTCGGCGACCTCTCGTACGAACCGGATCCGGACATGCCGGCATCCGCCGCCATCGAGGTCAACGCGATCGTGGTGGGAGGACGACTCCGGGTGAGTTTCGGATACCCGAGCACCCTGCTATGCAGACAGGAGGTCCAGCGTCTCGCCGATTGTTGGTGTGAAGCAGTGTCCTCCTTGGTGTTCCACGCCCGCAGTCCACATGCCGGTGGGCTCACTCCCTCAGACGTTCCTCTCGTTGCGGTGACCCAGAGCGACCTCGACGGGTGGGAGGAGCAGTTCGGGACGCTGACCGATGTGTGGCCACCCACTCCCCTGCAAGCGGGGTTGCTCTTTCACGCACTGATGGCGAAGCCGTCGATCGACGCATACACGGTGCAGGTGGAACTGCACCTGAAGGGCGCCGTCGATCCGGTCCGGATGCGCATGGCAGCACAAGCATTACTGGATCGGCACGCGAACCTCAGGGTGGCGTTCGTCCCAGCGGCCGACGGGACGTTCGTGCAGGCGGTACCTGCGGCAGTCGAGCTACCGTTCCGTGTGCTCGACCTGACAGGTGTGCCAGAGAACGAGCGCCCTGCCGAACTCGACCGGATTCGTCTCACCGACCGGGCCGAGGCATTCGACACATCGAGGGCGCCGTTGATGCGGTTTCTTCTCGTACTCACCGGCCCCGACGAAGCCCGTCTGGTGTGGACCAACCATCACACCTTGCTGGATGGATGGTCGATGCCGCTGGCAATCCGGGATCTACTCGCTCTCTATGTGATTGGGGAGGGGGATGCTCCTTCGCTGCCGAAGCCTCGGCCCTACCGGGACTTCCTTGCCTTGCTCGATCGCTCGGACCCGACACCCTCGCGTGCGGCCTGGTCGGCTGCGCTTGCCGGAGCCGACGGTCCGACACTGCTCCTGCCGCAGGCTCGGGGGCAACATCTCTCGTCCCTGCCCTTGCAGGTGGACTTCACGCTGCCCGAGACCCTGACCGCGGACCTCGCAACGCTTGCGCGAAACCGGAACGTCACCATGAACACCATGACCCAGGTCGCCTGGGGGATTGTGTTGAGTGCGGCGACCTCTCGAACGGACGTGACTTTCGGTGGCACGGTGTCCGGCCGTTCGCCGCAGTTGGCAGGCGTGGAGTCGATGATCGGGTTGTTCGTCAACACGGTTCCCGTGAGAGTCACGCTGAATCCACGGGAGACACTGGGGCAGTTGCTCGATCGGACACAAGCGGAGCAAGCCGCTCTGCTCGACCACCACCACCTCGGTCTGGCCGACATCCTGCGGGTGGCTGGACAGGACATCGAATTCGATACGGCGACGGTGTTCGAGTCGTACCCGATCGACCGGGAAGGACTCACGGAGGATACCGATTTCGCCGGTTTCCGCGTGGTCGACGTCAGTGGTGCCGACGCTACCCACTACCCGCTGAGCGTGGCGTTCTCGGTGGGTACCCGCCTGCGGATGACCTTCCATTACCTACCCGACCTCGTCGATCGGGCCACTGTGGAAACGATGGCAGGACGCATCACCAGCGTTTTCGAGGCGATGGCAGCCGATCCGGGTGTGGTGTTGGGTGGGTTGGATGTTGGTGGTGGTGTGGGGTTGGTGTGTGGGGGTGTGGGTGTTGTGGGGCGCTCGTTGGGGGAGGTGTTGGTGGCTGGTGCTCGGGTGGATCCGTTGGCGGTGGCGGTGTCGTGTGCGGGTGTTCGGTTGTCGTATGGGGAGTTGGATGGGTGGTCGTCTCGGTGGGCGCGGGTGTTGATTGCTCGTGGGGTGGGGCCGGGTTCGGTGGTGGCGTTGGGGTTGCCGAGGTCGGTGGAGTTGGTGGTGGGGGTGTGGGCGGTGGCGAAGTCGGGGGCGGCGTTCGTGCCGGTGGATCCGGGGTTGCCGGCGGCGCGGGTTGAGTGGTTGGTGGCTGATTCGGGTGCGGTGGTGGGGTTGTCGTTGTCGGGTGGCCGGCTCGGGGGTGGGGTGGAGTGGTTGGAGGTTGATGGGCCGGGTTTCGGGGAGGGTGTGTCGGCTGGGCCGGTGTCGGATTCGGATCGGGTTGCGCCGGTGCGGGTCTGTGATGCGGCGTATGTGATGTATACGTCGGGGTCGACGGGGACGCCGAAGGGTGTGGTGGTTACGCATGAGGGTGTGGCGAGTTTGGCTGCGCAGCAGCGTGATCGGTTTTCGGTGTCGTCGTCGTCGCGGGTGTCGCATGTGGCGTCGCCGAGTTTTGATGCGTCGGTGTACGAGTGGTTGATGGCGTTTTCGGTGGGGGCGCGGTTGGTGGTGGTGCCGTCGTCGGTGGTGGGGGGTGCGCAGTTGTCGGCGGTGCTCGAGGGGGAGGGGGTGACGCATTGTGTTGTGACGCCGTCGGTGTTGGCGACGCTCGAGCCTGGGGGGTTGGGGTGTGTGCGGGTGTTGGTGGTGGCCGGTGAGGTGTGTGCGCCGGAGTTGGTGGCCTCGTGGGCGCCGGGTCGGGAGTTGTTCGATGCGTATGGGCCGACGGAGGTGACGGTGCAGGCGACGGTGTCTGAGCCGTTGGTGGCGGGGGGTGTGGTGTCGGTGGGGGGTCCGGGTCGGGGTGTGTCGGTGGTGGTGTTGGACGGGTGGTTGCGTCCGGTGCCGGTGGGTGTGGTGGGGGAGTTGTATGTGGGGGGTGGGGGTTTGGCGCGGGGGTATCGGAATCGTCCGGGTTTGACGGCGGCGAGTTTTGTGGCGAATCCGTTTGCGGTGTCGGGTGCGCGGTTGTATCGGACGGGGGATTTGGTGCGGTGGTCGTCGGAGGGGGTGTTGGAGTTTTGGGGGCGTGGTGATTTTCAGGTGAAGGTGCGGGGGCAGCGGGTGGAGCTCGGGGAGGTGGAGTCGGTTCTGGCTCGGTGTGTGGGGGTGTCGCGGGCGGTGGTGGTGGTGTGGGGGTCGCGGTTGGTGGGGTATGTGGTGCCGGATTGGGGTGTGGTGGTGGATCCGGAGGTGGTGGTGGGGTTTGCGGGGTCGGTGTTGCCGGGGTATTTGGTGCCGTCGGTGGTGGTGGTGTTGGAGGAGTTGCCGGTGACGGTGAGTGGGAAGGTTGATCGTGGTGCCTTGCCCCCACCCGAAACCACCACGGCTCGGTTCCGGCCGCCGGCGAACCCGACCGAGGCGGTCGTGGCCGAGGTGTTCGGCGACGTTCTCGGCCTCGATCGTGTCGGTAGCGACGACGATTTCTTCCGACTGGGCGGAGACTCACTGTCCGCCACGCGGGTGGTTGCACGGGTCGATGCCGCCCTGGACGTCGAGGTCGGCGTGCATTCTTTGTTCGAGGCCTCGACCGTGGCGGCGTTCGCGGAACGCGCCGTCGACGCGGAGGCGCGTAAAGACCGCCCGGTATTGGAGGCAGCGGTACGTCCCGAGCGAATTCCTTTGTCTCTCGCACAGACTCGCATGTGGTTCCTCAACCAGTTCGATACCTCTTCGCCAGTCCACAACATCGTGATGGCGTTCCGGATTACCGGAGCCCTCGAGATCGGCGCGCTGAGGATGGCGGTGTCGGATGTAGTGGGGCGTCACGAGTCACTGCGGACCCGTTTCCCCATGGCCGGCGGCGAACCGATGCAGCTCATCCTGTCGGCTTCGGAGTCGTCGCCGGACATACCAGTCAGCAGGGTATCCGGGGAGACGGATCTGCAACGGATGCTCGCGGAGGCTGCGTCAATGGGATTCGACGTCACAGAGCAGGTTCCGTTGCGGGCAGCCGTGTTCGAGATATCCGACGACTCACGAGCACTACTGATAGTCGTACACCACATCCTCGCCGACGGTGTATCGATGATCCCGCTCGCGCGTGATGTGATGCTGGCGTACATCGCGCGGAAGTCGGGGGATGCGCCTCAGTGGCGACCGCTGACGGTCCAGTACGCCGATTTCGCGATCTGGCAACGACAAGTCCTCGGCTCCGAAGGTGATCCGCAGTCGCTGATGTCGCGACAGTTGGAGTACTGGCGCGACGCGTTGGCGGGACTGCCGGCGGCCCTGGATTTGCCATCCGATCGGCCGCGCACGATGAAACGGTCGCCCGACGGCAACCGCGTCGGCTTCGAAATCGACTCCAGCCTGCATCGCCGAGTCACGGAACTGGCCTCCGCACACCGCTGCACGGTGTTCATGGTTGCGCACGCCGCCCTCGCAGCGTTTCTGGCCAAGATTTCCGGCGTCGAGGATATCGCCATCGGAACTCCGGTCGCCGGGCGAGGTGAGGCTGCGCTGGACGACGTTGTCGGGATGTTCGTCAATACGGTGGTTCTGCGCACCCTAGTCTGCGATGCAAGCCCGTTCAGCGAACTTCTCGAGCAGGTGCGGGGCGTCGACCTGGGCGCCTACACACACTCGGAGGTCCCGTTCGAGAAGGTCGTCGAAGTGCTCGACCCGCCGCGGTCGACGGCGCATTCGCCGCTGTTCCAAGTGCTGCTCGAGTTCCAGAACACGCAGCGACCCGATCTCTCGTTGCCGGGAGTCGAGGTGCACGGCATCGACCTCGGTACGAGGATCGCGAGGTTCGACCTCCAGTTGACATTGTCCGAGGAGTTCGGCGATGACGGGGAACCGGAGCGCATCACGGGCGGCTTCACCTATCCCACAGACCTTTTCGACGAAGAGACCGTCGACGCGATGGCACAGCAGTTTGTCCGTCTGCTCGAAGCCGCGGTCACTGATCCGTCGACACGAGTGGGCGACCTCGAGATTCTCGGTAACAGGGAACGTGACGAACTCGTGCCGATGCGGGGCCGTCCCCCGGTGCCTGGGCGGCCGCTTCCGGATGTGCTTTCCGCGAGCGCATTCGCGGTGGAGGCGACTGCCCTGTCCGGGAACGGCGTCACCATGTCGTACCGGGAACTCGATGAAAGGTCGAACCGGGTGGCCAGGGCTCTGATTGACCGGGGCGCGGGCCCCGATACGTTCGTTGCGATCGGGGTGCCGAGGTCCACCGAATGGGTGCTGTCGGTGTGGGCGGTCGCCAAGTCGGGAGCGGCGTTCGTGCCGGTTGATCCCGAGCTGCCGCCCGCTCGCATCCGCGGAATGCTCGAGGATTCGGGCGCGGTGCTGGGGCTGACGGTCTCGGAGCAGCGAAACAAGCTGCCTCCCGTGGTGCAATGGCTACTCCTGGACGATCCCGACGTGGGCAAAGCGCATTCGAGCGGACGGGTGACCGACGCCGAACGCGTGCGCCCACTGCACGTCGAGCACGCCGCATTCCTGCTCTACACCTCTGGGTCGACGGGAACGCCGAAGGGTGTCGTGGTCACACACGCAGGCCTCGGGAACTTCGTCGCTGAGCAGCGGGAGCGCTTTGCGGTCGAGCCCGGCGACCGGGTGTCGCATCTGGCGTCGCCGAGTTTCGATGCTTCCGTGTTCGAACTGCTGCTGGCGTTCGGTGCCGGCGCGACGCTGGTGATCGTGCCGCCCGACATTCTCGGCGGGACCGACCTGGCTCAGTTCCTCAGGACTGAACAGGTCACACATGCCTTCTTCACCCCCACGATTCTCGATTCGATGGGGACCGAAGGCATCGCCTCCCTGCGGGTTCTGACAGTGGCCGGCGAACGGTTGCCACTCGAGGTGGCATCGCGATGGGCACCGGGGCATTCGGTCTTCAACGGCTATGGCCCCACCGAGGTGACGGTCCAGACGACGGTTGGCAGGATGTTCGTGCCGCAGGAGCCGGTGCATATCGGTGAGCCGAGCTGCGGCATCGAGGTGGTCGTGTTGAATACCTGGTTGAAGCCCGTCCCGGTCGGTGCGGTCGGTGAACTGTACGCGGCGGGGCCGGGGTTGGCGCGCGGCTACCACCGTCGCAGGTCCGCGACGGCGGCCGCATTCGTCGCAAATCCATTCGGCAACCCGGGTTCTCGGCTGTACCGAACCGGAGATCTCGTACGATGGACCGCCGTAGGTCGGCTGGAGTATGTGGGACGCAATGACTTCCAGGTGAAGATTCGGGGGCAGAGAGTCGAACTCGGTGAGATCGAGTCGGTGCTCGCGAGCTATGACGGTGTACGTGCCGCTGCTGCCGCAGTACACAGCGGAGCCGGGGATCGGCTGGTGGGATATGTCACGCTCGAAGCAGGCATGAGCATCGACCCCGCCGAGGTGATCCGCTACGCCGGATCTCACCTGACGCCCTATATGGTGCCTTCGCAGCTGGTGGTGCTTGACAATTTGCCGGTCGGACGCACCGGAAAGCTGGACCGGCGCGCGCTTCCCGTTCCGGAGGTTGTGCGACGAGAGTTCCGGCCCCCGACCAACGCCGTCGAGGAAGCGGTGGTGGACGTCTTCGCCGAGATACTCGGCGTCGCCCGCGTCGGTGTCGACGACGGCTTCTTCGAGCTGGGCGGGAACTCACTGGTGGCGGCCCGGGTGGCGGCCGAGCTGCGAAACCGACTCGGTACGGATGTCCTGCTGCAGTGGATATTCCGCCATCCCACCCCGGAGGGTCTGGCCCGCCGCATCGTCGATCTTTCGGCGACCGAGGGAGAGCCGGCCGACGACATGCTGGCCGTGGTGGTTCCGTTCCGAGCGGTCGGTGCGCGCCCCGCGCTGTTCTGCGTGCATCCAGCGGGCGGGCTCGCGCTGGGGTACGCCGGACTGGTCAAGTACCTTGCGCCCGACCGTCCGGCGTATGGGCTTCAGCTCCCGGTCCTCAGTGGTGGAACGAGATTCGACTCGATCGCGGAATTGGCCCGCCGATACGCAGCCGAGATACGGGCCGTGCAGCCTCGGGGACCGTATCACCTGCTGGGATGGTCCCTCGGAGGATGGATCGCGCAGGCCGTCGCTGTCGAACTGCGCGAGTCGGGTGCCGAAGTCGGCACGCTCGCCATGATGGACTGCTATCTTGCCGAGGAGGAGGACGAAATCGGTGACCTCGAGGTCGACGCCTTGAAGTGGCTTCGCGGGTTGGGTGTTGAGGGACTGGGCGCCGAGTCCGAAGATAGCGCCGATGCCGATTCGTCGTACCGAGAGCAGTTGGTCGAGACGCTCGGTCGATCGTTCGGCCGTGACTCGGCATTCGCCTCGATGCTCCTCGAGCGTGTCAACGCAGGGCTGGCGGACTCGAAGCAGATCTCCGTCGGATACGAGCCCCAGGTCTTCGACGGCGACTTGTTGTTCTTCAGGGCCGCCCGGTTCGCTGATGGTGAGGAGGGCCCGAAGCCGTCGCCGAGCGTATGGCAGCCGGTGATCGCCGGCACCGTCGTCGAGCACGAGGTGCCATGCGATCACCTGCACATGACCACACCGGAGGCGCTCGCGGTCATCGGGCCGATTCTGGAGAGATCGCTGGCCTCACGCCCCAATCGCGCGAGAGATGAGGGGCCAGGACTGCCGTAGCTCGGTCTCGAACAACCCCCACGAGTGTGTGCCGTAGGGGAGGAAGCTGAAGGTGGCGGGAATCCCCTGCGCCTCGAGTTCCTTCTGGAACGCGACCGCACAAGCATTGGTCACCATTTCGAGTACGCCGCCACCGATCGTCTGAGGCAGCGCCAGTGCGGGGTGGTGATCGTCGATTTCGCTGGGCACACCGTTACCGCTGGAAATGAACAACTCTGTGCCGCGTAGACGTTCGGCGTTGCGCATCGGGTCGTGTTGGACCCATCGAGGGTCTGACGAACCTCCCCACATATTGGCGGCATTGCCTCCGCCACGCAGCTCGACCATGGACCGAACCATCGCCTGCCCGAGCGTGCCGCTCGTGATAGGGCAACCGCTGTACGAGCCGACCGCACGGTAGAAGCCCGGAGTCTGCATGGCGAGATCGAGCACCGCGCTGCCCGCCATCGATACCCCGCCGATCGCGTTCACTCCGGTGGTGTCGAAGCGGCTGTCGATTGCTGCGGGAAGTTCACTGGTCAAATATGTTTGCCACTTGTTGCGGCCGAGAACAGGGTCGTCCGCGATCCAGTCCGTATACATGCTGTACTGCCCGCCGATAGGCATGACCACGTTGACATGCTTGTCGGCGAAGAACTCCCGAACGCCGGTGTTGTTGAACCAGGAGATGCCGTCTGCCCCGCCCCCGATGCCGCTGAGGAGGTAGAAAGTGGGGGCCGGACCACCCGAAGCGGGGGAAATGACATCGTTGGGAATCCACCGGCCCATCGACGGTGAATACACGTCTACCCGCGTGGTGATCGACTCCGCGGACGCGGATGGCGGACCGAGACCGGCCCATGCCGGCAGCATGAGGAGCGCAGCCGCCAAAACGCGCCGAAGATTTGCCGAGTGCAGAACTTTGAACGGTAGCATGTCGCCCCCTGTCTGTGGCCTGCCCTTCCAATTTAGAACGGTGCGGTACCCGCTTGGTGCAGATCGAAGGAACCGGTGCAAAGATGACTTGGTGACCGACAGAGACCGGCCCGACGAGCGATTCACTCTCGCAAGTGAGCGAACGTTCCTCGCTTGGATGCGGAGCTCGTTGGCCCTGCTCGCCGGGGGTATCGCGATCGAACAGCTGGTTCCCGATTTCAGTACCGCATTGGTGCGGACCACACTCGGACTGGTCTTGATAGGGCTCGCCGCGGCCGCGTCACTTGTGGGAATGCGGCGGTGGCTCCAGGTGGAGAAGGCGCTTCGAGAGAATGCGCCCATGCCGCCACCGCGCGAACTGTGGCTGTTCGCGGCGACACTGACAGGAGTAGCAATCGGAGCGGCGGTCGCCATCTTGGTATCCGCCTTCTAACCTGCATTAGGGGTTTGCGTCTCGCGAACCAAACGTGACGGATTAAGGAGTGCACTGTGGCCCACGAACTCAAACTCGGTTACAAGGCGTCTGCGGAGCAGTTCGGTCCACGTGAGTTGGTGGAGCTGGGTGTCCTCGCGGAATCACACGGGATGGATTCGGCAACGGTATCGGATCATTTCCAGCCCTGGCGGCACGAGGGTGGGCACGCGCCGTTCTCGATCGCGTGGATGACGGCCGTGGGGGAGCGCACCAGCCGTATGCAGTTGGGAACGTCGGTGATGACACCGACGTTCCGCTACAACCCGGCGGTGGTAGCGCAGGCGTTCGCGACGATGGGGTGCCTGTATCCGGGCCGGGTCATGCTCGGTGTCGGAACCGGCGAGGCGCTCAACGAGATCGCGACAGGCTTCTCAGGGCAGTGGCCGGAGTTCAAGGAACGGTTCGCCCGGTTGCGGGAATCGGTGCGGTTGATGCGTGAACTGTGGCTGGGAGACCGCGTCGACTTCGAAGGCGAGTACTTCTCGACCAAGGGAGCATCGATCTACGACGTGCCCGAGGGCGGGATCCCGGTATACATCGCGGCAGGCGGTCCGGTGGTAGCCCGGTACGCGGGAAGAAGCGGCGACGGGTTCATCTGCACATCCGGCAAGGGGATGGACCTGTACACGGAGAAGTTGATGCCTGCAGTAGCCGAGGGTGCGGCGAAGGTCGAGCGCGATGCAGCCGAGATCGACAAGATGATCGAGATCAAGATCTCGTACGACACCGATCCGGACCTGGCCTTGGAGAACACCCGGTTCTGGGCGCCGTTGTCGTTGACCGCCGAGCAGAAGCACTCGATCGATGATCCGATCGAGATGGAGAAGGCTGCCGATGCGTTGCCGATCGAGCAGGTGGCGAAGCGCTGGATCGTGGCATCGGATCCCGATGAAGCGGTTGCGCAGATCCAGCCGTACCTCGATGCCGGACTCAACCACCTTGTCTTCCACGCGCCGGGTCACGACCAGAAGCGGTTCTTGGAGTTGTTCGAGCGCGACCTCGCGCCCAGGCTGCGGGGGTAGGGCGGAACTCTTTGTGCCGAAGAGGATTTCGGTCAGCGCGCGGGCTTCCATTCGAGCCGGTCGTCGAACACGACCGGTATCCACTCGTCGAACTCGACTCCAGTCTCGAGGCTGCCGGCGAGGTCGGCGAGCATCGCGCTGATCGACACGCATCGGGGGCCGCGATCGTCGGCGTCGACCTTCTCGAACTCCGTGACACATCCGTGGAGAGGTCCGGGACGGGTGTCGACGACCATGGGTAACCGTCGGTACAGGCGAACGGGACGAACGCGGGGTTGGAGGCGGTACCCGCGGCAGCACGACCTGGGATGGCCAATCGTGTTCATGCACAGGCAATGCCGATCACTGGGCCGGGTATAGTACCGCCTGAAGTCGAATGTCGGGATTCGGCGGACTGTACGGGACGGGGCGAGAACGTGTCGAGTTCGTGCATGACGCCAGAGGGGGAGACCGTGATGTCAGAGCAGGACCCCTCGATGTCGGGTTTGCCGGTATCCGTCCCATGGAGACAGGCGCAGACGGAGCAGGCGGCGAGAATGAGCCGGATCGAGCAGGAGCTGGATCGGGGCTGGGGGAGCACGTTCCGTGATTCGTTCCAGGCGGATCACAATCGACGGAACCTGGTCAACGGTGTCCTGCACGCCATCTCCGTGTACCGGCCGCTCCGTCCGGTCCCGCACGCCTTGTCTTCCGCGCAATGGATGCGGAAGCACGCAGTCTGGATCATCCTGAGCTCCGTATTCACCGCCTGCGTGTTCTCGTCGGGGCCGGTAGCCGGATCCGGTTTGGCCCTACTCTTTGGATCGCTTTTCGGGGGAATGTTCTGGATATCACGCCAGACGTGGCGGCAGCGTTTGGAGGCGCTGCAGCATAACGAGAAGGCTCGGCCGACGCTGAATTTGGATGTGATACAGAGTCGATCTCCTTCGTCCGGCACCGCGCAGATCCGGTTCGCCGCCAACGAGCTGGATCTGATCTTGCACCAGCACGAGATCGTCATCCAGATCCAGGCCAGTAAGTCGTGGCACAGCGGGTACCTCGACGTTCACCGTGTGCGCTTGAACCTGACCCAAGAGACCTGTCAGGTCATCGCCGAGGTGCTGAAGCTGCATGTGCTGAAGCAGAAGGTCGGCCCGGAACCGGCCAGGTCGGCGCCGACGTGGAGTGCTTACCAGCAGCACCAGCAGGTTTTCGCCCTCTCGGAGACGGCGTTGAGGAAGCGGGTCGCCGCCCTGAAGCTGTACCTCGAGGACCTGCACCGGTTCGACGGTTACCTGGAGCAGCTCGACCAGATCAGCAGGTACCTCGAGCTTGACACCGAGATGTCCGCGTTGTTTGTTGGCGCGGAGTTCTCGTCGATGGCGGCGGACCATACGCTGAACCTGTCGGACGATCTCAGGGCGGCGCAGTCCGCAGTGGAGGAGATCGTGTCATCGTTGGCTCGGACCCACCACTTCCTGGTGGCAGCTGAGCCGGCCCCGAAACCTATCGCTCGGAATGTGTCACCCGGTTCGCACGTCAGGCAGCCGTGAGCGCAAAGACCCGCATCTAGCGATGGGTTCGATATACGGTGTTGCCGAGGAGCGGGCGGTACCCCATGGCATTTCGACACCTTCCGGATCGGCGTGCTCACGGAATCGTCGTACCTCCATGACCGCATGGGGAACCTGCTGCCCACGAGAGAACTTGAAGCGCACCTCGATACCGTGCTCGATGTCGGCCGGGTCATCCACCGCGAAGTAAGGCAAGTATTCGCCACCGACCCACAGATCACACACCTACGCGAGGAGGAATCGAAACACAGTTGAACCGATCTATGGAGATGTCGGTACCTGGCCTTACCGAACTCGAACACACACTGGTACGACGTTGGGCAACTGTGAACGGTGAACTTGAACAGCGAATCGATATAGACCCGGTGGAGCAGCCAGGCGAGTTCTCGTATCGAGATCGCTGGGCAGACCCGTACACGGAGCGGTACGGCGCGCAAGACGAGGGCGACCACACCGTCGAAGTGTTCACGTTGGGGGCACTGACACTGCGATGAGCACCTGGACGGTATACGACCGTGATATCGACTCGGAGCGCTGGCTCAATCACACCGACGGCGAGGGCTGGGTTGCCGACGATGAAACAACCTTCATCCTCAAAGATCCCGACTTCGGGTTTCCGATCACACCGACCGGCCCGTGGCAACAAGGGGTTCCCGACGAGCTCGCGCTGTACCGTGCTGCGCTCTATCTGATCCCCAGCCCGGAATTTGCCGGCGACCGACCGCAATCTCCCGCCGCACGCAGGTCCTCGACCCCGGGCGTCGTTTACTAAGCGTCACGCAGGCACAACGAAAGTCCGGTCTTGTCGGCGACATGGGAACATGCTTGCCCGCCTTCGACCCACTCCAATCGGGGTGGGCGGCTGAACACCACGGTTTACGGGCACTAGCGGACCGCGGGCCAAGCTTCCCCGAACTACGTTCCATACCTGGCATAGTTCACCAGCGCCACAACTTTCGGAAAATCAAAGCCCGCCAATCCAACTGCCCGGCGAGCTTTCTCACACCCTGCACCTACCTGTACCGGATGAGCCGGTGCGGGTTGTTGTCGTGCCCAAGGCCAGGAGTCAGGGCCAACCCAGGAGAAAACCCACCACCTCGAAAACATGGGCCGATACCACCTCGGCCGCCGCGTCCGCCCCACCCACCCCACCCACCACACCCCGGCGGGGGTGACCTCGAACACGCATGCTCCTGAACCCGAAGCGTCGGTGTGGGACACGGTCACACCAGCAGCGTCGCAAGGCGCGGACGGTAGCCGTGAAACAGGTATCTCTGCACCCCTGCCGTGTCGGTGGCGGAGAGTGTCAGAGATTCGTAGACGCTGTTACAGAACCAGATCGCAATTCTCAACCGGCAGTCGCGTCCCGCGGACTGCGGCGAGCCACTCACCGGGTGACGTCCGCGTATTCGCCTTGCGTTGCGGGATCGACGGCGATCTCGAAGGCGTCTACATCGGCACCCCAGCTCGGACGAGTTCGGCTATCGGGCAGCGGCACCTGCCCCCCGGGGGTACGGAGACCATCTCTGGCGAAGCGATTGACTCCATAGCTCGACGACTCTGCCAGCCCACTTGTCACTCTGCCGTGAGCGCGAAGACCCGAATCTCACGGTCTGTTCGATGTTCGTAGACGCCGTACACCCGCAGGTATCGCTCGAAGGCCTGGTAGATGCGGGTACGCTCGGGTTCTTCGAGGAGAGTTGCGGTGACCGGGATCATCGTGCCTCCGATGGCGACGATGGCGTGCGGATCGGCGAGGAGATTGCTGGTCCACGCGGGGTGCTGTTCCTGCCCGAAGTTGCTGCCTACCACGAAGATCTGCTCGCCTTCGCGGTGATACAACAGGGGCGTCGTCCGGGGCGCTCCGGACTTTCGCCCCGTGGTCGTGAGCAACACAACGGGAGCGGCGACGGGGCCGAGGATCGTGAAACGGCCGCCCGTGCGTTCGAGCAGGAATCGGTCCAGTGGGGTGAGTGTCTTGATCACCCACGAGCCGGGGCGGGTGGAGGCGAATGCAGTGAGGGGTTCGCGGAGGATGCTGCTCTCGCTGCCCCAGCGGACATCGGGGAATGGTGAGTCGGCCATGACTCATCACACCGCCGGTCCCGGATAGTGTCAATCATTCCCGCATGTGCCGCCGGATACGCTGTGCTTATGGCTGCGATATCGTCACCAGTGAATCCGCCCGCACGTGCTCAGCCCAGGAGTGTCTACATCGCCTCGCCCGAGGGGGATACCGGCAAGTCCACGATCGCTCTGGGCGTTCTGCACATGCTGTGCGCATCGGCGGCCAGGGTAGGGGTCTTCCGGCCCATCGCTCGATCGACGGAAGAGCCCGACTACATCCTCGAAGTGCTGCTCGAACACACGACGGCGGATATCGACTACGAACAGTCCCTCGGCGTCACCTACGAGCACGTCCATGCAGACCCCGCGGGTGCGCTCAGGGAGATTGTCGCCCGGTACCACGAGGTGGCGGAGCAGTGCGACGCAGTCGTCGTGATCGGGAGCGACTACACCGATGTAGCCAGCCCGAGCGAGCTCGGCTTCAACGCCAGAATTGCCGTCAACCTCGGCGCACCGGTGCTGCTGGCGGTACGGGGTGCGCGGCGCACCCCTGAGGAGGTGGCTCAGCTCGCGAAGCTCTGCATCGGCGAACTGGCCGCACACCACGCGCACCTGCTGGCCGTGGTCGCCAATCGCTGCGATCCCGACGAGCTCGACGCCGTCACCGCGGCGCTGTCCTCCACCGGCGTACCGGCGTGGAGCCTGCCCGAGATTCCACTGCTGGTCGCGCCGACGATGGCGGAACTCCTCGGCGCACTCGGCGGCACCCTGTTCAGCGGTGATCCCGAATTGCTTCACCGGGAGGCGCTCGGAACGATGGTTGGCGGCATGACTGCCGAACATATTCTCGAGCGGCTGACCGAGGGGGTGGTGGTCATAGCACCCGCCGACCGCTCCGACGTTCTCCTGGCAATGGTCAATGCGCATGAGGCCGAAGGGTTTCCGTCGCTTTCCGGCATCATCATGAATGGTGGTCTGACCCCCCACCCTGCCATCACCGATCTCTTGGCCGGTCTCGATCCGCGGTTGCCGATCCTCACCACTGAGTTGGACACCTTCGAGGCCGCCAGCATTGCGGCACAGACTCGCGGCCGGATGGCGATCGGCTCACAGCGCAAGGTCGACACCGCGCTCAGCGTCATGGAACGACAGGTGGACGCGCCGACGCTACTCGAGCGACTGAAACTTCCTATCCCGTCGGTCGTGACTCCGCAGATGTTCGAATACCAACTGATCGCCAGGGCGCGCGCGGAGCGCAAGCACATCGTCCTTCCGGAGGGCGATGACGACCGCATTCTCCGAGCAGCGGGCAGACTGCTGCAACGGCAGGTGGCGCGGTTGACGCTCCTCGGCGACGAGGTCTATGTGCGACGCCGCGCAGCGGAACTCGGCGTCGAACTCGGTGATACGCAGGTTGTCGACCCCCGGACATCGGAACACATCGGACCGTTCGCCGCGGAATACGCGCGGCTGCGTGCCCACAAGGGTATGACCGTCGAACGGGCCCGAGAGGTGATGGCCGACATCTCGTACTTCGGAACCATGATGGTGCACTTGGGAATTGCGGATGGCATGGTGTCGGGAGCGGCGCACACGACCGCACACACCATACGGCCGTCGTTCGAAATCATCAAGACTGTGCCCGGTGTATCCACCGTATCGAGCGTGTTCCTGATGTGCCTGTCCGACAGGGTTCTCGTCTACGGTGACTGCGCGGTCGTGCCCGACCCCACCGCCGAGCAACTGGCCGACATCGCGATCTCCTCGGCGCAGACATCGGCGCAGTTCGATATCGAACCCCGAATCGCGATGCTGTCGTATTCTACCGGCGATTCGGGTGCCGGCGCGGACGTCGACAAGGTGCGCTCGGCTACCGAGTTGGTCCGAAAGCGGCGCCCAGATCTTCTGGTGGAGGGCCCTATTCAGTATGACGCAGCCATCGAGCAGAGCGTCGCGGACAAGAAGATGCCGGGCTCGCAGGTGGCAGGGAAAGCGACAGTCTTCGTCTTCCCCGACCTCAATACCGGCAACAGCACCTATAAGGCGGTGCAGCGAAGCGCGGGCGCTGTCGCGGTGGGCCCGGTGTTGCAGGGACTCGGCAAACCGGTCAACGATCTATCACGTGGGGCACTGGTCGAAGATATCGTCAACACTGTGGCCATCACCGCGATCCAGGCGCAGGGAGCGGACAAGTGAACGAAGCCACCGCAGGTTCGGTACTGGTCCTCAATTCGGGATCGTCGTCCATCAAGTTCCAGTTGATCCATCCCGAGAGCGGTGAATCGTCGGCAACCGGTCTCATCGAGCGAATCGGCGAACCGCACGGCCGCATCGTGTACCACCATGGCGGTGGCGTAGAGGAACGGTATGTCGCTATTCCCGACCACCGCGCAGGTCTTACGATGGCTGCGAACATCATCGCCGAGACCGGACTTGATCTGCGTAAGGCGGGGATCATCGCGGTCGGGCACAGGCTCGTCCATGGCGGCGATGTCTTCTACAAACCCACGATCATCGACGATGCCGTGGTGCAGTCTATTTCAAACCTCTCGTCCCTCGCTCCACTCCACAACCCTGCCAATGTGATCGGTATCGAGGTGGCGAGGGCAGCGTTGCCGGACATTCCTCACGTGGGTGTATTCGACACGGCGTTCTTTCACACTCTCCCCGCTGAAGCAGCCACCTACGCCATTGATCGGAAGGTAGCGAAGGAAAACGGAATTCGGCGGTACGGCTTCCACGGCACTTCGCATCAATACGTGTCGGCACGGGCGGCCGAGTTCCTCGGCAAGGATCTGAACGACCTGAACCAGATCGTGCTCCATCTGGGCAACGGCGCGTCGGCATCAGCGATCCGCGGTGGCCGGGCGATCGATACCAGCATGGGGCTCACACCGCTCGAAGGGCTGGTCATGGGGACGAGGTGTGGCGATATCGATCCCGGAGTCGTTCTGCATCTACACCAGAGCGCGGGGCTGAGCATCGAACAGATCGACGACCTCCTGAACCGGAACTCCGGGGTGAAGGGTTTGGCTGGGGTCAACGACTTTCGGACACTCTTGACGCTCGTCGGCGAGGGAGACGAGTCTGCGAAGTTGGCGTATGACGTGTACATTCACCGCTTGCGCAAGTATGTCGGTGCGTACCTCGTCGAACTCGGCGGCGTCGATGTGATTACGTTCACCGCAGGGGTTGGCGAGAACAACCCGGACGTAAGACGCGACAGCCTCGCTGGGCTGGGGCGACTGGGGATTGTCGTGGATGACGAACGTAATAGTTCTACTTCGACTGTGGCAAGGCGTATTTCGTCAGACAGCTCCGCTGTGCAGGTGCTGGTCGTGCCTACGGACGAGGAACTGGCAATCGCCCGGGCCGCAGCTGAGTTGGTCGGGGGATACGCAACTGCGCAGGATTGACGGCAAGTCGACGGTCGGAGTGTTGGTCGATTCGCTCGTACCGGCAACGTATCTCGGGTGTTGCGTCTGATCACTTCTTGGGTTCGGTGGCTCGGGAAGAGCTGAACCAGCGGTAGATGTCATCCGGTGTCGGTTGCGGGGCATAGTTGAAAATGAAACGCGCCGAGGGTAGTTCGGCATGAATGAGGTTGATCAACGACTCGAACAGCAATGTGTTCCTCGCTACCATCCGTATACCCGCTCCGATCAGCACGGCATCGTAGCGAGTGGTGGTGACGGCGTCACGGATCACGTCGATGGCCGTCTCACCGAAGTCGATGAGGATGTTGTCGACCTCGAATCCAGCCGCCCGCAGAGCGGCGACATTGTCGTCGTTGGCCTTGCGCAGTGAGTCTCGGGTCACGCCTTCGAACCGCGCGAAATCCGTTGAGGTGAAATCGATCAGGTCTGGGTCGAGGCCGGTTTGCAGCACCTTGACGGTCATGGCGGACCTCCGGGGATCGCACAATGAGTCAACATCTGTTGACTATGCTCGCACAGCGCCGGGCGATATGTCAACGTCTGTTGACTATGCGGTCGGCGCCCGTAGAAACGGCTGCGAGGCGGCGGCGTGCTCGATGTTGGGGTCTGTTTCTCCCCGGTCGTCTTGCCCCTCGGGTTTGTTTTTGGACAAACACGGCCGAAGGTATACAAAAATCCTGGCTTATGGGGCCTGACCTGGCAGTTCACAACCGAAGACGGTTGTGATGATCCCGTAATCCGGTAGCTCTTTACCGCAAGTTGGGCGCGGTGCACAGTATGTACACGAAGTGATTTTGACCACATCAGCACCATGGGTCACAGGGGAAACACTCATTGCTTGCACAGGGCGCGCATGTCAGCCACACGTGCGGCCGCGGAAACAGGGGATGGAACGATGAACACTTCATTGACCTTCAAAGTGCCCACCACGAAGAACCAACTCGTGACGCAGGGGAACCAGATCGGGCGCGCCATCGAGAAGGGCCAGTGGTCGCGGGCGGCGATGGTCTACGCATGGTGTGCCCCTGGCCGCAATCAGCACGCGTCGACTCGCCTGTCCGATAACGGACATCCGCAGCGCCTCACCTTCTCGGAATTTGCAGCTCTGCGCATCTTCGGGCTTCGCAAGCGCCAAACCGTGTCGCAGTATTGGCATGCATGGGAGGCGGCGCGTGTGGACGGAGTGGTGAGCGGTGGAATCGTGGCCGGTGAGGAAGTATCGCTGCCCGACGAGGACGAGGCGGACTGGCAGAAGTACTACGACAGCGGCGTAAAGCCCACCAACAAGCCGAACTCGGATCATGCTGCAGAGGAGAGCAATACGAGTACGCGGCCGATGGAGAAGCCAGACGAAACCACGCGACGGGTATCTGCCAATCCGTTTCACGCTGCGCTCGGCGAGGTGTACCGGACCACGAAGGGCATCGAGAAACTCACCGGTGCGGTGACTGACGTCAGGTTGTACGAAATCGATGCTGCGCGGCTCGCGGGCCAGATTCAGAATCTGATCGATGCGCTCAGGCTGCTACGAACGGGTGTCGTGTCCGCTCGACAGGAATCGAGCACCTCGGAACGGACCGGCGAGGGTGCAATGTTGCGAAGGACTGCGCAAACCAGAGAAAAGAAACGCGAACCCGCGAGTCAGCAGGATCCATTCTTCAGCGGAAAGACGAGTTGATCGGATATATGCGCCAGTACGTTCGGTAGATACTGCAGCATTCGACGGCCCGCGTGTGTCAGGTGGCGCAGCGGGAAACATACCAGCCGGGTCTCCGTGTGAATCGGGGATCGCCGGCGCTCGAATAGGCGACCTCCTGGTGGCTATGGGCGCAGCGCGGCATCACAGTACCGGCTGACGATTGGGCTCAACTCGAGCCGGCCGCCCTGGAACTCGCTGACGCTCGCGGCTGCGCGCACACGGGAGCTATTCGGCCCGGGGCCGAGAACAGAGGGGGAGCCCAATGAGATCCAACTGTAGTCAGCGATCTTTCGACCATGTTCACAGGTGATGTCCTGGAGATCGGTCCTGCGGTTACGGGACCCGTGAGGTGTCGTACCGGATGTGCAGCTTGCCGATCTGGTCTTTCCGGGATTGGAAGAAAGTGTTTGCGAGCGCGGCGGAGTCGGTCACGCAAGGATCGATGGGAATTTGTCAGAACTCGAGGGAGGCGGAGCGATGATTGAAGTGGATCAGACCGGTATCTCACCGAATCACAGCAGCCGGCACGGTGCGCGGATCCGGTTGTTCGTCCTGCACACTCAGGAGGGCGGGGGCGACGCCTACAGCCTGGCAAGGTACCTGCAACGGCGGAGCAGTCGGGTGTCGTACCACTATTCGTGTGACAACTTCACGAACGTCGACGTCGTAGATACGGACCGAGCTTCGTGGTCGGTGCTCGACGCAAATCCGTACTCGGTGAATTTCTGTTTCGCGGGTTCATTCGCGAGAATGGGCCGCGACGAATGGCTCACGAAATTCGGCAACGCCATTCAGGAGGCGGCACGGATCTTCGTGCAGGACGGCCGCAAATACGGGTTCGACAACCTGTACACCATCGATTGGGATCAAATCTCCCGAGGTATGTCCGGCGCAACCGACCACTACGGGATCACTATGGGTTTGCGGATCGGAACCCATACCGACGTTGGTCCACACTTTCCGTGGGATGTGTTCTCTGCGTGGATAGCGCACTATCGAGACAATGCGGATCCTGTGAACGTGCCAGTTCCCAATGCCATCGCTGAGAAGAGGGCCGTTTCCGAATGGCTGGGCGACAAGATTACCGAGGCGATCGAGCTGTCCACACCAGATGGCCGTGGGCGCTACGTCGAGTATGAGCACGGCTACATTTATTGGACACCGGAATACGGTGCACACCCGATCCCGTTGGAACTGTTCGATACGTACGCCAAATTGGGATGGGAAACAGGCCCCCTCGGATACCCGGTGGGCGACCACACCGTGCTGGCCGAAGGACTGGTTCAGTCATTCGAGCGGGGAACGCTGTATCGGAAGGCCGGCAACCCAGGCTTCTACGTCACAGGTCTGATCGGCGAACGGTGGCGACGTACGGGATTCGAGGACGGGCCATTGGGCTGGCCCACGTCAAACGAAATCTCCGTCGATTCAGGTGCGTATCAGCAGTTCGAGAACGGGCGTATCTACTGGGCGCCGGAGGAAACGATTGCCGTTCTGTCGGTTGACGGTGACGATGTCCCCTCGAGTGAACGAGTGCAGAAGTACATTCCGTCAGCTCGAGAACGAAGACTGACACCCGTTGATGGAATGCGCGGCGGAATAAGCTATTTCGGTGGTCCCGACGATCGGAGCACCCGAGGTAGGAAGATGGGAATCTCCGGCGAGCCGGCCGATGACCCGACCGATCCGTGGTACTGCGCCATGCGGTTCAACTACTGCCAGGTTGAGCCCCATCCTGCGAACAAGCTGTGGGTGAAACCGGTTGCCGGTACCTCGGACCTCGCACTGAAAGCGTACTTGCCAGATCGACGTCTTCTGGTGGCCAATCCCGCCAATGGACGCGCCGTGGTCGTTCGCCCGGCGGACTGGGGCCCGGGCGCGTGGGCTGTGCCCACGGGCCCGAAGTACCGCGTGGTTGATGTGTCGCATCAAGCGATGAGATCTCTTGGTGCGGTGACGGATACCTACGTGGAAGTTGAGTGGGTCGATCCGGCAACACCGCTGGGTCCGAGAGAAGGGAACTAGGAAGATGAACATCCTCAAGAATTTCCTCGGGAACATCATTGCGAAGGAACCGGTGCGAGTTGCCGTGGTGGCGTTGCTGGGCATTCTGCTGGGCGGTCGGGTGGCCGCTGGAAAGCTCGATGCGGACATGTCCGAAGCGCTGCTCACGATCGCTACCATGCTGCTGGGTGTCGGAGCAGGTGAGCTGACGCGGGCGCGGGTCACGCCGGCCTCGTGAGCCAAGGCGGCTGGAGGGACCCAAATGAACTGGGAAGTGATTCTGTCAGCTGTGCTGCTGTTGGCCACAGGTAGTGCCGGGAGCGTCGCAGTGAAAGCGCTGGTGACCCGCAAGCGGACGCGGATCGATGGTGTCGCCGTGTTGTCAGAGACGGCGATAAGGCAGGTGGAACAGGTCTACAAGCGCGTGGACGAACTCGAGCAGGATGTGATCAGTGTACGAAAATCGCAACGTGCTCACGAGATTTGGGATAGGGGGGTGCTTTCGGAATTGGAACGCCAGGGAATCGAAGTGGAACCACCACCAGAATTGTTCTGGATCTGAGCGCACAGGCCCCTTTCTGCTCGGTCTACTGGCCGGGTTGCATGGGGCCTGTGTTCGGTTTCGGGTGGGAGATCAGAGCAAACTCTTCGGCCGAATAGCGTTGGCAGTGTCTACCAACGTGTATCGATGAGCGCGCTCGGTGGCGTTTCGAGCCAATGCTCTCAGGCCGGCCTCTGTGCCTGCACGCAATCCTCGCTCGGTGAACTTCACACCGAGGATCGGTTTGTCTTCCGCAGTAGAGGTATGGCCCGAACGGACCCAGTCGAGCGCGGTTCCCAGTACGAGGGTCCGCATCTGGAGTCCGCGGCTCACCTCGGGTGCAAGCGACTCGATTCGGGCGGCAGCCTCTCTGATCGAGGCCTCCTCGAGTTCGTCGATCGGCTTGCCGGACAGCAGCATGAGAGCACTCGTCATCAGGGACATGTTGAAACGCCGGGACATGGGGGGAACCTGGTCGAGGGCTGCAAGAGCACCCGCAGAATCTCCTCGCTCGGTGAGTTGCCGTGCCAACCCGAACGCGGCACTGACAATACTGTGGTCGGTGCGACATATGGCCTGGTAGTACTTCTGCGCGAGCGTCCGCCACCTTGATTGGGCGGAAATTTCTTCCTCTTGCAGGATCAGTTCGGCAGTGGCGGCGAGGGCGAGTTTAGGTGCAAATTCGCCAGGGAACGCCTGCAATACGGACTCGAAGTGGCCGAATGCTGCCTCGAACGCGCCATCAGCGAGGTGCGTGAGCCCGGCGTACCAGTCGACGCGCCAGTTGCTGCCGATATCTTCCTCCAAGGTGTGGAGAAGGTCGATTGCGACCGCGGTGTCGTCGAGGTCGAGGTTCGCCTTGATCTCGGCAAGAGTGAGCTCGCGGGAGAAGGCTTCGTTCATCTCGCCGCCGGCCCCTCTCTCCCGCGCGCTCTGAATGGAATCCAGCGTCAACTGCGGCTCGCTGTGCACGGTGGTGGCGAGAAGTTGAGCATTCGGATCCGTCGGGTCGATCAGTGGCACCGGCAGCGCGTGGGCCACGGACTTGCGGTCCATATTGCTGTCTCGTGCGATACCGTCCACATACACGTCGGTCTGTTCGACTGCCTCGTTGGTGCCGAAAGCTGTTCTCACTCTGCTGAACATACGGGAAATCCCAGGATGTTCCTCTCCGGTCTGCTGGGCAAGCGTCTCTCGTAACACACCCGTGAGCTGGTCTGCCATTTCGTCGGCCGACGCGAAACGCTGAGTCCAATCGGGGTTGGTGGCGCGCAACAGCAGGAGGTGGAAGGACTCGTACTCGGCGAGGAGCGGCGCTTGTTCGGGAGATGGGATCCCGTCGGCATACCGGCCCTTGTCGGAAGGCATATCGAGGGTCAGCACCGCGAGTGCACGCCCGACCGTGTAGATATCGGATGCAATCGTCGGACCGGTCTTCAGAATCTCCGGGGCTTGATACCCGGGAGTGCCGTAGATGTGGCCGTAGGCTTCGAGGCTGGAGACCGCACCGAGGTCGATCAACTTAATCGAATCCTCGGTAACCATAACGTTGTCCGGCTTGAGGTCGTTGAAGGCAAGGCCGATCGAATGCAGGTACTGCAGCGCGGGAAGGATCTCGAGCACGTACGCGATGGCCTGTTCGATCGGGATGCGGTCTGGGCGGGAATGTGTCGACAGGACGTCACGTAGTGAATGCCCACTGACGTACTCCATGACGATGTAGCCGATCGGTGTGCCGTCCAGTCCAGGATGCTCCACGAAGTTGAATATCTTCACGATGCTCGGATTGCCCACTTCGGCGAGGAACTGGCGTTCGGCCACTGCAACCGCCCGGGCCTCGGTGTCGCCAGAGTGCAGCAGACCCTTGAGGACCACCCACCTGTCGCTCACGTTGCGATCGATCGCGAGGTAGATCCACCCGAGACCGCCGTGTGCGATACAGCCCTGCACCTCGTATTGCCCACCCACCAGATCACCTGGGCGCAATAGTGGCCTGAAGTCGAAAGTAGTTCCACACGAGGCGCACTGGCCGAATTCTGATCCTTCAGAGATGTCGCTCTTGCGGCCGACGGGACGATTACATTTCCAGCAGAAGCGTTTAGTGTCGGGAACCTTGGGATCGGTCATCACTGCCGAGGCCGGATCGAGTGTCGTCACCACCGGGATTTCGACAAGACCCCCGCCGAGACGCAGACGCTGGCCCGAACGGGTACGCGCCGAGCGCACCGATCGGCCGGTTCCCGCTCTCCCGGACGGCAGGGTCGTCTCTGCGGCCTGCGTGGCGGGCGCTTCGTCGGAGTCCGCGACCGTGGCCTGGGTGGCAGGCCCCTCGTCGAATTCCGGGACCGCGGCTCGGGTGGCAGGCCCCTCTTCGGATTCCGGGTCTCCCGAATGCTGTGGCACTTCTCTCCCCTCAGTCTCGATACGTGGCGGGTGGAGGCGTGGTCGGCTCCAGCATCGGTAGCCACTGGGTGTGGATCTTGGCCCAGGTCCCGTCACGGCGAATGCGCTCGAGCGTGCCGTTGACGAAACGTACGAGGTCCTTGTTCTCTTGAGCAATGCCGATCCCGTACGGCTCCAGGCCCATGCTGTCGCCGACAATGTCGAGGTACGGGTCCTGAGCTGTGAGACCGGCCAGGATCGCGTCATCGGTACTGATCGCGTCGACCTGTCGCTGCTGCAGCACCACGAGGCAATCCGACCACATCGGGACCGACAGGATGTTCGCGCCGGGGACGAGCTGCTGCAATCGCTTCATCGAGGTCGTGCCGGGTACGACGCAGACACGTTTTCCGTCCAGGTCGCCGACGCTGTGGATCGGCGAACCCCTCACGGTGAGAATTCGCTGGTGGGCGTGCAGGTACTCGCTGGAGAACTCGATCTGCTCCCGTCGTTCGCACGTGATGGTCATCGTGTTCACCACGACGTCGACCATCGAGTTCTCGAGAGCCTGTTCGCGGTCTTCGGCCATGACGATGCGGAGTTCGATGCGGCCCGGATCGCCGAACAGATCTCGCGAGATCTCACGAGCGATGTCGACGTCGAAGCCCTCGATTTCGCCGGTGGTGGGATCGAGAAAACTCATGAGGTTGCGACCGGTATCGAGTCCGACGATCAGACGTCCCCTCGCACGGATCGCGTCGACGGTAGGTGTGTTGGCTGCAGTGGAGTCGGCAAAGGGCCGCAGGCTGGCGGTGGGGTCTCCACACTCCTTCTCGGGGGGCTGTGGTGGCGGCTCGGATCTTCCGGGGATCTCGGTGGCGCCGGCGGGGAGCGGTTTTTGGACGTAGGTGGGGTTCGATCCGTTGTAGTCCGGACTCACCTCCGCACACCCGGCGATGAGCAGGGTGAGCGCAGTCAGTGCGACCGCGATCCGCGGCCGTTTCACTGGTATTCCCTCAACCGGGGCCACAACCCGATGATAATTCCTCCGGAGCCGACCAGCGTCAGGACGAGCGAGACGGGACCGAGCGCGGTCAGTACGTCTGCCGCGGATGCGACGTTCGACCGCAGATGGTTGCGGGCTGTCTCGATTCCGTTGTCGAGAGCCTCGTTGATCTCGGTGAACGCGGCCGCGGAATCGTCTGGTCCGGGGCCGATCGCAACCATCGCCGCCGAGTCGAAATCGCCGATGCCGAGGATGGCGTTCATTCGCTCGTGCGCGGACAACCAGCGGGTCCACGCCTCCTGCGCATCCGCCACCTCATCTTGGCCGACCCGCATACTGCCGTCGCCCGGGTAGTTGGACAGTAGATCGCCGAACTGCCTCGACTTCTCGTCGAAGATCTCGTCGTAGTCGCCGCCGGAATCACGGCGGGCCAGCTTGAGCATCTCCTGTGTGCGTGCCTGTTGGGCCAAAATGCGCCCTGACGTCAACTCGTGCAGTGGCCGGGCGCCCTCGTTCAGGGCACGTCTGGTGTCGAGGGAGGAGGTCACCCCGGCCACGAGCATCCATACCAGGAGGATCGCCGTACACGCTGACGCAAGGATCAAACCGGGGTTGAACCTGCGCCTGCTCATTCTGGCGATCACGATATTGGCGAATACCAGCGCCACGAGGGCCAAAGTGACCAGGGTCAGTGCAAGCCAGGGTGGTCGCGAGTAGTTCCGCTGAATATCCGCGATGCGGGTTTCCTGTTGGGCGAGCAACTGTCTGGCCATCGGCAGAATTCGGTTCTGCATCACCGTCGAAGCTTCGCTGAGATATGAGGCCCCGACCGGGTTCCCGGCTCGATTGTTGGCCCGCGCGGTTGCAATGATGCCGGAATAGACGCTGAGATCGGTGGAGATCGAGGACAGTAGCATTCTGCTGTTGTCGTCGCGCAGGCCAGGCCCGCCGGTCGATGCGAACACGAGGTCGGAGGAGGCTGTAGCCATAGCCTCCTCGTACCTGTCCTGGAGTTCGGGAGGTTCGAGGCCTCCGGAGATGAACGCCGTCGTCGCCGCGGCGTCCGCCACCGATAGGGAGGTGTACAGGCTCCGCGTCGAGTAAGCGAGAGGTTCTGTCTCGGCCAACATGGTTTCGAGGGTGGCCTCGCTGGAGTTGACAACAGATGTGGCCACGAAACCCGCGGTCAGGGTGAGGGCCAAGAGGACGATGCCGAGAACGGTGAGCCTGCCGGGAGTGGAGGCGAGGAATGCGCGTAGTTCCTTGCGCGGCGTCACCACGGGTTTGACGTCATCCTCAGCGGCGCCGGACGATGCGTAGCTTCCTTGTGGTTCGATCGACGGAGCCCTGCGCAGAACCACGTCGATCACCTCCCGAGAGTGTTTCTCTGCTTGTGGCGAGCATATAAGGGAAACCTGTCGTCCGGCGCTATCCGGACCGGACCGGCCCGTCGTTCGATTGCCTGCGGGTTGTGCCGGGACGAACCGATAGTGTGAGGGAACCGAAGGTGCTCATCGGGTCGGACAGGGGTAGTCGATGCGTGGTGATGGTGACGGTTGGATAACCGGACCGGACGGCAGTCGTCATTGGGGCAAGTTCGGTGCTGCCGGTTTGTTGTTGCGTGCGCCCCTCGTAGACCAAACACCCGCCGTGTTGCTGCAACACCGCGCATTGTGGAGTCACCAGGGCGGAACGTGGGCGTTGCCGGGCGGAGCCAGGGACAGTCACGAGACCACCGCCCACGCCGCGGTGCGCGAGGCGCATGAGGAAGCAGGTATCGAGATCGCGGAGATCCGTGTCCGCGCCGAGATTCTTACGACCAAGGCGGCGAGCGGTTGGAGTTATACCACGGTGATTGCCGACACCGAGCGTCCGATCCCCACAGTCGCGAACCGGGAGAGCGTGGAGTTGCGGTGGGTTCGAGAGGCCGACGTCACGGGTCTGCCGCTGCATCCCGGCTTCGAAGCGGGTTGGCCGCGGCTTCGGACCACCGAAGTGCTGTTGTTGCTGGACCAGAAGGTTCTGCCGGCGGAGCACGCACATCTGACTCGATTGTCGACGACGTTGCCACGCACGGTTCACCTGCCCAACGACACGTGCGGGTGGCTGCGGAGCGTCGAGATACTCGATGCGCCGACGTTGACAGGCCGTTTCGCCAGCTCCACCGGACATGGCACCACTGTGGGCGTGGTGACCGCTGTCGTGACCACCGATCCCGCGGTGATAGATCGGTTACCGTCGACGGTCGTGACTCTTCCACCGTCCATGGTGCTGGACTGGCTGTAGCTACCCGTTCTGTCGCAATAGCCCTGAGAGCGTGCGCGCGGCCGCCTGCGGGTCGGCGGCATCGGTGATGGCCCGCACGACGACGATGCGAGTGGCGCCCGCCGCGAGGACCTGCGGAACCCGGGATTCGTCGATGCCCCCGATCGCGAACCAGGGACGATTCGGCTGCGAATCGGCCGTCGAGCGAACCAATTCGATGCCGGCAGCACTACGCCCGGGCTTGGTGGGCGTGGCCCACACCGGTCCCGTGCAGAAGTAGTCGACGCCTTCTTCGATGGCCGCGAGGCTCGCCTGCGCACGGTTGTGGGTGGAGCGGCCGATGAGGGTGTCGGAACCAACCACCGTCCGCGCTTGTGGGACAGGAAGATCAGTCTGGCCGAGGTGGAGTACGTCTGCCCCAGCGGTCAGCGCGATGTCGGCGCGGTCGTTGACGGCAAGCAGTGCGCCGTGGCGCCTCGCGGCAGCCGCCAGAACCGACAGCGCGTTCAGTTCGTCGCGGGCCTCCAAGGGACCGAACTTCTTCTCCCCGGCAGACCCTTTGTCGCGGAGTTGGATGATGTCGACGCCACCGGACAGCGCGGCATCGGCAAACTGCGCCAGGTCGCCCTTTTCGCGTCGAGCGTCGGTGCACAGGTACAAGCGCGCCGTTTCGAGGCGATGGCGGCGGGCTGCGTAGTTGGCGTGAGGCATGGTGGTCACGGCATGACGGTAGCCTCTACGCTGATAGTGCAGCACGGGAGTCCCGAGGAACGTGGGGCTGAGAGGGGGTCACGCCGAACCCGGCCGTCATACCTGACCCGGATCACGCCGGCGCAGGAAGTGGAGGTGGGATTTCGTGTCGAGATCGGTGTCCGTCGTCGGTGGCGGCGTGATTGGTCTGTCGATCGCATGGCGGGCAGCCAGGAGTGGCTGGTCCGTTCGTCTCTATGATCCGTCGATCGGATCTGGCGCATCCTGGGCGGCAGGCGGAATGATCTCCCCCCTGTCCGAAGGTTGGCCGGGGGAGGAGCGTGCTCTCGAAGTCGGGAGCGCTTCGCTCGATCGGTGGCCCGAATTCGGCAAGGAGCTCGAGGTCGGTGCCGGTGTCGAGCTGTTCACGTCGGATAGTTCGCTCACCGTCGCGCTGGACGGCGCCGATGCGCAGGACTTGCGGACGATCGCCGAGTGGGTGGTTGCACAAGGCCGGGATCTGCAGATCCTCAGCCGCACCGAGGTTCGTGAACTGGAGCCGATGCTTGCCCGTGGCGTTCGGCTGGGACTATTGGCCGTCCACGAGATGGCTGTCGACAACCGGCTTCTGCTGCATGCGTTGCGGCAATGTTCGGTGGCCGCGGGAGTGGAGTACATCCCGCGCGCCGTGCAGAGCCTCGAGGAGCTCGACGCCGACCAGATCGTCGTCGCTGCCGGCACCGCCTCACCGTCGCTGTGGCCCGGACTCCCGGTACGCCCGGTGAAAGGCGAGATTCTGCGGCTACGCTCGCGACCTGGAGTGACGCCGGCGCCCGGGCGCACCATTCGCGGTAGTGTGCACGGCCGTCCCGTGTATCTGGTGCCCCGCGCCGACGGCATCGTGGTGGGTGCCACCCAATACGAGTCGGGCAACGACACCCAGGTGACACTCGCAGGCGTGCGCGACCTGATCGCGGATGCCGAAGCGTTGATGCCGGCGGTTGGTGAGTACGAACTGCATGAGGTTTCTGCAGGTCTACGCCCGATGACCCCGGACAATTTGCCTCTGATCGGCCGGGTGTCCGATCGTGTCGTGGTGGCAACCGGGCACGGCCGAGGTGGAATTCTCCTGGCGCCAATCACCGCTGATGCGACGATGGCACTGCTGGAGGGTTCGGCAGTCGTGGAGGCCGAGGCCGCCGACGTAAGGCGTTTCGAGAAAGCGTCTATGCCGGACATTTCGAGGAAGTCGTGAGATAGAGGTAGGGATGGGTGAGCAAATAGTGGTGCCGATCGGGATCAGCGTCAACGGTGAAGACCGTGAGTTGATGGAACCGTTGACCATCGCCGAGTTGCTGGGAACGTTGAACATGCCAACCAAGGGCATCGCAGTGGCGGTCAACGGCGAAGTGTTTCCACGTGCCCGATGGGATGAGACGGTGATTCGGGGTTGGGAGATCGAGATCGTCACGGCGGTACAGGGTGGTTGACGCGGCACTCACTGCGCCGGGTGGGCTCGAGATCGCGGACCGCAAATTCGATTCACGATTGATCATGGGCACCGGTGGCGCCGCGAACCTGACAGTTCTCGAGGAGGCTCTCGTCGCGTCAGGCACCGAGTTGACCACGGTCGCGATTCGCCGCGTGGACGTATCCGGTGGCACCGGCGTGCTGGATCTTCTGCGCCGCCTCGGCATCGCACCGCTTCCCAACACCGCGGGCTGCCGGGGGGCGGCTGAGGCTGTGCTTACGGCGCAGCTCGCTCGGGAAGCTCTCGAGACCGACTGGGTGAAGCTCGAAGTCATCGCCGACGAGCGCACCCTGATGCCAGACTCCATCGAGTTGGTCAGTGCTGCAGAACAATTAGTTGACGACGGCTTCGTTGTCCTGCCCTACACCACCGATGATCCGGTGCTGGCCCGTAGGCTCGAGGAGGTTGGGTGTGCGGCCGTGATGCCGCTGGGTTCCCCGATCGGCACCGGGTTGGGTATCGCGAACCCGCACAACATCGAGATGATCGTCGAGCGCGCAGGTGTGCCGGTGATCCTCGATGCCGGCATCGGAACGGCCAGCGACGCCACTCTTGCCATGGAACTCGGCTGCGACGCCGTTCTGTTGGCTACGGCGGTGACCCGGGCGAAGGATCCGGTACTCATGGCATCGGCGATGCGTGGGGCGGTGGCTGCCGGATACCAGGCGCGTCACGCCGGGCGAATTCCCAAACGGTTCTGGGCACAAGCGTCGTCCTAGGGGCCGCGCCGGGGTCGGATCGGGGTGCGACCGGTACCTGGGGACGAATCAAATGTAGACCGGGGGGCGATTCGCGCCGCCCGGCGGTTCCGGCATGCTTTCACCATGATTGAAGTGAAGGGACTGACGAAGACCTTCGGTGAGACGAAGGCAGTAGACAATCTGTCGTTCACGGTGAAGCCGGGAATGGTCACCGGTTTCCTGGGCCCGAACGGTGCAGGAAAATCGACGACGATGCGCATGATCCTCGGCCTGGATCGGCCAACTGCGGGAACCGCCTTGATCGACGGCAAACCGTACGGCGAACTGGTCCAGCCGCTGAGGACGGTAGGGGCACTGCTCGACGCGAAATGGGTGCACCCCAACCGCTCTGCTCGCGCCCACCTACAGTGGATGGCCGCATCCAACTCTCTGCCCAAGAGCAGGGTCGACGAGGTGCTGCACCTCGTCGGCCTCAGCGAGGTGGCCCGGAAGAAGGCGGGCGGATTCTCCCTCGGCATGTCCCAGCGCCTCGGCTTGGCCGCCACACTGCTCGGCGACCCCAAGGTGCTGCTGTTCGACGAACCGGTCAATGGTCTCGACCCGGAGGGTATCCATTGGGTCCGCAACTTCATGCAGCGCCTCGCGGCTGAGGGGCGCACCGTTCTGGTCTCGAGTCACCTTCTCTCCGAAATGGCCTTGACCGCAGAACATCTGGTGGTGATCGGGCGAGGACGTCTGATCGCCGACACCACGGTGTCGGAGTTCGTCAGCAAGTCCTCGGAAGCAACCGTCCGGGTGCGAAGTCCGCAGCTGGATGCGTTGCGCAGCGCCCTGACCTCCAAGGGGCTTACCGTCCGCGAGGATGGATCAGGCGGAGAGCAGGCTCTCCTGGTCGTGAATTCGTCCACCGAGGTGGTCGGAGCTGTTGCCGGCGCGGAGGGCATTGTCCTGCACGAGTTGGCATCTCAGCGTGGATCGCTCGAGGAGGCATTCATGAAGCTGACCGGCGACGATGTGCAGTACCACGCCGAGAGCGTTGACGAATCCACGAAAGGTGCTCACTAATGGCTGTTCTCAATGCCGAACGAATCAAGATCACCTCGACGCGTTCGCCGTGGTGGTGCACGGCAATCATCGTCGTGCTGGGTCTTGGCCTCGCGGCACTCATGGGGTGGGTCTCGAGGTCCGGCTTCGATTCCGTCAACAACCAGATCGCTGCGGGTGAGGAACCGGTCTTCGAACCCGTCCTCCTGCAATTGCCCGATGCCGTCATCGGGGTTTCCGGGTTCGGTGTGTCCGTCCTCATGATTCTGGCAGCCCTAACGGTGACCAGCGAATACCGGTTCGGGGTCATCCGCACCACATTCCAGGCCATGCCGAACAGGGCATCTGTGCTCATCGCGAAGGCCGGTCTGATCGGAGTGTTCGGTGCCGTGCTGACTTTCGTTCTGACCTTTGGCGCCTACGCCACCGCCAAGGCGACCGCGGGGGCGGAGGCGGGAGCTGGCCTCTCACTGTCGGATGGTGCCGCGTTGCGGACGATCTACGGGGTGCCGATCTACGCGTTCCTGTGTGTCGTGCTTGCGGTCGGCGTCGGCGCGCTGCTGCGCCAGTCGGCCGGCGCAATAGCGCTGCTACTGCTGTGGCCGTTGCTGATCGAGAGCCTGTTCTTTCTGTTCGGCTCTTTCGGGGAGAAGGTCATGCCCTTCCTGCCGTTCTTCAACGCCAACAACTTCTTGGGATCATCGCAGGGTATCGACTTCCATTGGGGTCCCTGGGGCAGCCTCGCCTACTTCGCGGTCGTGGTGCTGGTGATCTTCGGCGCCAGTCTGGTGGTCGTGAACAAGCGCGACGCCTGAAACGCCTGATAGCCGGGGCGAAGCTTGCGCGCCCCGGCTATCGAGCGAATTCTCGGCTAGGCTTCCGACCATGCGGCAAACGGCAGTTTTGGCGGTTGGGGTGGCCGCTGCACTTGTCCTGGCAGGGTGTACTACGGAGACGCAATCCGGTGCACCTCCGCTCGACACGGAGACGCAATCCGGTGCGCCTCCGCTCGACGCAAGCGCTCTTGCCGCCTCGGTCACCCAGGACGGTGTGATGAGGCATTTAGAGGAACTGCAGAGGATCGCCGACGAAAACGACGGCAACCGAGCCTCGGGAACCTCCGGCTACGCCGCCAGCGTCGACTACGTGGCGGGAATTCTCGAAGACAGCGGCTTCGATGTACAGACCCCGGAGTTCGAGTTCCAGAAGTTCCACGTGAATGCCGCGGACTTGACGTCGGACGGCCTCGACTTCGAGGTGCATGCGCTGAACTATTCGCCGTCGACCGGACCAGAAGGGGTCGTCGGCCGCTTGGTTTCTGCGACGAAGGACGAGAGTCCCGGATGTGAGGCCACGGACTATGACGGCCTCGACCTCACCGGGGCAGTCGTTCTGGTGGACCGTGGTGTATGTACATTCGCGGACAAGCAGCAGGTTGCTGCCGATCGAGGCGCCGCTGCTGTAATTGTCGTCAACAATGAGGAAGGCCCCCTCGACGACGCAACTCTCGGTGATCCGGGGGCGGGAAGGATCCCGACCGGTGGAGTGAGCACGGCGGACGGCGCCGCGTTGGAGCAGGCTGGGGGTGACGTGACGCTGACACTGGACACCGCCACCGAGTCGGGCACGGAGCGTAACGTCATCGCCCAGACCAAGACCGGGGCGACCGACGACGTCGTGATGGTCGGCGCCCACCTCGACAGCGTCCCGGACAGTCCCGGCATGAACGACAACGGAAGCGGCGTGTCCGCGATCCTCGAGACGGCCGTCCAGTTGGGTGGCTCACCCGAAATCACGAATGCCGTGCGATTCGCGTTTTGGGGTGCCGAGGAGCAGGGTTTGATCGGCTCGAAGGCCTATGTGAACGGTCTCAGCGACGCTGAACGCAACGACATCGCGCTGTACATGAACTTCGACATGCTCGGTTCGGAGAACGCAGCATTCCTGGCCTACGACGGTGACGACTCCGACCGGCTCGGGGGTGGTCCCGGCCCCGAGGGCTCCGCGGGCATCGAGCGGACGTTCATCCAATTCCTCGAGGGCGGGGGCACCGCCGTCGAGGGCGCCGCATTCGACGGCAGATCCGACTACGCCCCCTTCTTCGACCGCGGGATTCCGACAGGTGGCGTGTTCAGCGGCGCCGAGCAGCTGAAAACCGACGCGCAGGTCCAGAAGTGGGGCGGGAGACCGCACGCGCCGTTCGACCCGAACTACCACGGCCCGAGCGACACGATCGACAACGTCGACCCGCTCGTTCTGGCAAAGAATGCTACCGCCGTCGCCTATGCGGTCGGGGTGTATGCAGATTCGCTCGCCGGACCGAACGGTGTGCCTACCGGAGAGGATCGGGTGAACGCGCGTGCCGGCCGGTGATGCCAGGCCTTTACGGGCTCGACGTGTGTAATTCCGGCGTATCAGGCACCATCGCGAATCGGTAGGGTTCCTAGTCGTGAAACTATTGCCCCTGAGCCCAAACGGCCAGACCCCAGTTCGTGTCCTCACCATCGCCGGAACCGATTCGGGTGGTGGTGCCGGGATACAAGCGGACTCGCGGACGATGGCGTTGTGCGGCGTCCACGCATGCGTCGCGGTCGCGGCGGTGACGGTGCAAAACTCGGTGGGCGTCAGTGGATTTCATGAGATTCCCCCGGAAACGGTGGCAGCACAGGTGCGTTGCGTGGTCGACGACATCGGGGTCGGCGCCGCGAAGACGGGTATGCTGGCTTCGACGGCGATCATCGAAGCCGTCGCGGGCGTATGTGCTGAGGTCGGAATCGGCCATGATCAACCGGTTCCGCTCGTGGTCGACCCCGTGTGCGCGTCGATGCACGGAGATCCGCTCTTGCACGCAGAGGCGCTCGATGCGGTGCGAAACACGCTCATTCCGATCGCTACGGTAGTGACACCGAACCTTGACGAGGTCCGCCTCATCACAGGCATAGACGTCGTAGACGACGCCACCGCACGCCAGGCGGCCGAGGCCCTCCATGGACTCGGAGCGCAGTGGTCGATCGTGAAGGGTGGTCATCTTCGTACCTCCTCGTCGAGCACCGACCTACTGTTCGACGGCGACAGCTTCGTCGAGTTCACAAGTCCGCGATTCGACACCGGCAACGATCACGGCGCCGGTGACAGCTTCGCCGCGGCGATCGCAAGCGCCCTGGCTCACGGGTGGTCGGTTCCCGACGCGGTGGCGTTCGGCAAGGAATGGGTCACCAAATGTCTGGAAGCGTCCTACGGTCTGGGCGCCGGGCATGGTCCCGTGTCCCCGCTGTGGCGGCTCAGCCACTCTTGACGCTGTGGCGGCTCGGCCACTCTTGACGCTGTGGCGGATCGGCCACTTTTGACGCTGTGGCGGATCGGCCACTTTTGACGCTGTGGCGGATCGGCCACTTTTGACGCTGCGGCGGCTATGGATCGCCAGCAGGTGTAGCCGTTCAACATAACCGTCCGCCATCTCTGTGACAGTTCATTCGAGAGAAAGTGAGACAGGGCCGAGGGGCATCGGTATAAAGGGTGGGTCGCGTCACAGATTGGTAACGGGCGCATACCCTAGGAGGACGAAATGCTGACGGATCAGCAGGTCATAGACATTGTCGACAATTCCGATCAAAATCGCTTCGAACTGCGTCTGAGTGGTGATCTGGTCGGGATCCTCGGATACTTCGACCTCTCGAAGGCGCCCGCCGGGACAGGCTTTGGGGTGCCACCAACGAGGCCGGCGATCGTGCGGAAGCATCGACCCGTCGTCTCGTTCATGCACACGGTGATCGTGGAGGACTTCGGTCACCGTGGACTCGCGGGCGTCATGGTGGGGGGCGCGCTCGATCTGGCCCGTCGGTACGGCTGGCAGGTGCAGCCCGTGTGCAAGTACGTGCAGAGGTTCGTCTCAACTCACCCCGAGTACCGGGATCTCATCGCGCCGGTCGCGCGCTGACGATCCGGCCGTATCCGGACACCTTTTGGAAATGAAAAATGAAACCCGAAATTGCACTAGCGAGAACGTCGTCTTACTGCTTTCATAGTGGCATGAATCACAGTTCGAACAGTTCCGAGTCGAGCGGGAGCGTGAGTATCAGCGATGCTCGCGTGCTCGACAACCCTGCACATGAACGATTCGATCTGTGGCTCGGGGACGAACTGGTGGGCATCCTCGGCTATCGAGACGAGGGTGAGATCCCCGGATTCAACACCGAATCCGGCGAGGTGATTGCTTTCATGCACACCGTCGTCAAAGAGGAATTCAGCGGTCGTGGGCTTGCTGCAGTTCTTGTGCGTGAGGCCTTGGACTCGGCCCTTGCTCGTGGCTGGAAAGTGCGTCCGATTTGCACGTATGTGCAGCGATACCTGGCACGGAACTCGGAGAGGCTGGACGTGCTCGTGCCCGACTAGTGTTCCATCGTCGAGCGTGCCGCTACCGCAAGCTGTCTATGCGATGAAGCGGCACGTCCTCAATCGCAGAGGTCCACGATGACCGGCGCGTGATCGCTGGCGCCCTTGCCCTTGCGTTCGTCCCGATCGATCTCGGCTTTGTCGACGCGGTTGGCCAGCGCCGGTGAGCCGAGGACGAAGTCGATCCGCATGCCCTGCTTCTTGGGGAATCGCAACTGCGTGTAGTCCCAGTAGGTGTAGACCCCAGGTCCGGGGGTGTGTGGCCGGACAACGTCCGCGAACCCGGATTCGACGAAAGCCCAGAACGCCTCACGTTCGGGTACGGATGTATGGGTCCTGTCTTCGAACAGAGCTGGATCCCACACATCCTCGTCGGTGGGGGCTACATTCCAGTCGCCCATCAGCGCGATCTGTGCATCCGGATTTTCCTGCAGCCACCCGACCGCATCGGTATGCAGCTTGGCCAGCCAGTCGAGCTTGTAGGTGTAGTGCGGGTCGGTAAGCTCGCGGCCGTTCGGCACGTAGAGGCTCCACACCCGGACGCCGTTGCAGGTTGCACCTATCGCTCGCGCCTCCTGGACTGGTGCTACCTCAGGATCCTTGTGGAACCCGGGCTGATCTTCGAAGCCGATCTGCACGTCCTCGAGCCCGACGCGCGACGCGATCGCAACACCATTCCACTGGCTCAGGCCGACGTGGCTTATTTCGTAGCCCGCTTCCCGGAAGCGCTCGTATGGAAACTGATCGTCCTTGCACTTGGTTTCCTGTATCGCCAGCACGTCGGTGTCGGTCCGCTGTAGCCAGTCCAGAATCCGGTCGGTACGAGCACGGACAGAGTTCACGTTCCAGGTTGCGATACGCACGGGAGCAAGACTAGCGCTAAGCTCCGACACCCCGCTTGCCGCCGGGATCGGTGGCGTAGCGGTAGTGATGGTGCGTGCGGAAGCCGATTCCTCGATACATCGCCTGGGCGGCCTCGTTCTCGGCGGCGACTTGCAGATACGCCTGGGTGGCGCCGTGCTCGTGCCCCCATTTGACCATGTCACCGCAGATCCGGGTGCCGATTCCCTGCCGACGGTGAGTCTCGGCCACCTCGACCGCGGTGAGGCCGACGCGGAGACGACCGTCGGGTACAGATGTCACGCAGCCGCGCGTAACCGCAAGCAGCGTCGAATCGTCTGCGCTGATCCGGCCGAAGCCGAGGGTGCCACCCTGGACCGAGTTCAGAACGTCGATCGCGGAATCGGGCAGTGCAGACCCGCGGTAGCGGTACAGGGCGAGCCAGTCGGGATCGGGTTGGTCGGTCACGACGGCCGATCGCGGACCCTCCGGTAGTGCCAGATCCTCGATATCGGCCGCCATCACGACCACTTCTCTGCTGACCTCCCAGTCGCGCGGGACGTCTCCCATACGATCCGGGATCAGTAGCCGCAGCGGGAGGCCGCGCTCGTCGTACCAGGCGCGAAGGCGTGCAAGTGTGCTTCGGGCCGAGGTGTCGTTCAAACTCCCGACAGTGCCGCGGTCGCCGAGAGGGCTCGCCGAGTTGGCGCGTCCGGTGAAGCCGTGGCCGTATCGGGCGAGCCACCCGTCGATCCACGCCTGCTCGACGCCCGGCCAACCGTCGACGGATGCGATTTCGAGGGAACGGATCTCGCTCGTCCGTATCGGACGCGGAGGAATCGTCCTGAGTGCAAGCACGCGCTCAGGTTCCACCTCGACAAGGGTGTCGTGCGCAGCGCGGACGATCACCAACGGCTCGACACTTTCCAAAGTGCCGATGACATCGGTCATCCGATGGCTGTGTCCGGGTGGCAACGCATATCGCATCACCACCCGGCTACCGAGCGGATGTTCAGCCCGCATGGCCGAACGGGTCTTCGACCGTTCCAGGGGTCCAACTGTGACCGGGTACGCCCCATCCTTCGCGCTTGATGGTCTTCTTCGCCGCACGCGCGTTGCGGCCGATCAACATGTCGAGATACAGGAGCCCATCGAGATGGCCCACCTCATGCTGAAGCATGCGGGCGAAGAGACCGTAACCCTCAATCTCGACGGGAGCTCCGTCGGCGTCCGTGCCCGTGACCTTCGCCCAGTCGGCTCGACCGGTGGGGAATTGCTCGCCCGGCACGGAGAGGCAGCCCTCGAGGTCGTCTTCCGGGTCCGGCATGGTCTCCGGGCGCTCCGAGGTTTCTAGAACGGGGTTGACGACGCAGCCCCGGCGCCCGCTGGTTCGGCCGTCCTCTCGCTCGTCAGGGCAGTCGTAGACGAATATTCGCAGCGGCAGGCCGACCTGATTGGCTGCGAGACCGACACCGTTTGCGGCGTCCATCGTGTCGTACATGTCGGTGATGATCTCGGCGAGTTCCGCAGGTGACAGGGATACCTCTTGGGTGGGTTCGTGCAGCACCGGGTCGCCCACGATCCGGATGGGGAGAATGGCCATGTTTGCCAAGGATAGCGCGGCGCGCCCGGGCCGTTGGCACTGCCTGTGGCCCTCGTCGTGGTTGAATAGTCACTGAAATACAGCGGTGTGATTCGTTTCTCGGTCGGCCACGGGATCGAGGAGTCGGGGGAGCGTGGTTTCGCTGAGGTCGGGCGAGAGCTAGTCGAGGAGTGAGATGGACGCTGCAACAGCGCGAAATCGGAATCAATCTGAGCGCACCGACGAGAACAACCTGACAAGGGCCGAGGACATCGGTGACGACGGTCTCACCCGTCGGGAACGCGACATCCTTTCCTTCGAGCGTCAATGGTGGAAGTACGCCGGCGCCAAGGAAGACGCGATCAAGGAACTTTTCGATATGTCCGCGACGCGCTACTACCAAGTCCTCAACGCACTGGTAGACCGCCCGGAGTCGCTCGCAGCAGATCCGATGCTCGTGAAGCGGCTACGCAGACTTCGAGCGAGCAGGCAAAAAGCCCGCGCCGCGCGCCGCCTCGGATTCGATGTCACGTAACTTCGATGCCACCTAGCACTCCATCGCTAAGGTCGACATCGTGAGCACTCCGAGACCCGAATCCTCCGGCCCGCCTCTGCGTGCCCTTGCAATGGTGCTGATAGCCCTTGCCATTCTGTTCGCAGGTATCGGGTTCGCGTCCCTGGCAGGCTCGAACTCCGAGGAAACCGCCGCGACACCGACTGAGGCCAGTACGACCGCGCCCGCGGGAGCAGTGGGCGCGGCGCAGGCTTCCGAGACGGCTCCCCCTGCCGCGACCACACCCGAGTCGGCGGATGTGAGGTCGGTCTCGGTTTCGGTATTCAACAACAGCAGTGTCAATGGTCTCGCCGGCGAGACTGCCGCAAGGTTGACGGACTTGGGTTGGACGGTTTCGGAAACGGGCAACTACAGCGACAGTGCCGTCTCCGAAACCACTGTCTATTACGGAACTTCCGCCGCGGAGCAGGAGGCAGCGACGGAGATCGCTTCTCAGCTCGATGTATCCGCCGAGCCGCGGTTCCCGGGTATCGACGATCTGCCCGAGGGCGTGATCGTCATCGTCACCGCTGCGTCGTAGACCGGACGCAGGTGCGCCGAGCGCTGCCGTTATGATCAGTCGCAGTTCTTTGCCACCTCAAAGGAGCGGTTTGATGGCCTCGAGTTCTTCCCGGCGGATGTCCTGGCGCAAAGTCACCCCAGTTGTGGCCATTGCTGCATTCGGGCTAGCCGCATGCAGCAATAGTGAGGAGCCGAGCGACATTCCTGGCACCACCCCTCCGGTCTGGACGGGTGCGGCGGACCCTGGTGCCGTGGGCGCTCCCGGCGATGCCCCCAGCGATTCGCACGGGTCCGGTGGGGCTGGTGTTGCCACCGCGACGCTGAGGGATGCCGACGGTGCCGAGGTGGGTTCTGTCACGTTCCGGCAGGACGGCGACCACGTAACGGTTACGACGTCGGTCGAGGATCAGACGCCCGGATTCCACGGCTTCCACGTCCATTCGATCGGAGCGTGCGAGCCGAACTCGGTCGCGCCCACCGGCGGCGAACCCGGCGACTTCCTGTCCGCAGGCGGACACTTCCAGGTGGACGGTCGCTCTGGTCACCCCGCAAGCGGCGACCTCACTTCGATACAGGTGCTGGCTGACGGTACGGCCGAATTGGTCACCACCACAGATTCCTTCACGGTCGAGGATCTCGAGAACGGCGACACCGGTACCGCAATCATGATCCACGCGGGTCCCGACAACTTCGGCAACATCCCCGCTCGTTACGCACCTGCTCCGGATCAGGTCACCCTGGACACCGGGGATGCGGGCGCTCGCGTAGCCTGCGGTGTCATCCACGTGAGCTGAGACCGTGTGATGTCCCGGTAGATTCCGGGGCGGATGTGTGCTGCCATGCGCCCTGGCCTGTGGTTGGATCGGTATCGTGGTAGTTCCCTTTCCCGGATCCCCTCGGCCGACACTCGGTGTCGAGTGGGAGATCGCGCTGGTCGACAGAGTTACGCGAGATCTCTCCAACACGGCGGCGGAAGTGTTCGCCGCCGTGGAGGATCTGGCGGGGCCGGGGAATCCGCGTATCACGAAGGAACTTCTGCGCAACACCGTCGAACTCGTCACCGGAATCCACTCCACCGTCGGTGAGGCGATGGACGACCTGGGTGAGTCGCTCGACCTGCTGCGTCGTGCGGCGAATCCTCTCGGGGTCGATCTCATTTGCGCGGGCACACACCCATTCGCCCGCTGGTCTTCCCAGTTGGTCACGCGCACACCGGATTACGACGAGCTGATCGAGCGTACCCAGTGGTGGGGCCGTCAGATGCTGATCTGGGGTGTGCACGTGCATGTCGGTGTATCTTCGCCGCTGAAGGTGTTCCCGATCCTCAATGCCCTGTTGCAGCAGTATCCGCACTTGCTGGCGTTGTCCGCGTCTTCACCGATGTGGGGAGGAGTCGACACCGGATATGCGAGCAACCGTGCGCTCATGTTCCAGCAACTACCGACGGCGGGGCTTCCGTACCAGTTCGCGAATTGGGCGCAGTACGAGGGTTTCATCAGCGACCAGATGAAGACTGGTGTGATCACCAAGATCGGTGGGATGCACTGGGACATAAGGCCTGCGCCGCAGTGGGGGACAATCGAGGTCCGTGTCTTCGACGGGATCCCTACGCGCGCGGAGCTCAGTTCCCTTGTCGCCCTCGTGCACTGTCTGATCGTCGATTTGGACCGGCGTTTCGAGGCGGGCGAGAGGCTGCCGAACCTGCAGCCGTGGCACGTCAAGGAAAACAAATGGCGAGCCGCACGGTACGGGCTCGATGCCGAGATCATTCTCGACGAGGACAGCAACGAGCGTCTCGTCACCGACGATCTGAACGACTTGCTCGAGAAGCTGGCACCGACCGCAGCGCGACTGGGCTGCGCAGACGAATTGGCTAGTGTCGCTGAGATTCCGCGCCGGGGAGCCTCCTATCAACGGCAACGGCGTGTCGCCGCAGAGACTGGAGGCGATTTGGTCGCTGTGGTCGACGCACTGGTGAAGGAGCTTGGGGGGTGATGCCCTTCGAACGGGTCGATTACACCCTCCCGCCGCTTCACGGGTTGTCGACACCCGGCGGGTGTGCCGTCCCCGCCTGCCCCTCTTGCTCTCGATATGCCACCCGGCCGACCCGGTGTGCGATCACCGGAGCCGTCAAAAGGATGAAGATGCAGGCCAGGATCAACATCCAGATGTCGACATTTCCCCGGAGTTCGATGACGGTTCCCACAAGGATCATGATGAGACCCACCACTTGAGGTTTGGTGGCGGCGTGCATGCGTCGCAAAGTGTCCGGGAATCGAACGATGGCGATCGCTGCTGTCAGTGAGAACAGGGAACCGCACAGCATCAGCGCGGCACCAATGACGTTCAATGCGGTGCTCACTTGTCACGCACCCGGAAGCGTGGCACCGAAATCGAACCGATGAAGCCCATCAGAGACAGTGCGACGATGGCAGGCACGATCGTGGAATCTCCCGTATAAGCAGCCCAGACGGCGAGCCCACCCATGAAGAGTGCGATCAACGTGTCGAGCGCGACGAGCCGATCCAGTGAGTTGGGGCCGTCCAGGAGACGATAGGTCGTCAGTAGTGCGGCGACGACCAGGATCGTCCCGGAAATGATCGCGACGACTGTCATGAATTGTTCTCCTGCGAGTGGTAGTCGTACTCCAGGTCAGTATTTCGCCAGGCGCTCGGCTTCCAGTCAGAGTCCCGCTCGAAGGCCGCGATGAACAACCGTTCCAGATGCGCGACTGTGCGATAGAACTGTCGGACTGCCTTCTCGGAGCCCATGTCGAGGACGTGAACGTAGACGACCCTCTTCTCCTGGTCGATCTCGAGGACCATGGTGCCTGGAATGTGGTTGAGGAGATCGATACACAGAGTCAGCACCAGATCCGACTTGATGCCCAGCTGGTAGCGCCGAACGCCGGTGGCAGGCAGCGGTCCGGGTCGAAGTGCCAACCAGGCGACCTGGAGGCTTGATTGGATCGCGTAGTACGCGAACATCACCATCAGTTGCAGCAGGGGAAGGATGTGCACCCTGCCCTCCACCGGCACTTGCGGCAGGGGCATGAGCACGGTGATGAGGACGCCCACTGCGAGTCCGCCGATGATGTTGGCGAAGCTCACGTTGCCCCACAGCAGGATCCACACCGCGGTGAGCCACAACAGTGAGACGAGGCGGAGAATTCTCTCGCGTTTCATCGGGGTGCCTCCTGCGCTTCGCCGACGTGACCGCCGAGGACTGCGTCGATGTAGATCGAGCGGTCCTGCAGATCGCTCGCCGCGCGATCGCTGATATGGATGATCTGCCCGGCGAAGACCGTCATCGCTACCCCCACCGCGACGAGCGCGATAGTGGGTATCAACATCATTGCAGGCATACGGCCGACGTCGGGGCGATCGTCGTAGGCGATGACTACGTCGGACTCGTCGAGCAATGCGGACGGCCCGACATCGGCGAGATCACCTTCCGGGGCATCTGCCCGGGCCCGCCAGAACGCCTTGGCCCACACGCGCGCGACGGCGTAGAGAGTCAGCAGGCTGGTTACGGTGCCGCCGGCAACGAGAATCCATGCCAGAGTGCTCCCGTCCTCGGCGCCAGCCTGCAGCAGCGCGACCTTGCCGATGAATCCCGAGAACGGCGGAATACCACCGAGGTTGAGCGCAGGCACAAGGAAGACGATGGCGAGGACCGGGCTGGCGGCAGCGAGTCCACCGAGGCGGCGCAGCGACGAAGATCCGCCTTGTCGTTCGATCAGACCAACCACGAGGAACAGTGTGGTCTGCACGAGGATGTGGTGGGCCACGTAGTAGATGGCGCCCGAGAGACCCTCCTGAGTGGACAGCGCAACGCCGAACACCATGTAGCCGATGTGACTGACCAGTGTGAAGGACAGCAGACGTTTGATGTCGGTCTGCGCTATGGCTCCGAGAATGCCGACGAGCATCGTCAGAAGGCCGCACACCATCAGCAGGTTGTCGAGATCGCCCTGGGGGAACAGTAGCGAATGAGTACGAATGATCGCGTAGACGCCGACCTTGGTCAGCAGGCCGGCGAACACGGCGGTGACAGGAGCAGGGGCAGTGGGATAGGAGTCGGGTAGCCACGCCGACAACGGAAAGACGGCGGCTTTGATGCCGAACGCCACGAGTAGCACGCCGAAGATCGCCGCGCGTGTCCCGGATGGGATGCCGTCGAGACGGGTAGCCATGTCGGCGAGGTTGAGTGTTCCGGTCGCCGCGTAGGCGAAGGCGATTCCCGCCAGGAAGATCAGCGACGACAGCATCGACACCATCACGTACGAGACACCCGCACGGACCCGGTCGGCGCTCGCCCCGAGTGTCAGCAGCACGAAACTTGCGGCGAGCAGCACCTCGAATCCGACGAAGAGGTTGAACAGGTCGCCGGCGAGGAACGCGTTGGAGATGCCTGCCGTCAGCGCCAGATAGGTGGGTTGGAAGATGGAGACAGGTTGGTCGTCGCTGCCGTCGCGGATGCCCTGACCGACTGCGTACGCCATGACGGCGAGCAGCACGATCGACGAGACGACCAGCATCAGCGCAGACAGCCGGTCGACTACCAACGTGATCCCGATCGGGGATTCCCAGCCGCCTACCTGGATTGCCGTGGTCCCGTCACGGTCGGCGAGATAAAGGAGCAGCCCGGACACGACGAGCACGGAGATCAGCGCGACGAGTGTGATGACCCGCTGGGCACGGGGGCGACGACCGAGAACCATCGTGGCAGCCGCGCCGAGCATCGGGATGAGGACAGGCAGTGGCGCGAGGGTTCCGATGATGTTCGGGGATATAGTCACGGCTTCTCCCCGATCTCGGCTGTGTCGGTATCTTTTCCGTCTTCCTCGCCTTCGAAGTCGCCCTCGTGAAGACCCTCATACGATTCGAGGTCCTCGAGGTTCTTCAGTTTGTCCAGCGGGATGGGATGTCCGTCCTGGTCGAATGCGTCGCCACCGAAGCTGGGCTCGCCGGTGATCGGGTCGTCAGAGCGGTCGCGGTCCGGAGCCTCGGCACGTGAACGCCGTCTCAGGACCCGGGTGTCTTCTTGGTCGTTTTCGAGAGCGTCCTGGGTGGTGATCGTGAACGAGCGGTAGGCGAGCGCGAGGACGAATCCGGCGATACCCATCGTGATGACGATCGCCGTCAGGATCACTGCCTGGGCGAGGGGATCGGCTATCGACTCGTGAATCGAATCGCGGCCGACGATCGGCGGGTTGCCGTCTGGACCGGCCGACGTCAGGATCAGCAGATTGATCCCGTTGCCGAACAGGAGCAGGCCCAGGAGCATCCGGGTGATACTGCGCTCGATGAGCAGATAGGTGCCGGCCGACAGCAGTGCGCCGACGATGATCAGGAATCCGATGTCGGCGCTCATCGCTGATTCACCTCGATCTTCGCGTCGAGGCGGGCCCCGAGGCTACGGAGGATGTCGAGCACGAGACCGACGACGATGAGATACACACCTAGGTCGAAGAACAGCGACGTGACCATCTTCACGTGACCGATCAATGGCAGCGTCACCTCGAAGACCGCGGAGGACAGCGCCGGGGCGCCGAAGAACAGCGACACTACCGCGGTGCCCGCGGCCAGGGTGAGGCCCAAGCCGAGGAGCTTCCCCGCATCGACCGGCACCGTCTCGCCGAGTTCGTATCGTCCACCTGCGAGGTAGCGCAGCACCAATGCAAGTCCGGCCGTCAGTCCGCCGGCGAAACCGCCACCAGGAGCGTTGTGGCCGGCAAAGAAGAAGTACAACGACATCACCATGATGGCCGGGAAGATCAGGCGGGTCGTCACCTCGACGACCAGTGATCGATGCTTCGGGTCGATCAGGTCCCCGGCGAGCAGCCACGTGGTCTCCGACTGCGAAGGCGGCGAAACTACTTCGGCGCCTGTCGCGTCGGACACCCGCGGCGCACTGCCGAAGCGGCGGTTGCGGAACACCAGGCTCGCGACTCCGGTGGCGGCGACGAGCAGCACCGATATTTCGCCGAGTGTGTCCCACGCGCGAATGTCGACAAGCAGGACGTTGACGACGTTCTTGCCTTCGCCGAGATAGTAGGCGGCATCGGGGAGCCTCTCGTAGATCGGCGTGGTGTTACGGGCGTTGACGGCGTACGCGCCGATGGTCGTGATGGTGGCACCCACCGCCACGGCAAGTAGCGCCCGCGGAAGCTTGAACCCGATCGATTTCCGCTCATCCACTTCGGCCGGCATCTTCCGGAAGACGAGCACGAAGATGACGAGAGTCACCGTCTCGACCAGGAACATGGTGAGTGCGAGGTCGGGTGCCCCATGAAGTGCGAAGAGGACACCGAGGCCGTAGCCGGTGAGCCCGACCAGGATCGCGCTGGCGAGACGGTTGCGCATGACTGTGGTGGCAATCGCGGCCGCTACCATCATCAGGCCGATCGCGAACTGGATCGACGAATCCCACAGCCGGACGTCGGCACCGGTTCTGGTGCCGATGATCAGCAGTACCAACGGCACCACTGCGAGGGTCACGAGAATGGTCGATTGCGTGAGGGGAAGCGAACCGCGCTGTGTGGCACCGGTCAACCGCATCGACAGGGAGTCCATGCCGCGCAAGGTTGCGTCGTAGATCCGATCGGCGTTGCCGACGGGCAGAAAATCGAAATGTAGTCGGCGGGCCCAGCCCTGTGCGGCGAACAGGGCGAAGCCGGCGACGATCACCAGCAGTGTGAGTAGCAAAACGGTGTTGAATCCGTGCCACAGTGCCAGGTGGTACTCGGTGGCGCCCGCTGCGGGCAGCGCGCTCGAGTAGGGCGTCAGCAGCGTCTCCAGTTGCGGGGCCATTAGTCCGGCGGCCAGACCCAGAACGGAGAGAATCGCGGGAGCAGCGAGGAAACCGGGGCTGACGGCACCCATACTCCGCACCGCGGCGCTCGGGTAGTGGTGCGCTTTGCGGCCGAATGCTCCCCACACGAAACGTGCGCTGTAGGCGACCGTGAGAATCGATCCGAGTACAACCACAGCGACCGTGGCAAGTCGTGCCGGGTCCGCGAGGACGGACGTGCCCAGCAGGGCGTCGTAGGCTGCTTCCTTGCCGACGAATCCGAGCAGTGGCGGCAGACCTGCCATGCTCGCCGCGGCCAGCGCGGCGAAGGCCGCCAGCGTCGGCGCTCGTCGACCGAGGTGCGCGAGCTTGCGGATGTCGCGGGTGCCTGCCGTGTGGTCGATGATCCCGACCACCATGAACAGGGACGCCTTGAACAGCGCGTGAGCCACGATCATCGTCATCCCGGCCAGCGCGGCGTTCCGCGTACCCAGGCCGACGAGAACCATCATGAAACCGAGTTGGCTGACGGTTCCGAAAGCCAGGAGCAGCTTCAGGTCGTACGATCTCGTCGCTCTCCACCCGCCGAGCACCATGGTCAGCACGCCGAGAGTGATGATCGTGGCCCGCCACGGTGCCGCATCCGCGAATCCGGGGGCCAACCTGGCCACCAGGTAGATGCCCGCCTTCACCATGGCCGCGGCATGTAGATAGCCACTGACCGGCGTCGGGGCGGCCATCGCCCCGGGGAGCCAGAAGTGCAGGGGAACGATCGCGGACTTCGATAGTGCGCCGACCAGGATCAGAACGATCGCTACCCCGGGCAGCCATCCACGCGGTGCGACCTCGATCACCTCTGACAGGTTGTAGGTGCCCGCAACCTGGCCGAGGATGATGATGCCGACGAGCATGGACAGCCCGCCTGCTGTGGTGACCAGGAGAGCCTGCCCCGCGGCGCGACGGCTCGATGCACGTTCGGCGTAATGACCGACCAGCAGGAACGACAGAACCGTCGTCAGTTCCCAGAAGGTGAACAGCAGCAGCATGTTGTTGCTGGCGACGAGGCCGAACATAGCCCCGGCGAATGCCACCATCTCGGCGGCGAAGATGCCCAACCTCGGCTCGTCATCGGTGAAGTAGCGGGCGCAGTAGATCAGGATGAGTGTGCCGACGCCCAGCACCAAGACGGACATGATCGCGGCGAGCGGATCGAACCAGAAGTCGATGTTCATCGACAAGCCGGGAACCCACTCGATGGAGAGTGTCTGCTCAGTCCCCCAGTGCGAGAACACCCACCCGAGCGAGACCAGTGGAACGAGGGAAAGAAGGTAGAAAGCGTTACGGCCGAACCTGCGCACTACGAGCGGAGACAGAACCGCGGCTATGGCATGGGCGAGCAGAACAGCGAGCAAAGGCACTCCGTCGGGGTCAGCGGGGTGTCGGCACGAACATTGTGTGTTGTGTAGGGCGGGCTGTAAGTGGGGCTTACTGACATCGTACTGGTTCGGTTAGCGGGGCCAATGATCGCTGGAACCGGCGCGGTGTGATGGAGAACCCCGCGCAGACTGCCCTATCGTGTGCGCGTGCCCGCAGAAATCCGAACAGCCGCGCTCGCCCACGTCCGCGACAGGAGGCTCCTCCAGACCAGGTCTGTCGGCAAGTCCGCGTTCTATATGGCGGGAGGCAAGATCGACCCTGGCGAGAACGCCGAACAGGCGCTGCATCGAGAGATCCGGGAGGAACTCGACGTCGCAATTGTGGATGGCACCCTCGAACCGCTGGGCGTCTTCGAAGCTCCGGCTTACGGTCATCCCGCGGGTACCGATCTGCACATGACGTGCTTCCTCGCTGAACTGACCGCGGAGCCTCGGCCGACGAGCGAGATTGCCGAACTGCGGTACTTCACCGTCGACGAGTACGCCGCAATGTCTGAGGTGGCACCGGGTTCGATGCTGGTGTTCCGGAGGCTGCAGTCTCTCGGACTGCTCGACTAATCCCGCTGCTGCGTCTCGCCCCATGCTCGGTGCTGCTCACGTACCCAGTAGATGCAGAAGCCGACCACGAGCAGCATCGCCACACCCGCGAGGTGATCGGACGCCGCCGCAGAGGCGGGCGATGACGGCAACCGTTCGTCGAAGCCCGTGGTTATCATCCTCTGTCCCAGCGAATCGTATTCACCCGAGTAGACGACTCTGCTGCGTGGAATGTTGGTCGCCGACACGAATACCAAAGACGCGAACGGCAGCACGAAGCCGAGTGCGGCCACGGGCGCTGATACCGGCAGGGCCGCGGCGAGCGCGAAGCCGATACCCACATTCAGCAGAACCAATTCGAGGAGGAGCGAAACGCTGTCCTCACCGAAGGCTGGCCAAATGGCCGATACCAAAGGGACAAGGGCGCTGAGGCTCAGTCCCCACTCAGGTTTGCGACGGTGCGGCGGGACCCGGACCGCGACACCGATTCCCGCCACGAGTGCGAGAACGCCGACCGCCAGCAGGGCGGGCGCAGAGGTTGTGACCGGTTGTACCCGGAGGTCGTCGAGGACGGGCACGGCGGCGGCGGTCGCGCCGGTCGCCGTCAGAAGGAAGCGGCCATCGACCTGGGTGAATCTGTGCGCGATCACAGCTGTGGATGCCAGAAGCACCGCGATGGACAACGCGACGATCATCCACACGGTCATGGGCTCGCCGAACTCCTGATCGTCGATCCACGCACCGAGCACTCGGTTGAGGACTGCAAGTACCAACGCGCCGACGAGGGCCGTCAACAAGACGGTGCCCTCGGGTGTTTGCACACGGAATCGCGGCTGAGCCAGGGCGGCCGCCATGAGCGTGAGGAGGAGAACTCCGAGCAGCAGCCAGAGTGGAGGTTCACCGATCGTGGAGGTGCTCTCGGTCGCCGGCTCGAGGTAGTCGGCCCCCGCACGCGGCAGTCTCTGCACACTTGCGAGGACGAAGGCGATCGCCACCCCGAGGGTCAGCGCCAGCTGCGGCCACCAGCGCCCCCACACCGCGGCGACCGCGCAGCCAATGAGGATCCCGGCCGCCGAGGTCTTGGCGAAGTGCAGGACGATCAGGGCATCGATGCCGCTCACTTGGGGCACCGCCCAGCGTGCACCGATCAGGACGAGCGCGCAGAGGGCCGCCACCAGCCATGATGCCCGCCGGGAGCCGGATCGCTGCAATCCGGCCACGGTGACGACGGCCAAGACCAGCGCCGCCACGACGCCCGTTGGCTGGCTGCTGAGCCATCGGTCGATCTCGCGATCCGACGCGTTGATGATCCACGCTCGGTTGCGGGGATTGGTGAGGACGAACCCGGCCAGGCCTCCGGACGCGACAGCCGCTGCAGCCGATACGGGTGCGCGGAAGTCCATTTTTCCACCGTACTCGAGCGAGTGGCCTTTTCCACCGTACTCAGCTGATCAGCGTGACTCCGCGTACTCCCTCAGGTGTGCCATCTGCTCGGGATCGAGCGAGGGCCGTACTTTCTTGCGGGCTTCCGCCACGTCGGCGGCGGTGACGTCGGGAGCTTCGATGTCGCGGCGCATCGCAGCGAGGGCCGCTTCGCGCAGGAGCGCCGAACAGTCGGCGGCCGAGTAGCGGTCGAGGTCGTCGGCGAGTGCGTCGAGATCGACATCGTCCGCAAGGGGAACGGACTTACCGGAGGTGCGCAGGATCGCGCGGCGGGCGTCGCTGTCCGGTGGAGGCACGAACACCAGCCGTTCGATTCTCCCGGGCCGCAACAGTGCCGGGTCGATGAGGTCGGGCCTATTGGTGGCGGCGAGGACCACCACGTCGCGAAGCGGTTCGACGCCATCGAGTTCGGTCAGTAGCGCGGCCACCACTCGATCGGACACGCCGGAGTCGGAACTCTGGCCACGCCGCGGGGCAAGGGCGTCCAGTTCGTCGAGGAAGATCAGTGACGGCGCCGAGTCGCGCGCACGCTGGAATAGTTCTCGGACGGCCTTCTCGGACGCACCCACCCACTTGTCCATGAGTTCGGCGCCCTTGACGGCATGCACACTCAGGTGTCCCGAACTTGCAAGTGCCCTGACGAGATACGTCTTTCCGCAGCCGGGCGGCCCGTAGAGCAGCACTCCCCGCGGGGGATCCACACCCAGTCGCGCGAACGAATCAGGGTGCTGCAGCGGCCACAAGACCGCCTCGGTCAGCGCCCGTTTCGTCTCTGCCATGTCTCCGACGTCTTCGAGTGTGACACTGCCGATCGCGAGTTCCTCGCTGCCCGTTCGCGATAGTGGGCGTATTACGTCGAGGGCGCCGAGAAGGTCCTCCTGTGCCAGTACCGGGTCGGCGGGACTCTTGACGGCACGCGATGCGGCGCGCAGGGCTGCTTCCCGGCACAGCGCAGCGAGGTCTGCGACGACGAACCCTGGTGTGCGGGCAGCGATCGCGTCGAGAGCGAGTTCGTCGGTTGGGACTTTTCGCAGAAGTAGTTCCAGCAGGGCCTTCCGGGTTGCGGCGCTGGGCAGAGTGAGAGCAAGCTCGCGATCGCACAGGTCTTGTCCGCGCAGTCTGGCGTCTATCGATTCGGGGTGCGCCGTTGTCGCAACGAACGCGACCCCCACGGTTTCGACCGCGCGGCGGAGTTGATCGACGATCAGTGCTGACGCGGGCTCGGGGGTGGCGGGCAGGAGGGCGTCGATGTCGGTGATCAACAGGACTCCGCCGGAACGGATCGACTCGGCGGCAGCCGTGACCCGCTGTAGCCGTGAATCAGCCTCGAGCGCGCCGACACTCGGTCCGTCGAGCTCCACGACGCGGTGCGAGGCGAGTGTCGCACGGGCGAGAGTCGCCTTGCCGACTCCCGCCGGTCCGGTCACCAGTACGCCCAAATGAGGTGAAGCACCGAGCTTCCGAAGTAGTTCGGGTTCGTCGAGCGCGAGCCCCAGCCACTCGGTGAGCTTCGCGGCTTGGGTTTGGGCGCCGATCAAATCATCGACCGGAACCGGCGGCACCTCGGCAGCCATGCGCGCCTGCACGGAGGTGGCGGGCTGTGCAGTAGCGGCAGATGTCATGGTGCGCAGACCCTCGCCCCAGCTGACCGCGGTGTTGGGTTGCACGCTCACCGGACCACCGGTCGGATCGACCCCGGTCACAGTGAGCAACTCCGACGTCCACGCGACACCGAACGTTCGCGAGAGTGCCTGCGTGGCAGGCAGGGTGCTGGTTCCAGGACCGAGGTCGCGTGGGAGCAGGGATACGGTGTCGCCCACGGTGAGGACCTTGCCGAGGAGTGCATGGCGCAGGGTGATGTCGGAAACGGAGTTCACAGCCAGATTCGAACCGCTGACCGTCACGGTCTTTCCGCCGTACACCGTCACCGGTGTCACTACGACGGTGGCGTTCTCCGACAGTCCTGCGTTGGACAGCGTCACGTCATCGAGGAGCGCGGTCCCGGTAGGGGTTCCGGCCGGTGCATGGCCGGCAACCGCGGCGGTCCGGCGGGCACCGACCAGCGAAATGGCATCCCACTCACGGATACCGAGGGCGGCCAAGGCTTCCGGGTGCAGCCGCACGACGCCGCGTCGCGCATCGGCGGCCGAAGTGTTCAGTCGGACAGTGAGCGCGAGTTCCGGTGAGGTCACCCGTAGAGCCTACGTGGCTATCTGGCGCGGGGCCGCCGCAACCCGAGACGTGCGGGCGACCGCCGCCCGCGCCCGGCGGGCTGACGGCGAATGGCGCGTCTCTCGGCCGGCTTGATGTCCCACGTCTCCGGTCGGGCGGCGACCCAACGCTTTGAACGAACTGCGAAGGGGATGTGCGCCAGGTACACCGCGATGAGGGCGATCAGCAGGATATAGGGGTACGTCACCAGGGCCGCCGCCGCGAGCGCGACGAGAACGAGTAGACCGGCGGCCATGCGTGGGGGCACGGATACGGTCTTCAAGGCCAATGTCGGGATCCTGCTGACGATCAGGGCCGCGGTGAGCACAGTCCATGCCACGACAACGGGGTACGACGACCACCAGCCCTCACCCCACTGGGCTGTCGCTGCCAACGGGGTCAGCGCGACCAGCGCACCGGCCGGAGCCGGGACACCGGTGAAGTACTCGTTCTCGTAGCCCGGGATGTCGTCTTCGTCGAGCAGCGTGTTGAACCGCGCAAGTCGCAGCACGATGCTGACCGCGTAGATCAGCGCCAGGATCCAGCCGAAGCTCTGACCGTCCAGCAGAGTTACGTAGAGGATGAGAGCGGGGGCGACACCGAATGAGATGGAATCGGCCAGCGAATCGAGTTCGGCACCCATCTTGCTCGTCGCGTCCAGGAGCCGCGCGATCCTCCCGTCGAGGGAGTCGAGAACCGCTGCTGCGCCGATCATCGCGAGCGCTCTGCCGAGGTCGCCATCGAGTGCGAACTTGACGCCGGACAGCCCGGCGCACAGGGCGAGGATCGTGACCACGCTCGGCAGCAGCCGAACTGCCTGCTGAGGCCGCCGTCGTCGTCGTTGTCTCGTGGTGGCGATCACGGCAGTTGAGCGATGACTGTCTCGGCCCCGATCGTCCGCTGTCCACGCTCGGCGAGCAGAGTGGTGCCTGCGGGGAAGTAGGTGTCGACGCGGGAGCCGAAACGGATCAGACCGTACGTGTCGCCGATCGGGAGTGTGTCGCCGATTTTGGCGTCGCACACGATCCTGCGAGCGAGCAATCCGGCGATCTGAACAACTGCGATGTCGTGGCCCTCGGGAGTATGCAGCAGCATGCTGTTGCGCTCATTGACTTCGCTGGCGTCGGCGAGGTCGGCCGAGAGGAACTGTCCGGGTCGGTGTACGACCTTCCGCACCACGCCGCCTACGGGGCTGCGCTGGACATGCACGTCCAGCACCGACAGGAAGATGCTGATCCGGGGGAGTGGTTCGGTACCCATGTCCAGCTCACTCGGCGGAACGGCCGAGTCGACGAGTGCGACCTCACCGTCGGCGGGTGCGACCACCACGCCGGTGCGGTTGGGCGGCACTCGATGTGGGTGCCGGAAGAAGGCGGCGCACGCCGCGGCAGAAGCGATCGCCCCGCGACGGACCCAGGTGCGCTTGCGGCCGAGAACGGCCACTCCCAGGGGGCCGAGAACGAAGGGCAGCCCAGCCGGATGGAGAGGTGGAATTGTTCCCCGGACGAGGTCGGCGATGTGCCGTACCCCCGTGGTTTGTGGGGTTCCAGGGTGTGTCGGCTTGCGTGCCACGGGCTCCTCTAACTATGTCGGACTTCACGTGCTACCTGCGCTTTGCCGGTAGCCCTCATAGATTACGTGAGCGCTACCGGCCGCAAGGCGTCCAGTAGAGAGTACGCACCCGGGTGAACTGATCTGCGAACGGACGGTCGCCGGAGGGGTTTGCTCGACCCTGCGACCGCAGCCGCGTTACTTCCTCTCAGCCTCCGCCTTGATGCGGGCGAGCGTCGTGTTCATGCCGTTGATGCGGTCGACGTCGGAGTCGTCATTGTCGTCACTGTCGCCGAAGAGGGTCTTGACGCCGCCGAAGAGGGTCTTGACCAACCGCGACAGCGTGGATGCCTCGGTCGGTATCTCGCGGCGCTCGACGACCGTGGTTCCTCCGGCGTTGGGTTCGAGTTCGTACGACCAGACGGCACCGTGCTCGAGGATGCGGAACGCAATCTCCTTGTACGGTTCGAACTTGACGACCTTGGACCTCGTCGGCCAGACGATGAAGCCCTTGCGGTTGATGTTGAAGGTTGTCGTGCCTTCTCGAACGATGCCACCGAGGACATGCATCTGGCGGCACTCTGGGCTCCACTCGCCCATCCTCTTCAGGTCGGACACCACTGCCCACACTTCTCGAGGGGTCGCGGCAATGTCGATTTTGGCTTCGAGGGGGTTGGCCATCAGTTGTCTCCACGCGGCTAATAGTGATACGGATGGTTACGCTTACTTCTGCACCATCGTAGGTGCCTGATGAAGCCCCGCGAAGGGCCCGCATTACGCGGGCCGCCGACGCCGCGTTACTTTCTCTCCGCTTCCGACTTGATGCGGGCGAGTGTGGTGTTCATGCCATTGACGAGGTCGACCTCGAAGTCCTCATTGCCGCCGAATACGGTCTTGACCAGGAACTGCGACACCCTTGACACATCGGTGGGTATCTCGCGACGCTCGATGACGGCCGTTCCGCCGGCATTGGGTTCGAGTTCGTAGGACCAGACGGTGCGATTTTCGAGGATGCGGAACGCGATCGCCTTGTTGGGCTCGAACTTGACGACCTTCGAGGTCGTCGGCCAGACGATAAAGCCCTTGCGGTTGATGTTGAGCGTTCTCGTCCCTTCTTGAACGATGCCGCCCAGGACGCGCATGCGCCGGCACTGTGGGCTCCACTCGCCCATCCTCTTCAGGTCGGACACCACTGCCCACACTTCTCGAGGGGTCGCGGCAATGTCGATTTTGGCTTCGAGGGGGTTGGCCATGAGCTGTCTCCAGTCAGATAAAGGTGGTACGGGCAGTAACGATTACTTCAGCGCAATCGTAGGTGCTGCGGACAGCTGCATGTGCGGTGGGTCACTCCATCGCGCTGGCGCGTCGAGCGATCCGAACTTCTTCCGCTCGTCTCGTCGGAATCGGATGTAACAGGCGGGAACTGTTGACGATGAACCT